>NZ_JAVREN010000028.1:0-79808 GCF_031845405.1 Streptomyces boetiae
ATGTGTTAAGCACGCCGCCAGCGTTCGTCCTGAGCCAGGATCAAACTCTCCGTGAATGATCCATAAGCAAAACAAAAAACTTGGCGTTGACTATCCAAAAGCACGCTGTTGAGTTCTCAAGGAACGGTCGCTCTCCCAGGGCAATTCCCGGGCGGCTTCCCTTCGGTGTTCCCGACTCTACCACGCTCGATTTCTCGAACTTCCGCGTCGCCGGGAGGAGTTGCTCGCCGGTGCCGGTAAGGCCTTCCGTTTGCGAGCCCGATGGACCTTACGGATCGGCCCGATCGGTGTCAAGTTGAGCCCGGGGGGCGAGGAAAACCGCTGGCCGGAGCGGGGTTTGGCTGGCTAGGCTCCTGCGCTTCGCCGACGGGAGGAGCGGGAGGTGTCGGGGCTGTACGCGGCGGTCGCGGCGAGCGCGTTCCGGCGGTACGCGACCTACCGGGTGGCGACGGCGGCCGGGGTCTTCACCAACACCGTCTTCGGCTGCGTCCTCGCCTACATCTTCATGGCCCTGTGGGCCGAGCGCCCGGGTCTCGGCGGCTACGACCAGGCCGAGGCACTGGCGTTCGTCTGGGTCGGGCAGTGCCTGATCGCCTGCGTCTCGCTGCTGGGGGGCGGCTTTCACGAGGAGCTGCAGGAGCGCATCCGCAGCGGGGACGTGGCCATCGACCTCTACCGGCCGGCGGACCTCCAGATGTGGTGGCTGGCCTCCGATCTCGGGCGCGGGGCCTTCCAGTTGCTCGGGCGCGGGGTGGTGCCGCTGGTGGTGGGCTCTGCGCTGTTCGACCTGGCGCTGCCCACCGGGCCGGGGCGGTGGGCGCTGTTCCTCGTGACGGTGGGGCTGGCGCTGGCCGTCAGCTTCGGGCTGCGCTACCTGGTGGCGCTGGGGGCGTTCTGGCTGCTGGACGGGGCCGGGCTGAACATGCTGAGCACCGTCTCCTCGATCTTCTTCTCCGGGATGCTGCTGCCGCTGACGGTCTTCCCCGGCGCGTTCGGCGAGGCGGTCCAGTGGCTGCCCTGGGCGGCGCTGCTCCAGGTGCCGGCGGACGTGCTGCTGGGGCGGCACGCGGGCTGGGGCGCGGCGGGGGCGCTGGCGTTCCAGGCCGGGTGGGCGGTGGCGCTGCTGCTGGCGGGGCGGGCGGTGCAGGCGTGCGCGACCCGGAGGGTGGTGGTGCAGGGTGGCTGAGGGGCTGCGGGCCTACGGGCTGATCGTGTGGATGTGGGTGCGCTCGGGATGGGCGTACCGGACGTCGTTCGTCCTGATGACGGTGGCGGCGGCGGTGACGTCCTCGCTGGACTTCCTGGCGATCCTGATCATGTTTTCGCACGTGGAGACGCTGGGCGGCTTCACGGTGGCGGAGGTGGCGCTGCTGTACGGGGCGAGCGGGGCGTCCCTGGGGCTGGCGGACCTGGCGCTGGGGAATCTGGACCGGGTCGGGAGCCGGATCAGGGACGGAACGCTGGACGTGCTGCTGGTGCGTCCGGCGCCGGTGTTCGCGCAGGTGGCGGCGGACCGGTTCGCGTTCCGGCGGCTGGGGCGGGTGCTGGAGGGGCTGGGGGTGCTCGGGTGGGCCCTGACGCGCGTGGAGGTGGACTGGTCGGTGGGGCGGGTGGTGCTGGTCGTGGCGATGGTCACGTCGGGGGCGGTGATCTTTGGCGCGATCTTCGCGATGGGTGGCGCGTTCCAGTTCTTCGCCCAGGACGCGGCGGAGGTGCAGAACGCCTTCACGTACGGCGGGGACGCGCTGCTCCAGTACCCGCCGAGCGTCTTCGCGCGGGAGCTGGTGCGCGGGGTGACGTTCGCCGTGCCGCTGGCGTTCGTCAACTGGCTTCCGGCGCTGCGGCTGCTGGGGCGGGAGGACCCGCTGGGGCTGCCGGGGTGGGTGGACTTCCTCTCGCCGGCGGTGGCGGCGGCGATGTGGGGGGTGGCGGCGCTGGTGTGGCGGTCGGGCGTGCGGAGTTACCGGAGCACGGGGAGCTAGGGCCCGTCGGGGCCGGGGGCGGGGAACGCGAGGGACCTGTGGAGCGCGAGGCGCGAGGGAGCGGCGAACGATGGCGGTGGCGGAGGGCGGAACGGCCGGGGCGGGCGGCGCGGGTGGCGGGCCGTTGATCGTGCTGGAGGGCGTGGAGAAGGTGTTCTCCGTGCGCAGGCGCGCGCGGGGGCGCGGGCCGCTGCGGCGGCGCGTGCGCGAGGAGGTCCGGGCGGTGGACGGACTCTCGTTCGAGGTGGCGCGCGGGGAGATGGTCGGCTACATCGGGCCGAACGGCGCGGGCAAGTCGACGACGGTCAAGATGCTGACGGGCATTCTGACCCCGAGCGGGGGGCGGCTGCGGGTCGCGGGTCTGGACCCCTCGCGGGAGCGGACGCGGCTGGCGCGGCGGATCGGGGTGGTCTTCGGGCAGCGGACGACGCTGTGGTGGGACCTCCCGCTGCGGGACTCCTACGCCCTGGTGCGGCGGATGTACCGGGTGGAGCCGGCGCGGTTCCGGCGGAACCTGGAGCGGTGCGTGGAACTGCTGGACCTGGGTCCGCTGCTGCCGGTGCCGGTGCGGCAGCTCTCTCTGGGGCAGCGGATGCGCGGGGACATCGCGGCGGCGCTGCTGCACGACCCGGACGTGCTGTACCTGGACGAGCCGACGATCGGCCTGGACGTGGTCAGCAAGGCGAGGGTCCGCGGCTTCCTGCGGGACCTGAACGCCGAGCGGGGCACGACGGTGCTGCTGACCACGCACGACCTGACGGACATCGAGCAGCTGTGCCGCCGGGTGATGGTGATCGACCACGGGCGGCTGATGTACGACGGCGGGCTGGCGGGACTTCACGCCGCCGGGGAGAGCGAGCGGACGCTGGTGGTGGACCTGGAGCGGGAGCTGCCGCCGATCGCGGTGGAGGGCGCGCGGACGGTGCGGGTGGCGGGGCCGCGGCAGTGGCTGGCGTTCCCGGCCTCGGCGAGCGCGGCGCCGCTGGTGGCGCGGATCGCGGAGGACTACCCCCTGGCGGACCTGTCGCTGCGGGAGCCGGACATCGAGGACGTGATCGCGCGGATGTACGCGGCGGGCCGGGAGGCAACGGCCGCGGCGGCGGGCCCGGGCACCGCCCGCCGGGGCTCCGCGGCCCGGGGCACCGCGGGCCAAGGCGACGCGCCCCCAGGTGAGCCCGCCCCCGGTGGGGCGGACCGGGGCGGTGGGGTGGGGTAAACCCCCGGGCCGATACGGCGCCGCGCACCATCGTGACGGGCCCCGGCCGGACGGCACTGTTGCTGCGTCGCCCGGATCAACGACGCGACGGACCGTTCCGAGCCAGGAAATGAGGACCCATCGTGGCCATGGCCGCTGCAACCGGGGTTCGCGCGGCGGTCGCCGCGCGGGCCGAGGGGATCGTGAAGGCGTACGGTGCCGGGGAAACGCGCGTGGTGGCGCTGGACCGGGTGAGCATCGAGATCGGGAGCGGGGCGTTCACCGCGATCATGGGCCCCTCGGGCTCGGGCAAGTCCACGCTGATGCACTGCCTGGCGGGGCTGGACACCGTCACCTCCGGGCGGATCTGGGTCGGGGAGACCGAGATCACCGGCCTGAAGGACAAGAAGCTGACGCGGCTGCGCCGCGACCGGATCGGCTTCATCTTCCAGGCGTTCAACCTCCTCCCGACCCTGAACGCCCTGGAGAACATCACCCTCCCCATGGACATCGCCGGCCGCAAGCCCGAGAAGGAGTGGCTGGAGCGGGTCATCGCCACCGTCGGCCTGGCCGACCGCCTCAAGCACCGCCCCGCCCAGCTCTCCGGCGGCCAGCAGCAGCGCGTCGCCGTGGCCAGGGCCCTGGCCGCCCGGCCGGCGATCATCTTCGGGGACGAGCCGACGGGCAACCTCGACTCCCGCGCCGGCGCCGAGGTCCTGGGCTTCCTGCGCCGCTCCGTCGACGACCTGGGCCAGACCATCGTCATGGTCACCCACGACCCCGTCGCCGCCGCCCACGCCGACCGCGTGCTGTACCTGGCGGACGGGCGGGTCGTGGACGACATGGCCAACCCGACCGCCGAGCTGGTCCTGGACCGGATGCGCCGCTTCGACGCCCGCGGGAGGGTGTCGTGACCGTCTGGCGCACCTCCCTGCGGAGCTTCTTCTCCCACAAGGGCCGGATGATCCTCTCGGGGATCGCGATCGTGCTGTCGGTGGCGTTCGTCAGCGGAACGCTGGTCTTCAGCGACACGCTCAACGCCACCTTCGACCGGTACTTCACCGCCACCTCCTCGGACGTGACGGTGGGTCCGGAGGAGGAGGACAACGCCCAGGAGACGGGCCGCGAGCAGACCCTGCCGGCCTCGGTGGTGGACCGGGTCCGCGAGGTGGAGGGCGTGGCCTCGGCCGAGGGCGTGGTCCTCAACACCCGCCTGACGGTGGTGAACGAGGCCGGGGACGCGCTCGGCGCGGAGGGCCCGCCGACCATCGGCACCGACTGGGGCCCGGAGACCCGGCGCAGCATGGAGGTGGCCGAGGGCCGCGAGCCGTCCGGGCCCGGCGAGGTGATGCTCGACCGGAACACCGCGGAGCGGGGCGAGGTCGGCGTCGGGGACCGGGTGGAGGTCGTCGCGGTGCCGGGGCGTTTCACCGCCACGGTGACGGGGCTGGCCGAGTTCGACGGCCCGAACCCGGGCGTTGCCTACCTGCTGATGGAGCCGACGGCGGCGCGCACGGCGCTGCTGGGCGGGCCCGACCTGATCAGCGCGGTGAACGTCCAGGCCGCGGAGGGCGTGGGCGAGGAGGAGCTGGCGCGGCGGGTGGCGGCCGGTCTCGGGGACGGGTTCGAGGTGGACACCCGGGCGGAGAACCGGGAGGCGATGAACGACGAGGTCGGCGGCTTCCTGGACGTGATCCGGTACGCGATGCTCGGCTTCGCGGGGATCGCGGTGCTGGTGGGCGTCTTCCTGATCGTCAACACGTTCTCGATGCTGGTGGCCCAGCGCACCCGCGAGATCGGGCTGATGCGGGCGGTGGGCGCGAGCCGGCGGCAGGTGAACCGCTCGGTGCTGGGCGAGGCGCTGCTGCTGGGCGTCGTCGGCTCGGCGCTGGGGATCGGCGCCGGGGTGGGGCTGGCCATCGGGCTGATGGAGCTGATGGGCGCGATCGGGATCTCGGTGGAGACCTCGGAGCTGACGGTCTCCACCAGCACGCCGGTGGCGGGGATGGCGGTCGGGCTGATCGCCACGCTGCTGGCGGCCTGGCTGCCGGCGCGGCGCGCGGGCCGGGTCTCGCCGATGGCGGCGCTGCGGGACGGGGGCGTGCAGGGTTCCGGCTCGCGGCGTTCGGGCGCGGTGCGCTCGGTGCTGGGGCTGCTGCTGAGCGGCGCGGGCGCGGCGGCGCTGGTGGCCGCGGCCTCGGCCGAGGAGGCGGCGGACGGCTCGCTGTACCTGGCGGGCGGGCTGCTGCTGACGCTGGTGGGCGCGATCGTGATCGGCCCGCTGCTGGCCTCGCTGGTGGTGCGGGGGCTCAGCGCGGTGGTGCTGCGCGCCTTCGGCCCGGTGGGGCGGATGGCGGGGCGCAACGCCCGGCGCAACCCGCGTCGTACGGGTGCCACGGCCGGCGCGCTGATGATCGGGCTCGCGCTGGTGGGGTCGTTGTCGGTGGTGGGCTCCTCGGTGGTGGCCTCCGCCTCGGACCAGCTCGACCGGACGGTGGGCGCGGACTTCATCGTGGACACCTCCGGGGAGCAGCTGATCACGCCCGAGGCGGCCGAGGCCGTGCGTTCCACGCCGGGCCTGGCGCACGTGACGGACTACACCGAGGTTCAGCTGGAGCTGACCACTCCGGACGGGGAGACCTCGGAGGAGGGGGTCGTCGCGGCGAGCCCGACGTACGCCCAGGACCTGCGGGCCGTGACGGTGGCCGGGGAGCTGGCGGACGCGTACCGGCCGGACCACCTGTCGGTGGGCGAGTCCTTCGCGGAGGACCACGGCCTGTCGGTGGGCGACACGGTGACCGCGCGGTTCGTCGGCGGGGACGAGGCGGTGGCGCTGACGGTCGGCGCGATCACCTCGGAGGACACGCTGCTGGACCCGGGGGCGATGTACCTGGCGCTGGACACGGCGCGGGCGCACCTGCCGGAGGACCTGGTGCCGCTGAACGTGGCGATGTTCGCGGTGGCCGAGGAGGGGCAGCGGGCGGCGGCCTACGAGGCGCTGCGGGCGGCGCTTGAGCCCTTCCCGCAGTTCGAGGTGGCAGACCAGGCCGACTACAAACAGCAGTTGGAGGACGAGATCGGCGGGCTGCTGAACATCGTCTACGGCCTGCTGGCCCTCGCGATCGTGGTGGCGGTGCTGGGCGTGGTGAACACCCTGGCCCTGTCGGTGATCGAGCGGACCCGGGAGATCGGGCTGATGCGGGCGATCGGCCTGTCGCGGCGGCAGCTTCGGCGGATGGTGCGCCTGGAGTCGGTGGTGATCGCGCTGTTCGGGGCGCTGCTGGGCCTGGGGCTCGGCATGGCCTGGGGGGTCACGGCGCAGCGGCTGCTGGCGACCGAGGGCTTCTCGGTGCTGGAGATCCCGTGGAACACCATCGGGGTGGTCTTCGCCGGGTCGGCCCTGGTGGGCCTGGTGGCGGCGCTGGTCCCGGCGTTCCGGGCGGGGCGGATGAACGTCCTGCGCGCGATCGCCACGGACTAGGGCCCTCCCCCGCAAGCGGGGGCACCCTCGCCGGCGGGGGTGAACGGCCGGGGCGGCGCGGTCGCGGGCGGCGGCCCCGGCGGCGGGGCGGGAGGAGCGGCGGCGGGCGTCCGGGGGGCGCCCGCCGCCGCGTTCCGCCTGGCGGTAAGGGGGTCCGGGCAGGGGGGTTACTGCCCGGCGGCCAGGGCCCGGCTGCGGTCGCGGGCGGCCTCCAGGGCCGCGATCAGGGCGGCGCGCACGCCGTGGTTCTCCAGCTCGCGGATCGCGCTGATCGTCGTGCCGGCCGGGGAGGTCACGGCCTCCCGCAGCTTCACCGGGTGCTCGCCGCTGTCCCGCAGCATCACCGCCGCGCCGATGGCGGCCTGCACGATGAGGTCGTGGGCCTGGTCGCGGGGCAGGCCCAGCAGGATGCCCGCGTCGGTCATGGCCTCGACCAGAAAGTAGAAGTACGCCGGGCCCGAGCCGGAGAGCGCGGTGGCCGCGTCCTGCTGCGACTCCGGCAGGCGCACGGTCTTGCCGACGCTGCCGAAGATGGCCTCGGCGTGCGCCAGGTGCTCCTCCCCGGCGTGCCGTCCCGGGGAGATGACGGACATGCCCTCGTCCACCAGCACGGGGGTGTTGGGCATGACGCGGACCACCGGGGTGCCCTCGGCGAGCCGGGACTCCACGAACGCGGTGGTGATGCCGGCCGCGGCCGAGATCACCAGGCGGCCGGGGGCGGCGTGCGGGGCCAGCTCCTCCAGCAGGACGGCCATGTCCTGCGGCTTGACGGCGAGGATGAGGATGTCGGCGGCCTTGGCGGCCTCGGGGGTGCCGGTGATCTCGATGCCGTAGCGGGCGCGCAGCTCCTCGATGCGCTCGGGGCGGCGCTCGGTGGCCAGCAGGTCGGCGGGGGCGCGGCCGGCCCGCAGCAGGCCGCCGAGCAGGGCCTCGCCGATCCTGCCTGCGCCCAGGACGGCGATCTTCGGGGTGTGGGTGGTCATCAGACGGCTCTCACGTGGACGAAGGCTTGGGCCCCTCATCCTCCCACCCGGGCCCGGGCCCGGGCGCGGGGACGTCACCCGGCCGCGGGGCCGCGGGCGGGGCGGGCCGCGTGGGCGGGTGGCGCAGGGGGAAGCCGTCGTTGGCGTACTCGCCGCGGGGGGCGGGCAGCAGGCGGCGGATCAGGCGGTGCACCGGCGTGCCCCCGGCGATCCCGCGACCGGTCGCGCGGCGGGAGGTCCGGGCCGTGGCGCGGCGGGGCGTGCGGGCGTTCACCGGTTACCTCCGATTCCTCCCCGGCCTTCAGGCCGGGGAGGAATCGGACCCCTGCGGAGCAGGGCAAGGAACGGGGTTTCGCCGCCGGGGCGGAAGAGCGCCCACAGGAGCGGGTGAGCTGCACGCTGTGCGTTGCGAGAACCAAGCGCGTACACCGTGCCGGTCGAGAACCAAGACGGCACAAGCACCACCTTCGCCTTGCTGTACCGAACCGGGCTGGTTCCAACCCGGCTGGTGTTGATCGTGTAAGAGCTGGGGTCCGCCGGGCCGCAGCCGACGTGAGTCAGGAATCCCCCTGCTTCAGCTGGGGGAGGGTTCAATCGACCTCCCGCATCATCCGCTCCACCGCGGCCACCGAGCGCCGGGTCTCGGTCAGCTCGTCCGTGCAGCGGCGCAAAATCTCGGTGTTGTCCTCCAGCAGGTCGGCGTACTTGGCGGTCAGCCGCCGGTACTCCTGCTCGCGGGACGCCAGCATCCGCGCCCGCCACGTGGCCGCGATCTGCCAGACGACCACGATGAGGAACGCGAAGAAGCCGGCGGTGCCCAGGCCGGCCGCCCAGACGCCGGCGGCGTCGTCGGCCATCGTCACGAGCGCGTCGTCGTTCACTGCGCGTCCTCTTTCTGTTTCTGCGTGTTCCGCGTGTTCCGCGTGTTCCGCGTGTTCCGCGTCTCCGGGGCCGCCGGGAGCGTCGCGGCGGCCTCCGCGATGGCGCGGGGGGTCAGCTCGTACAGGAAGGGCACCAGCTCGTAGAACTTCATCGCCTTGCCGTCCTCCGAGAGCTCCAGCGTGCCGGTGACCAGCCCGGCCGCCTCAAGGCGCTGGAGGTGCATGTGCAGCAGCGGGCGGCTCATGCCGATCGTGCGGGCCAGCCGGCTGACGTAGTCCCGCTCGGCGGCCAGCGCCGCGATGATCCGCATCCGGTGCGGATTGGCCAGCGCGGCAAGGACCTTGAGCAGCTCCTCGCCGCCGCTCCCGCTCATCGCGAACCTCTCCGTCCCAGGTGGTGCACCGTCAGCGTCCCAACGCCCGCCCGGGGGTGTCAATGGAAGCTGACACATGTCCGGGGCCGCTAAGGGCTTCCCCTAGGGGCCGGGCCGGAAAGGGGGCGGAAACGTCCTCAGCCGCGCCGCCGCGCGGAACGGCTGCCCGTGCGCCCCGGGGAGCGCCGGCGCGCGGGGTTGCCCGAGCGCTTGGCGATGGTGCGCCGGTGGCGCTCCAGCGCGGCCTCGTGCTCGGCGCGCGCCAGGCGTTCGCCCGGCGCCTCCACCAGCGTGCGCAGCGCGTACGCCAGGAGCACGCCGACGAAGCCCACCGCCTTGATGCTGCGGAACGCCGACTCGTCCGCGCGCGCGCCCTCGCGCGGCACGGCGTACCCGCCCCAGGTGCGCAGGAAGGCCATCACCGAGCAGATCACGAAGGCGGCCATCACCAGGAAACGCAGCCACCCGGCCGTCTCGGAGCCGACGAGCCCCGCGTACCCCAGCCACAGCACCAGGCCGCCCGCCGCCGCCAGCAGCGCGCTGCCCGCCGCCAGGCCCGCGCGGCGCAGCCCGTAGCCGCCGGTCCGCTCCACCCAGGTGGTGCCGTAGAACCGCAGCGGCCCGGGCGAGGGCAGGTCGGGCTCGGGGGGCGGGACGGGTGCGCCGCTCCGCGCGGCGTCCGGGTGCGAGGTGGACATGCGGTCGATTATGACCGGGGCCCCCGGCGCCCCGGGCGCCGGTGCGCGGCACCGGCGCCCGCCCCCCGCCGCCGGACCGCGTCGTACGCTGTTCCCGGCATACGGCACACGGCAAACGGCAAACGCCACGAGACGGCACGCCGGGCACGGCGGGGGAGCTGCCATGACGACCGACAACCGCGGGGACCGCGGCGAGGGCGGCCCGGCGGCCGGCCCCGGGGACCGGGAGCCCGAGCGGCTGGGCGGCTACGTCCTCGAACGGCGCCTCGGCGCGGGCGGGATGGGCGTGGTCTACCTCGCCAGCACGGTCGCCGGACGGCGCCTCGCCGTGAAGGTGATCCGGCGCGAGTACGCCCAGGACCCCGGCTTCCGCAAGCGGTTCCGCCGCGAGGTGGAGGCGGCGCGGCGGGTCAGCGGGGCGTTCACCGCGCCCGTCGTGGACGCCGACCCGGACGGCGACCCGCCGTGGCTGGCCACCCTCTACGTCCCCGGCGGCTCGCTGACCGACCGGGTGGACGGGCAGGGTCCGCTCGGCGCGCGCGAGGCGGCCAGGATCGGCGCGCAGCTCGCCGAGGCGCTTCAGGACATCCACCGCTGCGGCCTGGTGCACCGGGACCTGAAGCCGGGCAACGTCCTGCTGGCCGAGGACGGGGTGCGGGTGATCGACTTCGGCATCTCGCGGGCGATCACCGCCAGCCACCGGCTGACGGAGGCCGGGGCGGTGCTGGGCTCGCCGCCGTTCATGGCGCCGGAGCAGCTCACAGGCAAGGGCGATGTCGGCACGGCCTCGGACGTGTTCGCGCTGGGCGCGGTGGTGGCGTTCGCGGCGACCGGGCACAGCCCCTTCGAGGCGGGCGGCCCGCCGGGCGGGGACCCGCTGGCCGTGGCCTACCGGGTGGTGCACGAGGACCCGGAGCTGGGCGACGTGCCGGAGCCGCTGCGGGACCTGGTCTCGCTGTGCCTGGCCAAGGAGCCGGAGCGGCGGCCGGAGGTCTCGGCGCTGCTGGAGATGGCGGCCTGGGCGGACACCCGCGCGCAGGCCGCGGTGATCCGCGACTCGCCGGTGTGGCGGGCGCCGGGGGCCGCGGAAGACCGGGAGGCGCGGACCGCGCCGGAGGCCCCGGCGCCCCGCGGGCGGCGCCGGCGCCTGGCCGCGCTCGCGGCGGTGGCCGTGGCCTGCGCCGCCGCGGCGGGTCTGTGGCTGACCGGCCTCCCGGGCGACGGCGAGGAGGGCCCGCGGGCCCCGGCGGACGCCAACGGCCCCGCGGACCCCTCCTCCGACTCCCCCGGCCCGTGGGAGCGTTCGCTGCGCGACTTCGGCGTGCGGGACGCGGTCACCGAGGGCTTCGTCTGCGCGGCGGCCGAGGGCGGCCTGCTGTGCAGCGTGGGCGGAACGTCCGCGGTGCTGCTCGGCCCGGACGGCTCGGAGCTGCTGCGGCACGACGGCCCGCGCGACGCCCTGGGCGGCCCCGCGGCGCTGCCGGGCGAGCGGGCCCTGTTCGCCCGCTCCGAGCGCGGCCTGGCCGCGCTGGACCCGGAGGGCGAGGGCGGCGAGCCCCTGTGGGAGATCGACGCCCCCGAGCTGATGGGTGAGCTCCAGCGGGTGCGCGGCACGCTGATGCTCCAGAACGGCGACAGCACCCTGCGCTTCTACGCCATGGACGGCCCCGACCGGGTCGGCGAGTGGTCCGCGCCCGGCCGGTACATCACGGACACCGTCACCTCGGGCGCGTACGTGCTGGCCGAGAGCCGCTCGGAGGAGTTCACCACGGACTGGCAGGCGATCCTGCTGGACGCGGACGGGCGCGAGATCTGGGGCGAGCCGGTGACAGCGCCGGACTCGGCGCTGGGCACCCTGGAGGCGATCGGGATGGACCGGAACGCCGCGTACTACCACGAGTTCGACCCCGACCTGCCGGTCGTGACGGCGATCCAGCGCCTGGATCTTGCCACCGGGGAGTGGACCCGCACGGCCCTGCCCCGGCCCACCGAGCCGCGGGCCACCGTCGCCGGCGGCGTGGTCTACACGGCGGACGGCGCCGGGCAGCTCACGGCGGTGGACGCCGCGGCCGGGACGGTCCTGTGGAGCGAGCCCACGGGCGCCGACGTCCCCTCCGACCCGGCGGTGGCGGACGGCCTGCTCTACCTCTCGGACGCCGAGGGCCGGCTCTACGAGATCGCCACCCGCGACGGCACCCTCCGCCGCACGGGCGAGCCGCACCCCGGCACCCCCGGCATGGGCAGCGACGCCTGGTCCCCGGCCCCCGTCATCGCGGACGGCACGGCGTACGTCGTGACCGTGGGGAACACGCTGTACGCCACGCCGCTCTCCGCGCTGCGGCCCGCCGAGTAGGCGGGCGCGCCTAGCCCTCCAGCTTGCTGACGTCCCGGACCGCGCCCTTGTCCGCGCTGGTGGCCATGGCCGCGTAGGCGCGCAGCGCCAGTGAGACCTTCCGGTCGCGCCCCACCGGCGCGTACCGTCCGCCGAGCGCCTCGCGGCGGGCGTTCAGCTCCTCCTCGGACACCTTCAGCTCGATCACGCGCCCGGGGATGTCGATGCGGATCAGGTCCCCGTCGCGGACCAGCGCGATCGTGCCGCCGGCCGCCGCCTCCGGGGAGACGTGCCCGATCGACAGGCCCGAGGTCCCGCCGGAGAACCGGCCGTCCGTGATCAGCGCGCACTTGGCGCCCAGGCCCCGGCCCTTGAGGAACGCCGTGGGGTACAGCATCTCCTGCATGCCCGGGCCGCCGCGCGGGCCCTCGTAGCGGACGACGACCACGTCGCCCTCCTTGACGCGCTTGTTCAGGATCGCGTCCACGGCCGCCTCCTGGGACTCCACGACCACGGCCGGGCCCTCGAAGGTCCAGATCGACTCGTCCACGCCCGCGGTCTTCACCACGCAGCCGTCCTCGGCGAGGTTGCCGCGCAGCACGGCCAGGCCGCCGTCCTTGGAGTAGGCGTGCGCCACGTCCCGCACGCAGCCGCCCTCCGCGTCCGTGTCCAGCGTCTCCCAGCGCTCGGACTGGGAGAAGGCGGTGGCCGAACGCTTGCAGCCGGGCGCCGCGTGGAACAGCTCCACCGCCTCGGGCGAGGGCGAGCCGCCGCGGATGTCCCAGCGCTTGAGCCACTCGGCGAGCGAGTCGGCGTGGATGGCGTGCACGTCCTCGTTCAGCAGGCCGCCGCGGTGCAGCTCGCCGAGGATGGCGGGGATGCCGCCGGCCCGGTGCACGTCCTCCATGTGGTAGGCGCTGTTCGGGGCGACCTTGGAGACGCAGGGCACGCGGCGGGAGACGGCGTCGATGTCCGCCATCCCGAAGTCGAGGCCGGCCTCCGCGGCGGCGGCCAGCAGGTGCAGCACGGTGTTCGTCGAGCCGCCCATGCCGATGTCCAGGGCCATGGCGTTCTCGAACGCTGCCCGGGAGGCGATGGCCCGCGGCAGGACCGTGGCGTCGTCCTGGTCGTAGTGGCGCTTGGTGATCTCCACCACGCTGCGGCCCGCGGCCTCGTAGAGCGCGCGGCGGGCGGTGTGCGTGGCCAGCACCGAGCCGTTGCCCGGCAGGGCCAGGCCCAGGGCCTCGACCAGGCAGTTCATGGAGTTGGCGGTGAACATCCCGGAACAGGAACCGCAGGTCGGGCAGGCGGCCTCCTCGATGCGCAGCAGGTCCTCCTCGGAGACGGTCTCGCTGACCGCCTCGGACATGGCGTGCACCAGGTCGAGGTTGGAGCGGACCGTGCCGTCCACCAGCGTCGTCTTGCCGGCCTCCATCGGGCCGCCGGAGACGAAGACGGTGGGGATGTTCAGGCGGAGGGCCGCCATCAGCATGCCGGGGGTGATCTTGTCGCAGTTGGAGATGCAGACCAGGGCGTCGGCGCAGTGCGCCTCGACCATGTACTCCACGGAGTCCGCGATCAGGTCCCGGGAGGGCAGGGAGTAGAGCATCCCGCCGTGGCCCATCGCGATGCCGTCGTCCACGGCGATGGTGTTGAACTCCCGGGGAACGCCCCCGGCGGCCGAGATGGCCTCGGAGACGATCCGGCCCACCGGCTGGAGGTGGGTGTGGCCGGGGACGAACTCGGTGAAGCTGTTGGCCACCGCGACGATCGGCTTGCCGAAGTCCTCGCGCGCTACGCCGGCGGCCCGGAGGAGGGCGCGGGCGCCCGCCATGTTCCGGCCGTGGGTGACGGTGCGGGACCTCAGTGTCGCCATGGTCTCAAGCCCTTCTCTGCTCGCTCTGCTCGGCGGCCGTGCGGCTACGCCCCCGAGGCTACGCCCCCCGCCCACCGACCGGGACGGGAATACCGCGATCCGGACGCCCCCTGGCCGGGAGCTGCCCACGGGGGAACGCCCGGCGCGAGGACCGCCCGGGAACGTCCGGCGCGGGCCGGGGGCGTTACGGCGCCGCGTGCGTCAGGGCGCCGGGTCCGGGGCCGGGTCGGCCGGGTGCGGGGCCAGGAGCGGGAGCAGCGGACGGCCGCCGGGGCCCTCGGGGGGCGGCAGCGCCGCCAGGCGCGTGTCGCACAGCTCCGCGAGCTGGTCGTAGCCCGCCTTCCCCATCAGCTCGGTCAGCTCGGCCCGGTAGCTGCGGTAGAGCGGGCGCCCGGCGGAGTGCGCGGCCGGGGCGCCGGTGCACCACCAGTGCAGGTCGTGCCCGCCCGGGCCCCAGCCGCGCCGGTCGTACTCCCCGATCGAGACGTACAGCAGCTGCTCGCCGTCCGGCTGCTCCACCCACTCGTAGGTCCGGCGCACCGGGAGCTGCCAGCACACGTCGGGCTTGGTCTCCAGCGGCTCGCGCCCCTCGCGCAGCGCCAGCGTGTGCAGGGCGCAGCCCGCGCCGCCGGGGAAGCCGGGGCGGTTGAGAAAGACGCAGGCGCCCTGAACGCGGCGGGTGCGGCGCTCGCCCTCCTCGTCCAGCTCGACCCAGCCCTTCTTCGAGTGCCCCTCGGCGTGGAACTGCCACTGCTCGGGGGTCAGCCGCGCGGCGTGGCCGGCCACCCGGCGTTCGTCGTCCTCGTCGGAGAAGTGGGCGCCCAGCGAGCAGCAGCCGTCGGAGGAACGGCCGGCCTGGATGCCCTGGCAGCCGCGGCCGAAGACGCACTCCCAGCGGGAGGTCAGCCAGGTGAGGTCGCAGCGGAAGACCTGCTCGGGGTCGGCCGGGTCGGCGAACTCCACCCAGGCACGGGGGTGGTTCAGCGCCACCTCCTCGCCGGCCGCGCGCCTGCGCGCGCCGTCGAGCTGCTCCTCTTCCGCCAGCTCTTCCCCCTGCTGCTGCCCGGGGATCAGCTCGGGGACCGACCCCGGGACCGGCTCCGGAAGCGCAGGGGTCACGGGAGTTCTGCCCTGCTTCGCCCTCTTCGTCTTTGCCACACGCCCAGGGTAGAGCGCGGGGTAGCGTTGAACGCCATGAGGCTCGGTGTTCTCGACGTGGGTTCGAATACGGTCCATCTGCTGGTCGTCGACGCGCATCCCGGCGCGCGTCCGCTGCCCGCGTACTCGCACAAGGCGGAGCTGCGCCTTGCCGAGCTGCTCGACCCGGCGGGGGCGATCGGGCCGGAGGGCGTCGAGCGCCTGGTGGCCACGGTGCGCGCCGCGCAGGAGGTGGCCGAGGACCAGGGGGTGGCGGAGACGCTGACGCTGGCGACCTCGGCGGTGCGGGAGGCGACCAACGCGGATGAGGTGCTGGCGCGGGTGGCCGGCGAGACGGGGGTGACGCTGACCGTGCTCTCGGGGGACGAGGAGGCGCGGCTGACCTTCCTGGCGGCGCGGCGGTGGCTGGGCTGGTCGGCGGGGAAGCTGCTGCTGTTCGACATCGGCGGCGGCTCGCTGGAGATCGCCCTGGGCGTGGACGAGGAGCCGGACGCGGCGGCCTCGCTGCCGCTGGGCGCGGGCCGGCTGACGAACGCCCGGCTGCCGGGCGACCCCCCCGAACCGGCGGACGTGCGGGCGCTGCGCCGGGACGTGCGTTCCGAACTGGCGCAGGTGGCAAGGGACTTCAAGCGATTCGGGGAGCCGGACCGGGTGGTGGCCACCTCCAAGACCTTCAAGCAGCTCGCCCGCATCGCGGGCGCGGCCCGCTCGGCGGAGGGCCTGTACGTCCGCCGCGACCTGGACCGGGACGACGTGCGTAGCTGGTCCCAGAAGCTGGCCGAACTCCCCATCGCGGAACGCCGCCTCCTCCCCGGCGTCTCCGAGGGCCGCGCCGCCCAGCTCCTGGCCGGCGCGATCGTGGCCGAGGCCGCGATGGACATCTTCAACATCCCCACCCTCGAAATCTGCCCCTGGGCCCTCCGGGAGGGCGTCATCCTCCGCCGCCTCGACCAGATGCGCACGTCCTTGCCGGCCGTTGCCGACTGACGCGCCGGCGCCCACCCCCACGGCCGCCGACTCCGCGCTGCGCGCGAACGCTGCCGCGCCGCCCACCGGCCGCGACCGGCACGGGGCCGGCACGGGCTCCGCGCGGACGCCCGCGCTTCGCGCCGGACGCTGCCGTGTGGCCGCCCGCCTCGCCGGCCCACCGCGGGGCCGCGCCGTCAGGCACGAAGCCCGCCGCCGGGACCGCCCGCACGGCTTCGCGCCGAACGCGGCACCGCCCGCCCACCGGCACGAGCTCGCCGCCGCCGGCCGTGCCGCCAGGCACGAAGCCCGCCGCCGGGACCGCCCGCACGGCTTCGCGCCGAACGCGGCACCGCCCGCCCACCGGCACGAGCTCGCCGCCGGCGGCCGTGCCGCCAGGCACGAAGCCCGCCGCCGGGACCGCCCGCACGGGCTGGGCGGCCGGAGGCCCGGGCCTGTCGTCGGGGCACGCGGCGGCCGAAGGCCGCCCCGCCGGGACCGCCCGGGGCACGCGGCGTCGCAAGGGTGGCCGCCCGCCAGGGCTGTCCAGCGAGCCGGGTGGCTCGCGTCGTGGGGACGGCAGGCCGTCAGGCCGTCCTGCGGCGGAGGGTGATCGAGGCGAGGGCCAGGATCGCCAGGGCCGTCGTGGCGACGATGGTGACGTCGCGCCAGTAGTCGGACGTGGCCTGCGCGTTGGTCAGGATCTCGGTCATGCCGTCCACCGAGTACGACATGGGCAGGACGTTGGAGGCGTACTCCAGCGCCGGCTGCATGGAGTCGCGCGGGGCGAAGAGGCCGCACAGGAGCAGTTGCGGGAAGACCATCGCCGGGAGGAACTGCACGGCCTGGAACTCCGAGGCCGCGAAGGCCGAGACCAGCAGGCCGAGCGCGATGCCCAGCAGCGCGTTGAGCACGGCGCCGAGCAGCAGCAGCCAGGCCGGGCCCGCGATGTCCAGGTCCAGGAACCACAGGGCGACCCCGGTCGCCAGCCCGGCCTGGACCGTGGCGAAGACGCCGAACGCCAGCGCGTAGCCGGCCAGCAGGTCTCCGCGGCCCAGCGGCATGGTGAGCAGGCGCTCCAGTGTGCCGGATGTGCGTTCCCGCAGCGTGGCGATCGAGGTCACCAGGAACATCGTGATCATCGGGAAGATGCCCAGCAGCGAGGCCCCGACCCGGTCGAACGTCCCCGGCTCCCCGTCGAAGACGTAGAAGAGCAGGACGAGCAGCAGCAGCGGCACCAGCAGAAGCAGCGCGATCGTGCGCGGATCGTGACGCAACTGGCTCAGCACGCGGTGCGCGGTGGCGAGGACACGGCGGACGTTCATCGGCGCACGCCCCCGTCCACGCCCTCGTCCACCAGGCGCAGGAAGGCCTCCTCGATGGAGCCGCCCCCCGTGCGTTCGCGCAGCTCGGCCGGCGTTCCCTCGGCGAGCAGCCGCCCGGCCCGCATCAGCAGCAGCCGGCCGCAGCGGTCGGCCTCGTCCATGACGTGCGAGGAGATGAGCAGCGTGGTCCCGCGGTCGGCCGCGAGCCGGTGGAAGAGGTCCCACAGGCTGCGCCGCAGGACCGGGTCCAGGCCCACGGTCGGCTCGTCGAGCACCAGCAGCTCGGGCGTTCCCAGGAGGGCGACGGCCAGGGAGACGCGGGAGCGCTGGCCGCCGGAGAGGGCGGCCACGAGGGCGTCGGCGCGGGGCGCGAGGTCCACGTCGGCGAGCGTGGCCTCCACCCGCTCGGCGCGGGCGGCGCGAGGGACGCCCAGGACGGCGGCGTAGTAGGCGAGGTTCTGCCGGACGGTGAGGTCGGCGTAGACGGACGGGGACTGGGTGACGTACCCGATCCGGTCGCGCAGGGCGGGGCTCCCGGCCGGGCGGCCGAGGACGTCCAGCGTGCCCGTGACGCGGGCCTGGGCGCCGACCACGGCCCGCATCAGCGTGGTCTTGCCGCAGCCGGAGGGGCCGAGCAGCCCGGTGACCGTGCCGCGCTCGACGGCGAAGTCGAGGCCGTCGAGCACGCGGGCGCCGCCGCGGACCACGGTCAGGCCGCGGGCGGCGATGGCCGGTGCGCCAGGGGGTGCGCCGGGGGCGTGCGGCCGGTCCCCAGTTTTATTCATCATGCGTTTAATAATGTCGGCCGGGCCGCTCCCGGTCAAGCGGGGCAGCGGCGGCCCGGCACGTAGGCTGAGGGGCGTGGCGCATCAGGTACGTGTTCCGGACGCGAAGGTCGGCCTGTCGACCGCCTCCGTGTACCCCGAGAACACCGCGGCGGCCTTCGAGATAGCCGGACGGCTCGGCTACGACGGGGTCGAGGTCATGGTCTGGACCGACCCGGTCAGCCAGGACGTGGACGCGCTGGAGCGCCTGTCCGAGCGGCACGGCGTGCCCGTGCTCGCCGTGCACGCGCCCTGCCTGCTGATCACGCAGCGGGTGTGGGGCACCGACCCGTGGCGCAAGCTGCTGCGCGCCCGCGGGGCGGCCGAACGCCTGGGCGCCTCCACCGTGGTGGTGCACCCGCCCTTCCGGTGGCAACGCGCCTACGCCCGGGACTTCGTGTCCGGCGTCCGGCGGCTGGACGAGGGCGGGCCGGTGAACTTCGCGGTCGAGAACATGTACCCCTGGCGTTACCGCGACCGCGAGGTGCAGGCGTACGCCCCCGGCTGGGACCCGACGGACAACGACTTCCCGCACTACACGCTGGACCTCTCGCACTCGGCCACGGCCCGCTCGGACGCGCTGGCCATGGCGGACCGGATGGGCGCGCGGCTGGGCCACGTGCACCTGGCGGACGGGCGCGGCTCGGGCAAGGACGAGCACCTGGTGCCGGGGCGCGGCAGCCAGCCCTGCGCGGCGCTGCTGGAGCGGCTGGCGGCCACGGGCTACGCCGGTCACGTGGTCGTGGAGGTCAACACCCGCCGCTGCGCGACCCCCGAGGCTCGCCGCGCCGACCTCGCGGAGGCCCTGGCGTTCACCCGCCTCCACATGGCGACGGCGGAACCGCCGGGCCGCGCGGGCGCCTCCGGCGCGGGCGCGGGCGCCTCCGGCGCCGACGCGGAGGGCGCCGGGCGCGAGGGCACGGGGGCCGCGGCCCCCGGCCCCCGCGAGAGCCGATGACCGGCACGGACGCCGGGCCGGCGGGAACCGCGGACGAGTCCGGCGCCGCCGCCGAGAGCGCGCCCGGGCCGCAGGCCAAGGCCGATACGCGGACCCCGCCGGAACCCCGTGCTCGGGCCGGGACCAGGGCCGGAGCCGAGACCGGGCCCGCGGACGGGCCCCAGACCGCCTCCGGGGCAAGGGCAGAAGCCGACTCCGTGGACGGCCCCCAGGCCGCCTCCGGGACCGGGACCGAGACCGCGAACGGCCCCCAGACCGCCTCCGGGACCGGGACCGAGACCGCGAACGGGCCCCAGACCGCCTCCGGGGCAAGGGCCAGGCCCGGGACCGCGGCCGGCACCGGCACCGGCACCGGGGCAGCGTCCGGGGCCAGTCCCACGTCCGCGGCCAGGGCCGTCGCGCCAGCGACACGGCGGCGGGGGCGGCCCTCGCGGGCCGAGGCCGCCGGGGGGCCGGGGGCGCGGGAGCGCATCTTGGCGTCCGCGCGGGCCGAGTTCGCCGGGAGCGGCTATGACCGGGCCTCGATCCGGGCCATCGCGCGGGGCGCCGACGTCAACCCCGCCCTCGTGCATCACTACTTCGGGACCAAGGAGCAGGTCTTCGCCGCGGCCGTGGCCTCCGCGGCGGCGCCCGCCACGCAGGGGCTCGACGCGGAGGCGAGATTCGCCGCGCAGGAGTTCGGGGAGTCCTTCACGCGGCTGTTCTTCGGCATCTGGGAGAATCCCGAGGGCCGCGCCCCCCTGGTCGCCATCCTCCGCTCGGCCATGAACAACGACACGGCCGCGGCCATCCTGCGGCGCTTCGTCGCCGGGGAGCTGCTCTCCCGGGTGGCCGGCGGCCTGGACGCTCCGGACGCGGAGCTGCGCGCCGAGCTGGCCGCCGCGCAACTCGTCGGCGTGGCGCTGCTGCGGTACGTGCTGCGGGTCGAGCCCCTGGCCGCCATCCCGGCCGAGGAGTTGGTCCGACGCCTCGCCCCGGTCGTTCAGCACCACCTGACGGGCACGGACTGACCGGCCCGTCCGGCCCCACCGGAACGCCCGGAGCCGCGTGCGTTCCCACGCCCCGGCCCACCGGGCTCCCGGCACGGCGCGGACCGCTCGCCGCAGGCGCCGGACGCCGCGCCTCCCGGCCGGGCGGCTCCGGCCCGGCCCGAACGCCCGGAACGCCCGCTGCGCCGCCCGCCGTTCCCCCTGCGCTTCCTGGGGGTCCCCACGCACGCCCGCGGGCCACCGGCGCCGACGCGCGCAGCGGTGCTCAGGACCCCTCGGGCGCCGGGTCGCCGCCCGGCGGTGGGTCGGTGGGCTCCTCCGGGGGGCGGGTCGGCTCGGGTTCGGGGGTGGGCGCGGGGTCCTCGGGGCCGTTGCCCTCGACGGTGATGACGGCGGCGGCCGGCTCGATGGTGATGCGGGCCTGCCAGGGGCCGGCCGGCTCGCCCTCGGGGTCCACGCGGGCCTCGATGACGGCCATCTCGCCCGGCCGCAGCGTGCCCGAGGAGCGGCTGAGGCTGAGCCAGGCGACATCCGCCGAGGCCGTCCAGTCCACGGGCGCGCCGCCGGAGGCGACCAGGGTGATGCGGGTGCCGGTGTCCGTGGGGACCGCGTCCGCCGTCAGCCGCCCGGGGGCGCTGGAGGGCGCGGACCCGCCACCGGAGCCGCCCTGGGAGCCGCCCTGCGCGGCCTGCCCCGGCGCGGCCGAGGCGGCGCCCTCCGGCTCGCGCTCCCGCGCGCCGGCGCCCTCCCGCTCGTCGCGCGCCTCGCCCCCGGCGCCCTCCCCGCCCGAGCCGGCGCGCCCGGCGGGCTCGTAGGGGTACTCGCCGGTGCCGCCGTCCGGGTCGTACCCGGCGTCGTCCTGGGCCGCGGCGGCGGCGCCGTCCGCGCCGGTGCCCTCGCCGACCGCCGGGGCCTCCCGCCAGGCCGCCCACAGGGCGAGCACGGGGGCGGCGATGACCGTGGCGACCACGGTCGTGGTGACCGCGCGGCTGCGCAGCCGGGCCCGGGAGGCGGCGCGGTCGCGGTCCGCGACGGGGAAGCCGGCGCGGTCGTAGCGCGGGGTGTGCTGGGCGCGGGCGCGGCGGATGGCCAGCCGGGCGGCGTGAACGGCCGGGCGGGGCGCCGCGAGCACTGTCAGCCGCGAGGAGCCGGCGAACGGCGTGCCGGGCGCGCCGCCGCCCGCCTGGGCGCGGCGGGCGATCAGGCGGCAGGTGGGGCACTGCTCGACGTGCAGCAGCAGCTCGCCGCGCAGCGAGGGACCCAGCAGCAGGCGCCGGTCGTCCCCGGCGAGCGCCGCGGCGGCCGGACAGCCGGCGGCGTCCACGGCGGCCAGCGCGGCGCGCGTGCGGTCCACCTCGCGGGCGGCACCGGTCAGCAGCTCCTGCGCGGCCTGGCCGGAGAGCCGCAGCACCTGGGCGACCTCGGCGGCGGTGAGCTGGTGACGCACCGCCAGCTCCAGGGCCTCCCGCTGCTCGGGGGTGGTGCCGGCCGCCTCGGCCCAGGAGAGCGCGGCCAACTCGCGGCGGCGCCGCCTGGCGTCCTCCTCGTCGGCGGCGAGCGGGGCGGCCGGGGGCTCGTCGCGCCCGCCGCGGGCCGCCAGGCGCCGCAGGCAGGCCCAGCGGGCGAGGGCGTAGAGCCAGGCGCGCTGGGCGGCCGGGTCGGCGGGGCGGCGCCCGCGCTCGTCCTGCCGCTCCGCGAGCGCGAGGGCCTCCCCGAGCGCGGCGGTGGCCGCGTCGTGCTCGCACATGACGGACAGGCAGTAGGTGAACAGCCCGTCCAGGTGGGCGTCCTCGTAGGGGCGGCGGGCCTGGCCGGTGCGGGCGGACCGCCGGGAGGATGACCTGGCGGAGCGGGGACGCGCGGGGGTGGGCGCGGTGGTCGAGGACCGGTCGCGGCTGCGGGTGCTCACTTTGGCGACGGTAGGCGCCCGGAGGGCGCGGGCCCGAGCCACACCGGCGATGTTCCTCCTATCGGGTGAAGGGGCGGCCCGGCCCGGAACCCGGCGCCGTCAGGAGCTGTCAGTGGGTGCCGGTAGCGTTCCCGGCATGGCGCGCAAAGCAGCAGACCGACCGGCGTACCGGTGCTCCGAGTGCGGCTGGACCACGGGGAAGTGGCTGGGCCGCTGCCCCGAGTGCCACGCCTGGGGCACGGTCGAGGAGGTCGGCGGCGCCCCGGCGGTGCGGACGGTCCCGGCCGCGCGGGTGGCCTCCCCGGCCCTGCCCATCGGGCAGGTGGACGGGGCGCGGATGGCCGCGCGGGGCACGGGCGTTCCGGAGCTGGACCGGGTGCTGGGCGGCGGCCTGGTGCCGGGCGCGGTGGTGCTGTTCGCGGGCGAGCCGGGCGTGGGGAAGTCGACGCTGCTGCTGGACGTGGCGGCCAAGGCCGCCTCCGAGTCCCACCGCACGCTGTACGTCACGGGCGAGGAGTCGGCCGCCCAGGTCCGGCTGCGGGCGGACCGGATCGGCGCGGTGCGCGACCACCTGTATCTGGCGGCGGAGACCGATCTGGGCTCGATCCTGGGCCAGTTGGACGCGGTCAAGCCCTCCCTGCTGGTGCTGGACTCGGTGCAGACGGTGGCCTCGGGCGAGGTGGACGGCGCGCCCGGCGGGGTCGCGCAGGTGCGGGAGGTGGCGGGGGCGGTGATCCGGGCGGCCAAGGAGCGGGGCATGTCCGCCCTGCTGGTCGGCCACGTCACCAAGGACGGGGCCATCGCGGGCCCCCGGCTGCTGGAGCACCTGGTCGACGTGGTGCTGCACTTCGAGGGCGACCGGCACGCCCGCCTGCGCCTGGTCCGCGGCGTGAAGAACCGGTACGGCGCGACCGACGAGGTCGGCTGCTTCGAGCTCCACGACTCCGGGATCACCTCGCTGGCCGACCCCTCGGGCCTGTTCCTGACCCGCCGCGACGAGCCCGTGCCCGGCACCTGCCTGACCGTGACCCTTGAGGGCCGCAGGCCGCTGGTGGCCGAGGTGCAGTCGCTGACGGTGGACAGCCAGATCCCCTCGCCCCGGCGGACCACCTCCGGGCTCGAGACCTCCCGGGTGTCGATGATGCTGGCCGTGCTGGAGCAGCGCGGCCGGATAACGGCCCTGGGCAAGCACGACATCTACACGGCGACCGTCGGCGGCGTGCGCCTGTCGGAGCCGGCCGCCGACCTGGCCGTCGCCCTGGCCCTGGCCAGCGCCGCCGCGGACACGCCCCTGCCGAAGAACCTGGTGGCCATCGGGGAGGTGGGCCTGGCCGGGGAGGTGCGCCGGGTGACGGGCGTGCAGCGGCGGCTGTCGGAGGCGGCGCGGCTGGGCTTCACGCACGCCCTGGTCCCGGCGGACTCGGGCGGGGCGCCCGCGGGGATGCGGGTGCGGGAGGTAGCCGACATCGGCGAGGCCCTGCGGGTGCTGCCCGCGCGCGGCGACGCACGGCCCCCCGAGGAGGTGCGCCGGTAGACTCCGGTGTACCCGAGCGCAGACTCATCCCGCGGAGGACGCATGGCAGCCAGCGACCGGCCGGCGAGTCCGGGCAGGGCCGGGGGTGCGGGCGCGGGCTCCGCGGGCGGCGAGGCCGGCAGCCTGCTGCGGGCCGCGCTGAGCGCGGTGGCGCCCGGGACCCAGCTGCGGGACGGCCTGGAGCGCATCCTCCGGGGGAACACCGGCGGCCTGATCGTGCTCGGCGTGGACCGCACGGTGGAGTCGCTGTGCACGGGCGGCTTCGTCCTGGACGTGGAGTTCACGGCGACGCGCCTGCGGGAGCTGTGCAAGCTGGACGGCGCGGTGATCGTGGACCGGGACATCTCCCGCATCGTCCGCGCCGGGGTGCAGCTGGTGCCCGACCCGAGCATCGCCACCGAGGAGACCGGCACGCGGCACCGCACGGCCCAGCGGGTCTCCATCCAGACCGGCTTCCCGGTGGTCTCGGTCAGCCAGTCGATGCGGCTGGTCGCGCTGTACGTGGACGGCCAGCGGCGGGTGCTGGAGGACTCGGGCGCGATCCTCTCCCGGGCGAACCAGGCGCTGGCCACCCTGGAGCGGTACAAGCTCCGTCTGGACGAGGTGACCGGCACCCTCTCCGCGCTGGAGATCGAGGACCTGGTCACCGTGCGGGACGTGGCGGCGGTCGCGCAGCGCCTGGAGATGGTGCGCCGGATCGCCGCCGAGATCGCCGAGTACGTGGTGGAGCTGGGCACGGACGGGCGGCTGCTCTCGCTCCAGCTGGACGAGCTGATCGCGGGCGTGGAGCCGGAGCGGCATTTGATCGTCCGCGACTACCTGCCGGACTCGGCCGCCGCCAAGCGCTCCCGCCGGGTGGGCACCGCCCTGGCCGACCTGGACGCCCTCGGCCACGCCGAGCTGCTCGAACTGCCCCTGGTCGCGCGTTCCCTGGGCCACAGCGGCACGCCCGAGGCGCTGGACGCGGCCGTCTCGCCGCGCGGCTTCCGCCTGCTGGCGAAGGTGCCGCGCCTGCCCGGCCTGGTCATCGACCGGCTGGTGGACCACTTCGGCGGCCTGCAGAAGCTGCTGGCCGCGAGCGTGGACGACCTCCAGGCCGTGGACGGCGTGGGCGAGACCCGCGCGCGCTCCGTCCGCGAGGGCCTCTCCCGCCTGGCCGAGTCCTCGATCCTCGAACGCTACGTCTGAACGCCCCAGCACGCGGCCCGGCCCGGCCGGTCCGAGCCGCGACGGCTCAGCGGCTCAGCGGCTCAGCGGCTCAGCGCAGGCTGGCCAGGTGGTCGGCGGTGCCGCCGCGCCACTCGACCAGGAAGAGGGTGGCGTCATCGCTGGTCCTGCCGCCCCGCTTCCCCATGAGCGTGTGGGAGATGAGACGCACCAGCGCCCGCACGCCCCCTTCCGGACAGCCGGCGTGGTTGACCCAGTGGATGAGCTGCGCGATGCCGAACTCCTCTCCTCCCTCCTCATGCTCCTCGATCACCCCGTCGGTGAAGCACATCAGCCGGTCGCCGCGTTCCAGGACCAGCTCGCTGATCTCCGGTTCCTCGCCGCCGAAGCCGACCGGCAGGGTCGTCGGGCCCTCCAACTGCCGGACGACCCGGCCGTCGCGGATGAGGAGCGGCGCGGGGTGGCCGGCGTTGACCCACTCCAGGTGACCGGTGGTGATGTCCAGCCGCATCATCTGCGCGGTGACGAAGTGGTCGGGCCCGAACTGGCCGGCGATGGCCCGGTCCATGAACGCGTAGATTTCGGACAGGCCGATGCCCGCGCGCCTGGCGTGGCGGTAGGCCCCGATGGCCACGGTCGCCATGGTGGCGGCGTCCAGCCCGTGGCCCATGGCGTCGATCATGGCGAAGTGCAGGATGTCGCCGTTGAGCGCGTAGTCGAAGCTGTCGCCGGCGACCCGGTAGGCGGGCTCCAGGATTCCGGCCACGGCGGCCTGCGGAACGGTCATGGCGAGCGGCGGCAGCAGGGACCACTGGATCTCGGCCGGCACGCTCATCGGCCGGCGGCGGCGCACCAGGAAGAACTCGTCGGTGTAACTGTGCTTGGTCACCAGCATGTCGGCGACCAGGCCCGCGAGGCGGCGCAGCAGGCGCCGGTCGTCGTCCTCGACGGTTTCCAGGGTGAGGGACATGACGCCCACCTGGTCGCTGCCGTCCAGCAGCGGCAGGTGCATCCGGACGCCGTCCGCCTCCGCCGTCTCGACGGTCTTCCCGAGCAGGAAGGCCGCGCCGACATCCGTGCCGGTGATCGGCTGCGGTTCGCCGACGGTCAGCCGGCGCCCGGACAGCGGTACCAGAAAGAGCTGGCTGTAGTCCTGGAGCAGGATGGACACGTCCCGGCCGCCGATGGTGGCGACCTCCTCGGCGATCAGGGGACCGATCATCTGCGGCGGCATCTCGTGCGCCCGGTCCAGCAGCAGTCCGAGCAGCCGTTCGCCGAAGCCCTCCGAGCGGTCGAGCCCCCCGGGCGGCAGGTCACGTCCGGGCACTACGCGTCCCCTCCGACCCGCGAACGCCCGCGGCTCCCGGGGTCTCGCCGCGGAGGTCGCGGCCGACCGTCCCGTCCCTGGACCACTCCGCACGTCCCTTCGCAGCCCTGACGCCCGTCCGCGCCCGGCGTCGGCTCCGGGCGCGGGTCCAGGGTGCCGCGCGGAACGGCCGGGGCACCGGCAGGCCACCCGGGAACGGGCGTGTCGCGGGCGGGCGGGCGGGACGCGGTCACGGCTGCCCGCCGCGTCGGGCCACGTGCCCGCCGCGCGGGGGCGGGCTCAGTCCTCGTCGAGGCGGAAGGAGGTGCGGACCTCCTGGTGGCCGGACAGGCGGGCCTCGGCCAGGTACGTGCCGGGTCCGGCCTCGGGGCCGCCGCAGCCGTCGGCCGAGGGCGCGCGGTCCCAGGTGACGGTGTGCGTGGCGGACTCGCCGGCCGGGATCACGCGGGGGGCGCCGGCCGCGCCGCTCGGGCAGTCATCGGAGGACCAGACGGGCTCGTCCTCGGCGTCCGCCAGGGTGATCCGCAGCGCCCGGTGCCCGAAGTCCACACGGCAGGCCGCGTCCTCCTCGTTCTGGACCGTCAGCCGCAGCTCGGGCTCCTCGCCCGGGGCGTAGACGTTGGCGTCGCTGCGCAGCGAGAGCGTCAGCGCGCCCTCCCCGCAGGCCGGGACCCCCGCCGGGTCGAGGCCGCCGCCGCCCGCGTCGCCCCCCGCCTCGCCGCTCCCCGCGCCCGGGGCGTCCTCGCCGCCCGCCCCGCCCGGGCCGCCGCCGGACCCGTCCGACCCGTCCTCGCCGTCCGAGCCGCCGGACCCTGGCTCCTCCTCGTCCGAGGGATCCTCCCGGCCGCCGGGCCGCTCGTCGATCAGGGACTCGGAGGGCGTCGGCCCCGGCGTGATGGACTCCGCGGGCCCGCCCGCGGAGTCGTCGCGGCCCGCCGGGTCCTCGTTCCCGCCGCCGCCCCCGGTGGAGCGCAGCGCCCAGACGACCAGCAGCACGACGACCGCGATCAGCAGCAGCACGACGGCCCTGCGTCGCCAGTAGATGGACGACGGCAACGGCCCGACCGGAGTGCGCAGCGATCCCACGCCGGAAACCTTACGAGACTTCCGTCACGCCGTGGCCCCCAACCCCGCAACCCGCCCCCGCCCAAGGGCGCGTCAACACGCGTCAACACGCGCGAAACGCGGGCCGCTTTGTGCCGTGCGCCCGCCGTGCCAGGATCGCCCTTGCCATGACTGCGACGACAGCGACGACTGCGACGAACGCCCCCGGCACCGCCCCGGGCCCGCCGCCGAGCGCCACGGCGCCCGCGGCCACCGCCCTGCACGCCCCCGTCATCGAGTGGTTCGGACGGAACGCCCGTGACCTGCCCTGGCGCCGCCCCGAGGCGGGCGCCTGGGGCGTGATGGTCAGCGAGTTCATGCTCCAGCAGACCCCGGTCAGCCGCGTGCTGCCGGTCTACGAGGAGTGGCTGCGCCGCTGGCCGCGCCCGGCCGACCTGGCCGCCGAACCGCCCGGCGAGGCGGTCCGCGCCTGGGGCCGGCTCGGCTACCCGCGCCGCGCCCTGCGCCTGCACAGCGCCGCGGCGGCCATAGCGGAACGGCACGGCGGCGAGGTCCCCACCGACCACCACCAGCTACTGGCCCTGCCCGGGATCGGGGAGTACACGGCCGCGGCCGTGGCCTCCTTCGCTTACGGGCAGCGGCACGCGGTGCTGGACACCAACGTCCGCCGGGTCTTCGCCCGCGCGGTCTCGGGGACGGAGTTCCCGCCGAACGCCACCACCGCGGCCGAGCGCAAGCTGGCCCGGATGCTGCTGCCCGAGGAGCCGGCCACCGCCGCGCGCTGGGCCGCGGCCACGATGGAGCTGGGCGCCCTGCTGTGCACGGCGCGCACGCCGGAGTGCGGCCGTTGCCCGCTGACGGACCTGTGCGCCTGGCGGCAGGCCGGCTCCCCGGCCCACCAGGGCCCGCCGCGCCGCGGCCAGACCTACGCCGGGACGGACCGTCAGGTGCGCGGCAAGCTCCTGGCCGTGCTGCGCGAGGCCGCCGCCCCGGTGGACCGCGCCGTCCTGGACCGGGTGTGGCACGAGCCGGAACAACGGGCCCGCGCCCTCGGCGGCCTGATCAGCGACGGCCTCGCCGAACGCCTCCCCGACGGCCGCTACCGCCTCCCCGGCACGACCTGACCCCGCCCGGGCCCCGTCCCTGACGCCGGGCGGGCGCCTCCCCCGCCGCCACGCGCCCTGCCGGCGGGGCGCCGCCGCGCGCGGGTCGGCGCCCCCGGCGCGGCACGCACTGCGCGAACGCGGGGCGCACGGTGCCCCCGGGGCGCACGGTGCCTGCGGTGCGCGGGGGCAGCCGGGCGCGCGCAGGGCGGTGAGCGCGTCGCGGGCCGGCGGGTCCGCACCGTTGACGCGGCATTGCCGCTGGGGGCATAACTCCTTGCTACCGACCGGTAAGAGGAGGCCCCCATGCGCTTGCCCCTGCGAAGATCTCGCCTTGCCGCCCTGGTGCTCGGGCTCGCCGGCCTGGCCGGCGGTCTCGTGGCCGCCCCCGCCGGCGCGGAGGAGCCCGCCGACGCGCGCCTCGGACGTTACGTCGCGCTCGGCGACTCCTACGCCTCGCTGGGCTCCACGGCCGACAACTACACCGACCCCGTGACCGGTTGCGTCCGTTCCACGGACAACTACCCCTCCCTGCTTGCCGAACGCCTGCGGCCGACCGAGTTCACGGACGCGACCTGCGCCGGGGCGGTCACCGGCGGCGTGCTCGCCTCCCAGGTGGGAAGCCTGACGCCCGACACCGACCTGGTGACGCTGACCATCGGCGGCAACGACATCGGCTTCGGCTCCATCGTCGCGGCCTGCGGCACCGACAGCCTGCTCAACCCCCTGGGCTCGCCCTGCGAGAGCCGCTACACCGAGGGCGGGACCGACCGGCTCGCGGAGACCATCGACGCCACCGCCGACGAGATCGACGCCGTACTGGCCGCCATCGAGGAGCGCGCCCCCGGCGCCGAGGTGGTCGTCGTCGGCTACCTGCGCATCCTGCCCCCGGCGCTGGGCTGCTGGCCGTTCGTGCCGATCTCCGTGGGCGACGTGCCCTATCTCAACGGCGTGCAGCGGCACTTGAACGACATGCTCGGCGCGCGGGCGCAGGCGGCGGGCGCGACGTTCGTCAACCCCGGCGAGGTCCGCGGCCACGACGCGTGCGCGCTGCCCTGGAAGAAGTGGGTCGAGGGCCCCTTCCCCGTGGCCGGCGGCTCCCCCGTCCACCCCACGGCCGCCGGCCAGGCCGCCGTGGCCCGCATGGTCGCCGGGGCGCTCTAGGGTCCGTCCCCCTGGCCCCGCCGCCCGGGGCGGGATTCTTTCCCCGCGCCGGGCGGCGGCCCCTCGCCGCGGGGTCAACGCCCGTCCGCGGACGGGCTGTTCGCCAACGGCCGCCGGACGCCCGGCCCGGCGCTACACTTCCCGCACACGTGGACGCCGGGGGGTGCCGAGGTGGACGACGCGCACGGCACCGAGGACGAGATTCCCGGGCGCCCGGCCGCCTCCTCGCCGCTCGCCGCCGCCGTCCGGGCGGCCGTGGTCCAGGTGCTCGCCGAGGACGGCGAGCAGCCCGTGGGCGCCGGGTTCCTCGCGGGGCCGGGCCTGGTGGTCACCTGTGCGCACGTGGCGCTTCTGGCCGGGCTGGGGCCCGGGGACGAGGCGGAGGTGCGCTTCTCGCAGCTCCCCGGGGCGCCGCGGCGACGCGCCGAGGTGCTGGAGGGCGCGTGGCGGGACCCGGAGGCGGAGGACGTCGCCGTGCTGCGGCTGGCCGGCGTTCCGCCCGAGGCACGGCCGTTGACCCTGGGCTCGGCGGCGGGGAGCGCGGGGCACCGGGTGGCCTCCTTCGGATTCCCCGAACAGGCGCCGCCGGGCGGCCGGTTCGGCTACGGCGTGGCCGGCGACCTGCTGCCCGCCGGCCCGGAGGAGGAGCGGGGAGGGGAGCGGGACGAGGAGCGCGGGAACGACCGCGGGCTGCTCCAGGTGACCCGGGCCAACGAGCTGGCCAGCGGCTTCAGCGGCGGCCCCCTGGTGGACCGGTCCACCGGCCTGGTGATCGGCATGGTCACGGCCATCACCCGCCCCGACCGCCAACTCCGGGGCTTGGGCGTCGCGTTCGCCACCGCCGCCGAGACGCTGCGCGCCGCCTGGCCCGGCCTGACGGGACCGCCCGCTCCCTATCGGGGCCTGGGGCCGTTCACCCGGCGGGATGCCCAGTGGTTCCACGGCCGCGAGGCGGTGGTGGAGGACGTGCTGCGGGCCCTGGGCCGCCACCGCCGGGTGCTGCTGCTCGGGCCCTCGGGCTCCGGCAAGTCCTCGCTGGTGCAGGCCGGTCTGCTCCCCGCGCTGGCGGGGGCCGCCGGGCCGCCCGGCTCGGACCGCTGGATCACCGTCCTGGCCCGCCCCCGCCGGGACCTGGCCGCCGAGCTGGAACGCGCGGGGCTGGCCGGCGCGGCCGAGGCGGGCATCGCGGAGGCCGCCGCCCGCCGTCTGGCCGCCGAGCCCACCGCCACCCGCCTCCTGCTGGTCGTCGACCAGGCCGAGGAGCTGTTCGGTGACGAGGGGAGCGCGGCGGGGGCGCCGGCGGATCTGGCCGAGGCCGCCGCGGCCCCGGGCGTGGGCCTGGTCCTCGTCCTGCGCGACGACTTCTACCCCCGGCTGGCCGCGCTCGGCCGCCCGCTGCTGGAGGCCGTGCAGCCCGGCACGGTCCACGTCCGCGACGCCCTGAGCGTCCCCGAGCTGCGCGCCATGATCCGCGCCCCGGCCGAGGCCGCCGGGGGCCGCCTGGAGGACGACCTGCTCGAACGGATCGTCGGCGACCTGCTGACCTCCGCGCCCGGCGGGCGCGACGACCGGCAGGCCCCGGTGACGGTGCTGCCCGTGCTCGCGCTCACCCTCGTCCAGCTCTGGGAGGCCCGCCGCGCGGACGAGCTGACGCACGCGGCCTACGAGCGCATCGGCGGGATCACCGGCGCGCTCAGGACGTGGTGCGACGGGGCCCTGACCCCGCTGGACGAGGATCAACGCCTCATCGCCCGGCGGCTGTTGACCGCCCTGGTCCGGCCGGGCGACCCGGACCGTGCCGTGCCCGCCACCCGCCAGCAGGTCCCGCTGGACGACCTGCGCGCCCTCGCGGCGCGCGCCGCGCCCGCGACGGACGAAGGCGCCCCGCAGGGCCGCACCGGTCTCCGTCGCGCCCTCGACCTCCGCGCCCAGCGGGGCCGTTCACCCGAGAGTGACGCCCGCGACGGCCGTTCGCCCAACGACCGCACCCAGAAGGGCCGTTCGCCCAACGACCGCGCCGAGGACGGCCGTTCGGCCGATGCCGCCGCCGGGGACGACGCCGCCTTCGACACGGTCCTGGACGCCCTCGTCCGCCGCCGCCTCGTCGTCACGCGCTCCAACGAGGGCCCCGGCGGCGCCCCCGAGCGCCCCACCGCCGAGCTGATTCACGAGACGCTGATCCGCGACTGGCCGGAGCTGCGCGCCTGGGTGGCCGACGACCGGGCGTTCAAGGACTGGCTGGACGTCGCCCAGGAGCGGCACGCGCGCTGGCGGCGCAGCGGCGACAGCCCCGGCGACCTCCTCCAGGGCACCGTCCTCGCGGACGGCGTGACCTGGGCGCGGGAGCGCGGACTGCCCGAGGAGATAGCCGAGTTCGTGGCCCGCAGCCGCGCCAGGCAACGCTCCGCCGCCCGCCGCGCCCGCGCCCTCACCGCCGTCCTGGCGGCTCTGCTGGCCCTCGCCCTCGTCGCCGGCGGGCTCGCCTTCCTCGAACGGCGCTCCGCCACCGCCGCCGAGGAGGAGGCCGACTCCCGCCAACTCGCTGCCCTGGCGACGGCGTTGATGGACACCAACCCCGACCTCGCGGCCCTCCTCGCGGCCCGCGCCCACCGCACCTCCCCCACCGACGAGGCCACGCTGGCCCTGCTGCGCGCCGCCACCACCCCGCTGCGCTCCCTGCTCTCCCACCCGGACAACGTCAACGCCGTGGCGTACAGCCCGGACGGCGAGGTGGTCGCCACCGCCTCCAACGACAGCGCCGCCCGCCTCTGGGACGCGGCCACCGGCCGCGAGCTGCGCACCCTCACCGGCCACGGCGACGGCGTCAACGCGGTGGCGTTCAGCCCGGACGGCACCACCCTGGCCACGGCCTCGAACGACGAAACCGTCTTCCTGTGGAACACGGCCACCGGCGAGCACACCGCCACCCTGCGCGGCCACACCGGCTGGGTGCGCGCGCTGGCGTTCAGCCCGGACGGCACCGCGCTGGCCAGCGGCAGCACGGACGCCACCGTCCGGATCTGGGCCGTCGACGGCGGCCGGGCGGGCGAGGAGGCGCCCACCGTCCTCCCGGACGGCCACACCGAGAGCGTGCAGGCCGTCGCGTGGAGCCCGGACGGGGCCACCCTGGCCAGCGGGAGCACCGACGACTCCGTGGTGCTGTGGGACCCGGCCGCGGGCGAGGCCCGCCTCGTCCTGTCCTCGGGCGTGGCCGCGGACGTCAACGGCCTGGCGTTCAGCCCGGACGGCGCCACTCTCGCCGCCGCCATCGACGCCCTGTTCGTCCCGCTGTGGCGCACCGGGAGCGGCGAGACGCTGCTGTCCCTCTCGCCCGGCCACACCGACAGCATCGACGCGGTGGCCTTCAGCCCGGACGGCCGCCTGATCGCCACCGGGGGCTCCGACGACTCGGTGCGGCTGTGGGACGTGCAGCGCGACACCCCCACGCTGACCCTGACCGGGCACACGGACGTGGCCGCGGCCGTGGCCTTCGCGCCGGACGGCCGGAGCCTGGTCACGGGCGGCTGGGACAGCGCGGCGCGCCTGTGGGACCTCACCGCGCAGCGGCCCGTGCGCGACCTGACCGGCCACTTCGAGGGCGTGACGGCGCTGGCCTACGCCCCGGACGGCCGGACCCTGGCCACGGCCGGCTGGGACGGGCGGGCGGCGCTGTGGGACCCGGCCACAGGCGCCCGGCGGCGCGAGCTGGAGGACCGCGGCCAGGAGGACCTCTCCACCGTCGCCTTCAGCCCGGACGGCGCGCTGGTCGCCACCGGGGGCACGGACGAGGTCGCCCGCGTCTGGGAGGCGGACTCCGGCCGCTCCCGGCAGGTTCTGGACGCGCACACGGGCGACGTGCACGCGGTGGCGTTCGCCCCGGACGGCCGGAGTCTGGCCACGGCCTCCCAGGACGAGACCGTGCGGCTGTGGGACCTGGCCTCGGGCCGGACGTACTTCACCATCACGGGCGTGACCGGCGGCGCGACCGCGATCGCCTACAGCCCCGACGGCCGCTACCTCGCGGTCGGGGACGGCGGCGGCGGCCTGATCTCCCTGTGGGAGATGACCACCGGCGTCCCCGTCTTCGCGGCGACACTGGCCGGGCACGACGGGGCCGTCAACGCCCTGGCGTTCAGCCCCGACAGCGCCGCCCTGGCCAGCGCTTCGGGCGACGACACGGTCCGGCTGTGGGACGCGGAGGCGGCGCGGCTGCGCGACGCCCTGACGGGGCACACGGACTGGGTGGAGTCCGTGGCGTTCAGCCCGGACGGCACGACGCTGGCCAGCGGCAGCCTCGACGGGACCGTGCGGCTGTGGGACGTGGGCACCGGCGGCACCAGGACCGTCCTGAACGCCGAAGTCGGAGTGCCGGCCGTGGCGTTCGGGGTCGGCGGGACCCACCTGGCGACGGGGCTGGCGACGTCCGCCGGGGGCTTGGCCTTGGCGCCGACGCGCCTGTGGAACGTCGCCTACCCGGACGCGGACGCCTCCCGCTCCCTGATCTGCCGGGTGCTGCGCCGCGACCTCACGGAGGCGGAGCGGGCGGCGTACGCGCCGGACGAGCCGGAGCGGCCGGTGTGTGCGGGGTGAACGCCCGGGGCGGGCGCCGATGGTGAACGCCCCGGGGCGGGCGTGCGCCCCGGGCGTTCCTCCAGGGGGCGGGTCCCCCAACGGACGGCACCGGCCGAATCCGTCAACGCCAGACCGCGGCGTTACGCTCCGCCCAGGACTCGAACGCCACCGGCGGGCGGCCCAGCACGCGTTCCACGCCGTCGGCGGGGCCGGCCGTGTGGCCCGCGCGGTGGACGGCGAAGAGCGCGTTCAGCGTGCGCACGGCCTCCTCCGGCCAGCCCTCGGCCAGCAGTTGCGCCCGGTACGCCTCCGGCGACAGCTCCTCGAACGCGATCTCCCGCCCGGCCGCCCGCGCCATCACCTCCGTCGCCTCCCGCCAGGTCAGGTCGCGCGGGCCGGTCACCTCGTAGACCTCGCCCGCGTGTGCGTCCCCGGGCGCGGCCAGGATGCGGGCCGCCGCCTCCGCGAGGTCGTCCACGTCCACGAACGGCTCGGGCACCTCGTCCCCGATCGGCAGGGCCAGGCGGCCCGCCCGCAGCGGGGCCAGCCACAGGTCCTCGCTGAAGTTCTGGTTGAAGTTGTTCGCCTGGATGACCGTCCAGGCAACGCCCGAGGCGCGCGCCGCCCGTTCCGCCTCGGCCATCCCGTCGCCGAACCCGTACGGCGTCGCGTGATCGATGCCGCGGCCCGACAGCACCAGCAGGCGCTCCGCCCCGGAGGCCACCGCCAGGTCCACGAACTCCCCCACCGGCGCCGGGTCGTCCGGCGCCACCACGTACACCGCCCGCGCGCCCTTCAGCGCGGGCTCCCAACTCCCCTTGTCCGCCCAGTCGAAACGGGTCTCCCCGGAGCGGGACGCCGCCCGCGCCTCGTGACCGCCCTGCCGCAGCCGCGCCACCACGCGCCGCCCCGTCTTGCCCGTCCCGCCCAGCACGAGAATCCCCGCCCGGGCGCCTGCCTGCCGCGCTGCCGTGTCGTTGTTCGCGTTGCTCGTCATGGCCCCAGCCTCCGCCCGCGCCCCCTCCCCCGCCCATGGCCGAGCGTCCGCGCCGCATGCGTGGCCGTACCGTGGCCCCATGGACCCGTTCGACGACCTCCTGCGCGGCGTGCGCGCCGACGGCGCGCTGCTCGACCTGGCCCGGCCCGACGCGCTGGGGGGGCTGGCGCGGGGGGCCTCGCTGACGCTGTGCGTTCCGCTGCGCGGGCCGGCGCGGGTGGCCGGGCGGGCGCTGACCGTGGGGGAGGCGGCGGTGGTGCGCGGGCCCGAGCCGTTCAAGGCCGGAGGGGACGGGCTGCTGCTGGCGGGGGCCTACCGCGTGCGCGAGGAGGTGCCGCGCCGCCTGCTGCGGGTACTGCCGCGCGTCCTGGTCGTCCCGGACGACCACAACTGCGCCGCCATGCGCGACTACCTGGAGGCGCAGCTACAGGCCGGGCGGCCCGGCCGCCAGATCGTGCTGGACCGCCTGCTGGACTGGCTGCTGGTGTGCACGCTGCGCGACTGGTTCGACCGGCCGGAGGCCGAACCGCCCGCCTGGTACCGGGCGTTGAGCGACGACGTCGCGGGCCCGGCGCTGCGCGCCCTCCACGCCGCGCCCGAACGTCCGTGGACGCTGGCCACCCTCGCCGCCGAGGCCGGCGTCTCCCGCACCACCCTCGCCCGCCGCTTCCCCGCCGTCGTCGGCGAGTCCCCCCTGGCCTACCTCACCTCCTGGCGGATGGACCTGGCCGCCGACCTGCTGCGCGCCGAGCCGCACCGCACCCTCGCCTCCGTCGCCCGGCGCGTCGGCTACGCCGACCCCTTCGGCTTCAGCGCGGCGTTCAAGCGGGTGCGCGGCGTCACCCCCAGCGAGCACCGGGCGGCGGCGACCGAGGCGGCAACGGCCGCCGCGACGGGCTGAGTTCGCCAACGCCCCCGGTGACGCGCCGCGTTCGGTACGCTACGCCGTGGGGAGGGGGTTTCCGCCGTGGACCTGTCGGCCATCGGGCTCCGCGTCGCATCGGGCGCGGTGGCCCCGCTGATCAAGCGCCTCTTCCGCACCGAGGCCCCCGGCGCGGGCCTTGCCGGGCAACAGCGGGTGCGGATCGGCTCGTTGGTGTCCTTCCGGGGCGCGAGGGCCACCCTGACGGCCGCCGACCTCGGGAAGCCGGCCGCCGAACTCACCGAGCGGGCGCGGCGTTCGGCCGGTCCGCACGATGCGGGAGGTGTACCTGAGGTGCCCGAACGTCACGGACCTGACGCCGCTGGCCGATGCTCCGCTGCGCGGCCTCACCGTGCGACCCGGCCCCGCAATGGGCCTGCGAGCCCTCGATGCCTTCTCGCCGGAGCGCCTGACTCTGGGTCTGCGCTCCGGCGTGCGGCCCCGCTCCGCGGCCTCGGGTCTGCCGCCCCCGTCACCGCACTCGAACTGGATGCCCTCACCGAAGACCTGACCGGACTGGGCGACCTCCCTCGCCTGACCCGCGTGGTCTTCTCGTACCTGGGGACGGCTCTCCTGCCCGGGGCCTGGCGGGAGTTCGAGCGTGCGCGCGGCCTGCGGAAGATCGGCCTGCTCGCGAGTGCGCTACGACAGGCCGCCGGGCTCGGCGCAGTCCTCAACGCCGACACGCTGCCGGACGTTGACCTGACCATCACCCCGCGCCCCCGCTACCGACCCCCACACGGCCGAAAAAATCTCCGTGCACGGCAGGCGCTCCCGACCGTGCCGAGGCGTATGGTCAGTGCTCCCTCCCCCCTCCGAGGCCCTGCCGCCACCCCCTCCACGCCGCGCGGCAGGGCCTCTGGCCTGTCCGCGCAGGGGCACCGATGAGTTTTCGGCGGAGCCGTGGTCTTCACAGACGTAAGCCACAGCGCAGCGGAGAGCAGGAGCACCGGCCATGAGCGTCACCGTCATCTCGTTCATCAGCCTCGACGGCGTCACGCAGGCCCCCGGCGGGGCCGAGGAGGACACGGACGGGGGGTTTGCGCACGGCGGGTGGTCGCAGGCGTTCTTCGACCCGGAGCTGGTCGGGGGCGCGTTCGACGCGGCGCTGGCGGACGCGGACGCGCTGCTGTTCGGGCGGCGGACCTGGCAGGTCATGGCGGGGGCCTGGCCGGGGCGGGCGGGGGACCCGTTCGCGGACCGGATGAACTCGATCCGCAAGTACGTGGTCTCGGGCACCCTGGCCGAGGCCGAACTGACCTGGGGGAACAGCGCGTTGATCCCCGCAGACAAGGCCGTGGAGCGCGTGCGTGAGCTGAGCGCGGGGGACGGCGGGAGGCTGCTGGTGATGGGCAGTTCGGCGCTGGTGCGGGCGTTGCTGAGCGCGGACCTGGTGGACGAGCTGCGGCTGACCGTGATGCCGGTGCTGCTGGGCGGCGGCAAGTCGATCTTCCCGACGGACGGCGGGCTGCGCACGCTCAGGCTGGAGTCCACCGCGACCAGCCCGGCCGGGGCGCAGCTCAGCGTCTACCGGCGGGCCGAGTGACGCGGGCGGCCCGGCTCGGAGCACGGCCGTCCAGACGGGCGAGGGGGCGTCGTTGTGGCCCTCACGGAAGCCCACGATGCGCAGCCGGCCCCCGGAGGCGTGACCTGCGCGGGCGTAGCAGTGCCGTGCGCCGCCGGGGGGATGGGCCGGAGGGGCCTCAGGCGGGCGGGCGGGGGGTGACCAGGCCCGTCTCGTAGGCGGTGACGACGGCCTGGGCGCGGTCGCGCAGCCCGAGCTTGCGCAGGACGCGGCTGACGTGGGTCTTCACCGTCTCCTCCCCGACGACGAGGCGGGCGGCGATCTCCGCGTTGGACAGGCCCTCCGCGAGGTGGCGCAGCACGTCGGTCTCGCGCGGGGTGAGGCCGGACAGGCGCGGCGACGGGGCGGAGGCGCGCGGGCGCAGCCGGGCGAACTCGGTGATCAGGCGCCGGGTCACCGCCGGGGCGAGCAGGGCCTCGCCGGCGGCGATGACGCGTACGGCGTCGAAGAGGCGCTCGGCCGTGACGTCCTTGACCAGGAAGCCGCTGGCGCCCGCAACGAGCGCGTCGTAGACGTACTCGTCCAGGTCGAAGGTGGTGAGGATGAGGACGCGCGTGACGGTGGCGGCGGTGACGCGGCGGGTGGCCTCGATGCCGTCCATGGTGGGCATCCGCACGTCCATCAGCACCACGTCGGGCCGCTCGCGCGCGCAGACCCGGACCGCCTCGGCGCCGTCGGCGGCCGTTCCCACGACCGTGAAGTCAGGCTGCCCGGCCAGCAGCGCGGCGAACCCGGCGCGCACCACCTCCTGGTCGTCCGCGACGACGACCCGGACGGCCGGGCGTTCCGTGGGGCGTTCAGCGGGGCGTTCCGTGGGGCGTGGGGCAACGGCCTCGGCCGGGCTTTCCGCGGAGCCCTCGGGAGTCGCGGGGCTCACGCCGCCGCCTCCGTCCGGGCCGGGAGGAGCGCCTCGACCGCGAAGCCGCCGGCCGGGTCGCGCCCGGCGCGCAGGTCCCCGCCGAGCGCGGCGACCCGCTCGCGCATGCCGAGCAGGCCGTGCCCGGGGGCGGCGGGGCCGGGCGGCGGGCCGGGGCCGTTGTCCCGCACGCGGACACGCAGGCCGTCCCCGGCCCAGGCCAGGGCCACGTCCACGGCCGCGCCGGGCGCGTGACGGCGGGCGTTGGTCAGCGCCTCCTGCACGATCCGGTACGCCGTCAGCTCCACGCCGGGCCCGAGCGGGACGGCCCGGCCGCTGAGGATGAGGCGGACGTGGCCTCCGGCGGCGGACTCCCGTGTCTCGTCGAGGAGTTCGAGGAGCTGGGCGAGGCCGGGCTGCGGTCCGCGCCGGGCCGGCTCCTCGCCCGCGTCCTCGCGGAGAACGCCGAGCAGCCGCCGCATCTCGGTGAGCGCGGTGCGGGCGGTGTCGCCGATGGCGAGCAGGCGGCGGGCACCCTCCTCGGGCATGCCGGGGGTGGTCAGCCGGGCGGTCTCGGCCTGCACGGAGATCATCGAGATGTGGTGGGCCACCACGTCGTGCAACTCCCGGGCGATGCGAGCGCGTTCACCCCGCGCGGTCAGCTCCGTGAGAGTGGTCTCGAACGCCAGCCGCGAGGCGTCGCGCGCGGCCCGCGCGGCGCGGGCGCGGCGCACCTCGCCCCGGGCCAGGAGCAGCCAGGCGGCGAGGGCGGCGAGCAGGCCGGTGGCGAGCGGGCCCGGTCCGCGCAGGAACGGGACGGACAGCGCGGCGGCCAGCGTGGCGACGGCGGCGGCCGTGCGGGGGCGGGCGCGGGCGAACGCCAGGGGCGCGGCGGCGCCCAGGGCCGTGGCCAGGGCGGCGGACAGGACGGCGGCGTCGGCCCGTTCGGCGCGCAGCACGGCCTCGGCCACGGCGGCGGCGAGCAGCAGGAAGGGGAGGAGCGGCGCGCCGCTCCCGCGCCGGGCGGCGCCCTCGCGCCGCGCGCCGGGGTCGTCGTGGGCGCCGTCCATGGCGTCATTCTGGCCGCGCGCCCAGCGCACCGCATCCCTCGCGCGGGGGACCCGGGGCGCGCCGCCTCCCCCGGGCCGGGCCGCGGGAAGTGGCCCGGCGGCGGGACGACCGGGGGGCGGGGCCCGGCCTAGCCTCCCGTTCCATGACCTCCACGACGGATGTGACGGAAGCGGCGGGCGGCGGGGCCGCCGGGGGAACGGTCGAGGTGCGCGGGCTGAGCAAGCGGTACGGCCGCACGGTGGCGGTGGACGGGCTGTCGTTCACCGTCCGGCCGGGGCGCGTGACGGGCCTGGTCGGGCCGAACGGCGCGGGCAAGTCCACGACGATGCGGGTGATCGTGGGCCTGGACCGGCCGGACGGCGGGAGCGCGCTGATCGGCGGGGTGCCCTACCGGGAGCTGCGGCGGCCGGTGTGCGCGGTGGGCACGACGCTGGAGGCCTCGGCGGCGCATCCGGGGCGTTCGGCGCGGGATCACCTGCGGTGGATGGCGCGCGCGGCGGGGCTGCCGGGGCGGCGGGTGGCGGAGGTGCTGGAGCTGGTCGGGCTGGCCTCGGCGGCGCGGCGGGCGGCGGGCGGGTTCTCGCTGGGGATGCGGCAGCGGCTGGGGATCGCGGCGGCGCTGCTGGGCGATCCGCCGGTGCTGATCTTCGACGAGCCGGTCAACGGGCTGGACCCGGAGGGGGTGCGCTGGATCCGGGGCCTGCTGCGGTCGTTGGCGGCCGAGGGCCGGGCGGTGCTGGTCTCCAGCCACCTGATGAGCGAGCTGGAGGGAACGGCCGACCACCTGCTGGTGATGGGGCGCGGGCGGCTGCTGGCGGACACGGGGGTGCGCGAGCTGCTGGCGGCCTCCTCGGGCGGCCGGGTGGAGGTGCGCACGGCGCAGCGGCAGGAAGCGATGACGGTGCTGGCGGAGGCCGGGGCGACGGTGGCGGTCAGCCGGCAGGACGCGGTGACCGTCTCGGGGCTTGAGGCGGAACGGATCGTGGAGTTGCTGACGGGGGCGGGGGTGGCGTTCTCGGGGGTGGCCGAGCACCGGGCCTCGCTGGAGGAGGCGTACATGGAACTGACGGGCGGGGCGGCCGAGTTCGGCGCCCTCCGGACCGAGGAGGGGCAGCCGTGAGCGCCGCACGTGCGGCTGCCGGGCCGCAGCCGACGACGACAGCCGCGCCGTGCCGCGCGGGCGGAGTCGGGGGCGCCCCCAGGCGGAGCCTGGGGGAGAGCGTGGGGGCACTGTGAGCGGGCAGGAGGCGTACCGCAGCCAACTGGCCGAGGGCCGGGCCGGGTTCGGGCGGCTGCTGCTGGCGGAGTGGACGAAGCTGCGGTCCGTGCCGCGCTGGGCGGTGGCGGCGGCCGGGGCGGTGGTGCTGTCGCTGGCGCTGGCGCTGCTGGTCGGGAGCGGGCGCAGCGCGGAGCAGGCCGGGGGCGGCGGGGGCGAGGCGCCGGAGGCGGTGCGGCCGGGTCTGGGGCAGGAGTACCAGGACGGGGGCTTCTTCCGGTACGCGCCGCTGCCGGGGGACGGGGAGGTGAGGGCGCGGGTGACCGCGCAGCGCGCGGAGCACGAGGAGGCCAAGGCGGGCCTGATGATCCGGGCGGACGAACGCCCGGGGTCGCCGTACGCGGCGCTGGTAGTGACGCCCGGCGGGAACGTCCGGCTCCAGGCGGAGTTCGGCGGCACGGACCTGGCGGGCGGAGACGGGCCGCTGCCGCGCTGGCTGCGGCTGGTCCGGACGGGCGAGACGGTGACGGGGTACCAGTCGGCGGACGGGGAGAACTGGCGCCGGGTCGGCGAGGTGCGCGTCGAGGGGCTGACGGGGGCGGCGCACGCCGGGGTGCTGGTGGCCTCGCCCGATCTGACCGAGGTGGAGCGGCAGTTCGGCAGCGAGTCGGTGTCCGGGCAGACGGGCTCGGCGACGGCGACCTTCGACCACGTGGCGCTGACGGGCGGCGCGGCGGACTCCGCGAACGGCGGCCAGGACCCGATCGCGGACGGGCGCACGCGCGGCGAGGGCGAGGGAACGCCGGGCCCGGGCGGGTCCTTCACCGCGACCGGCTACGGCGACATCGGGCGTTACCCCTACGGGGACGACCTGACGCAGGCCGCGCTGACGGGCGTGCTGGCGCTGCTGGCGGCGGTGGTGGCGCTCGGGGTGCTGTTCCTGACCTCGGAGTTCCGGCGCGGGATGATCCGCACGACCTTCGCGGTGACGCCGCGCCGGGGGCGGGTGCTGGCGGCCAAGGCCGTGGTGCTCGGCGGCGCGGCGGGCCTGGCCGGGGTGGTCACGGGGGCGGGGACGTTCCTGCTGGCGGCGCCCCGGCTGGCGGGCAGCGGGGTGCCGGCGCCGGAGCTGACGGAGGGGCCCGCGCTGCGGGCGGTGCTGGGAACGGGCCTGCTGCTGGCGGCCGTTGCCCTGCTGAGCCTGGGCGTGGCGGCGGTGGTGCGCGGCAGCGCGGCGGCGATCAGCCTGGTGCTGGTGCTGGTGCTGCTGCCGCAGATCGTGGCCACGGGGCTGCCGCTCTCGGCCGCGCTGTGGCTCGAACGGGTGACTCCGGCGGCCGGGTTCGCGATCCAGGAGACGGTGCGGCGCTACGACACGGCGATCGCGCCGTGGGCGGGGCTGGCGGTGCTGTGCGGGTACGCGGCGCTGGCGCTGGCGGCCGGCTGGTGGCGGCTGCGGAGGCGGGACGCGTGAGGGGCCTGCTGCGGGCGGAGTGGACGAAGCTGCGGACGGTGGCGGGGCCGTGGTGGCTGCTGCTGGGCCTGGTCGCGGGAACGCTGGCGGCGGGCGCGGCGGCGGTGGCGGCCGTGGACGTGGGGCAGTGCCCGGCGCCGGACGCCTGCCACGAGGACACCGCACGGCTGGCGCTGGGCGGGGTGCGGCTGGGGCAGGTGGCGGCGGTGGTGCTGGGGGTGCTGATGCTCGGCGGCGAGCACGGCACGGGCCTGATCGGGGCAACGCTGGTGGTGACGCCGCGCCGGGGGCGGGTGCTGGCGGCGAAGGCTCTCGTGCTGGCGGGCGCGGTCGGGGCGGCGGGGGCGGCGGCGGTGGCCGGCTCGCTCTGGGTGGGGCGGGTGGTGCTGCCGGGGAACGGGTTCACGCCCGAGCACGGGTATCCGGCGCTGTCCCTGGCGGACGGGGCGGTGCTGCGGGCGGCGGTGGGGAGCGTGCTGTACCTGGTGCTGGTGGCGCTGCTGGGGCTGGGGGCGGGGGCGGCGCTGCGGGACACGGCGGGCGGGGTGACGGCGGGGCTGGGGGTGCTGCTGTGCGCGCCGGTGGTCGGGCAGGTGGTGTCGGATCCGGCGTGGCGGGAGCGGCTTGAGGAGGTGGCGCCGATGCCGGCGGGGCTCGCGGTGCAGGCGACGGTGGGGCTCGAACGGCTGGCGGTCGGGCCGTGGGCGGGGCTGGGGGTGCTGGCCTGCTGGGCGGCGGGGGCGCTGGCCTTGGGCGGGGCGGTGCTGCTGCGGCGGGACGTGTGAGGGCCCGGTGCGGGGGGCGGGATTGTCAGTGGCGGCGGCTACGGTCGGTGCCATGACGGAACGTGAGGACTTCGCCCCGCTGATCTTCTTCGAGTACGAGCACCGGCCGGGGAGTTACTGCCTGCTGCTGAGCGACGCGCACATGGTGGAGGCGGACGGGATCTTCACCGAGTGCGGGCAGTCCGGGCACGGGTACGGGTGGACGGGCGTCGCCAGATCGGCCGTCCGCTCCCGGGCGCCGGACCTGGAGGGCCGCTTCGGCTACGACCCGGAGGCGGGCACCTTCGTCGCCTACGGCGAGGACCCCGAGGCTCTGCGCCGCCTGGGCTCCCTCCTCCGCGACGCCTTCCACGACCCCGGCCTCCTCCGCGACCTGATACGCACGGGCGACCCGTCCTGGTTCGACTAGCCCCTGACCGGGGGCCGGCCGGGCGGGCACGGGGGGCGACGCGGCCGGGCGGGCACGGGGGGCCCGCCCGGCGCGGGGCACACGGCGCGGAGCGCCAGGGCCGGGCCGCACGGCCCCGGACCTGCACGGGAGCGCGCAGGGCGCAGCCCGCGCCACGCCCCGCCGCGTCCCGCCGCGTCCCGCCGCGTCCCGCCCGGCAAGGGCTACTGCGCGGGCGTGCGCCAGCGGGCCGCGTGTTCCGTCGCGAAGGAGGTGAAGGAGCGGGGCTGACGGCCGGTGAGGGCGGCCACCGTGTCGGTGGTGACGTCGTAGCCGCCCGTCCGCATCAGCGCGAAGAGGTTCAGCAGCCAGGTCACGGACTCCTCGGGCAGGCCCGCGCCGCGCAGCGTCTTCTCGTACTCCTCCGGGCTCACCGGCTCGTAGGCCACGGCGCGGCCGGCCGCCGTGCCAAGGATCTCCGCGAGCTCGGCGTGGTCCAGGGCCTGGGGCCCGGTGAGCTCGTGGACCCGGCCGCCGTACCCCGGCCGGGTGAGCGCGAGCGCCGCGACCTCGGCGATGTCCCGCGTGTCGATGAACCCGACCCGTGCTCCCGCCGCCGGCAGCGCGATCCTGCCCTCCTGCTCCAGAGCGGCGACGAAGGCCCCCTCGGTGAAGTTCTGGAAGAACCAGTTGGGCCGCAGCACGGTCCACTCCGCGCCGGACTCCCGCACCGCCTCCTCCCACGCGGTGAGCGGGAAGATCTCGGCGGGCAGCCGCTCCGCCCCGACGGCGGAGAGCAGCACCACCCGCCGCAGCTCCTTCCCGGCGGCCAGCAGCTCGCGCACCGGCGACACGGGGTCCGGCACGCCCTGCGGCCCCACCAGGTAGAGGGCGGTGGCGCCGGCCAGGGCCGGCTCCCACGTGTCCCGATCCGCCCAGTCGAACCGCACACCCTCCGGGCCCGCTCCCTCCCGTGGCGCGCGGGAGGCGGCCCGCACCGTCGCGCCGCGCGCGGCAAGGGCGTTCACCAGGGGCCGCCCGGTCTTCCCGGTCGCCCCGAGCACCAGCACCGTCATGATCGTCTCCCTTCAAGTCCTGCACGAGCGTGGCGAGTTCGCCGCCCGACGACACGACGCTAACCCGGCCGAGAAGGACGATGAATGTCTTCGAGTCCTGAATACATGTCCGTTCCTCCGGGTTCGGGAGACCAGCGAGCGTACGATGAGCCGCATGGATGTCCTGGCCGACGCCCTCGCCGTGATGCGGGTGGGGGGTTCCGTCTCCGCCCGCACCGACGTGCGGGCGCCGTGGGGGCTGCGGTTCCCCGCGGCGGTCGGGGCCTCGTTCCACGTGGTGCTGCACGGGGCGTGCTGGCTGGTCGGCGAGGGCGGCGAGAGGCGCGAGCCGCTGCCGCTGGCCTCGGGAGACGTGGTGTTCCTGCGCAACGGCGCCGCGCACGCGCTGGTGGACGACCCGGCCACGGAGCCGGTGGACTTCGCGCCCGCCCGCGAGATCGCCACCTCCCCCATCGGGCACTTCCGGCTGGACGGTCCGGGCGCGCGCTCCCGGCTGCTGTGCGGGGCGTACCGGCTGGGCGGGACCCGGCCGCATCCGCTGCTGGCCGAGCTGCCGGAGGTCCTGCACCTGCCCGCCAGGCCGGGCCGGCACGGGCAGCTCCACGCCGTGGTGAATCTGCTGGGCGCGGAGCTGGACGAGCCGCGCCCCGGCCGGGACGGGGTGGTCCCCTCCCTGGTGGACGCCATGCTGCTGTACATCCTTCGGGCCTGGATCGAGGACCGCTCGGAGCCGGTGGGCTGGCCGGTGGCGCTGTGCGACCCGGCGATCGGCCGGGCCCTCGAAGGCATCCACGGGGACCCGGGGTGGCCGTGGACCGTGGAGGAGCTGGGCGCGCGCGGCGGCCTCTCGCGCTCGGTCTTCGCGCAGCGGTTCACCGCGCTGGTCGGGTCCTCGCCGCTGGCGTACCTGACCTGGTGGCGGATGACCCTGGCCGGCCGGCTGCTGCGCGAATCGGACTCCCCGCTGGGCGCCATAGCCCAACGCGTGGGCTACAGCTCGGAGTACGCCTTCGCCAAGGCGTTCAAGCGCGAGTACGGCATCGCCCCGGGCCGCTTCCGCCGCGGCACGGACTGACCCGCACGGCGCGTGCGCGCCCCCGGCGCGCGGCGCGCCGTTGCGGGGCCCGCGGCCGGTCCGTGGTGGACGATCGGCGTGCGGGCACGGGAGGTGGTGAGCGGTGACGGCCGGGTATCTGGTGTGGGCCGCGCTCTTCGGGGCGCTCTTCGTCTGGGAGGGCGTCGGACTGGTCAGGGCGGGCGACGGGTTCCCGACGCTGAGCGACGCCCTGGACGCGGTGATGCGCTACCCGGCGGGGCGGTGGGCGCTCTTCGCGCTGTGGCTGTGGTTCGGCTGGCACTCCTTCGTCCGGGGCTATCACTTCCTGCTCCGCGACCCCGGCCACTGAGCGAGCGGGCGGGGCGGCGGTGCGGCTGAGCGTCCCGGCGATCGTCGCGGTCATGGCGACCGGCTACCTCCTCGTCATGGGCTGCCTGGCGGTGGGAACGCGCCTGGCGCGCCGCCCCGGCCCGCGGCCGGCCGCGCCGGGGCACGGCTGGGCCGCGCTTCTGCGGCGGGTGGGCGCGACGGCCGCCGGCGGCTACCTGGTGCTGGCGGCCGTGGTGACCGGCTACTACTTCGGCGTGGCCCGCCTGGGCGGCGACTTCCTGGCGGACGCGCTGACCGGAACGGCCCGGCTGCTGGCCCTGGTCCTCCCGCTGTGGCTGGCCGCCTCCTGGCTGACGGAACGCGCCCGCGCCCGCCGGTCCCGCACCCGCCGGTCCCGGGCCCGGCGGTCTCAGCCGAGGTCGCGCGAGTAGTTCACCACCGAGCGGCGGTAGCGCGGCAGGTGCGGGGCCAGGGCGCGCAGCAGCAGGGCCACGGCCTCGCGCTCCCGGCCCAGGTCGGTCAGGGCCAGCGCCAGGAAGGCGTCCACCGCGTCCCCCAGCCCGTGCTCCGGCCCGTCTTCCGGCCCGTCTCCCGCGCCTGAGCCGCGCTCGGCCGACAGCAGCGCCACGCTCTCCCCGGGGTCCCCGAGGTTGCGCACCGTGCTGGCGAGCTGGATCACGGCCTGCCGCCGCAGGTCCCCGGGCAGTCCCCCGGCCAGCGCCCGCCGGTAGAGGGCGGCGGCCACCGCCTCGGAGCCGGTCGAGTCGTGCGCCGAGGCCCGTTCGAAAAGCCCCACGGGATCCTCCGCGGGCAGCTCGCCGGCCAGCGCCTCCATCTCCTCCCGGAACCGGGCCGCCCCGGCCTCCCCCTCGGCCCCGTAGCTGTCGAAGGCCGCCCACAGCCCGTCCACCCGCCGCCGCCAGCCCGGATCCTCCGCCCTCGTCACCGCGCCTCCCGCGAGGCGCCGGCGCCGCGGGCGTGGCAGTCGGCCAGGTGGTCGTCGACCAGGCCGCAGGCCTGCATCAGCGCGTAGGCCGTCGTGGGGCCGATGAAGCGCAGGCCGCGGCCCTTGAGCGCCTTGGCCAGGGCGACCGACTCGGGCGTGGTCGCGGGTATGTCCCCGAAGGCCCGGGGGACGGGCCGGGAGGACGGGTCCGGGGCGTGCGACCAGATCAGCCCGGTCAGCTCCCCGTCCGCCCAGCCGGCCAGCACCCGGGCGTTCGCCAGCGTCGCGTCGATCTTCAGCCGGTTCCTGATGATGCCCGGGTCGGCCAGCAGGCGGGCGGCGTCCTCCTCGGTGAACGCCGCCACCTCCCGGATGCGGAACCCCGCGAACGCCGCCCGGAACCCCTCGCGGCGGCGCAGGATCGTCAGCCACGACAGCCCCGACTGGAACGCCTCCAGGCACAGCCGCTCGAACAGCGCGTCGTCCCCGCGCACGGGGCGCCCCCACTCCCCGTCGTGATAGGCCCGGTAGTCCTCGGGGGTGGCGCCCCAGGGACAGCGCAGCAGCCCGTCCTCACCCGCCACGGCCGTCTTCTCGTCCATGCCCCCGAGTGTGCCCGCAGGGTCTGACAATTCCGTCCGGCCCGGGACGGTCAGGGCACTTCCCGCAGGTAGAGCGCCCCGCAGCTGTGGCAGAACGGCTCCTCCGTCCGCCCCCAGTCCGCCTCACTCCGCGTCCGCGCCCCCTCCCCCAACTCCCGCCCGCACATCGCCCGGGTCCCCTCCCCCCGCACCATGTGCCAGTTCTTGACCGGCCGCTCCTCCCCCGTCCCCCCGCCCTCCGCGTACTCGGCCCGCATCTCGTGCTCCATCCGACCCACTCCTTCCACCCGCCCCCGACAACACCCGCCCCCATCCTCGGGCCGCCCCCACACCCCCGCGACCGGAACCGCGCCGAAGGCCGAGCGCCGCATCGACGCCGGAGCAGCGCTACTCTGCATGCATGGCTACCGTGCAGATCCGCAACCTGGACGACCGCGCCTACGCGGTATTGCGCCGACGCGCGGCGGACTCCGGCCGCTCCCTCCAGGAGTACTTGCGCCTCCGTCTGGAGGAGGAAGCCCTGCGGCCGACCGTGGACGAGGTGCTGGGCGAGGTCCGCCCGAAGCTGAGCGGCGCCGGCGCCATCACCATGACCGACATCCTCGCGGCCGAGCGGGAAGAGCGCGGCGCGTGATCGTCGTCGCCACCTCCGTCCTGGTGGCGTCCCTCGTGGACGAGGGGCCCGCGGGGAAGGCGTGTGCCTCCCGCCTCACCGGGGAGGACCTCGCTGCCCCGGCCCTGCTGGACCTGGAGGTCACGAGCGTCCTGCGCCGCCTCCTGCGGGGCGGGCGCATCGGCCAGGACTCGGCCGGGGAGGCGATGACCGCACTTCCGCTGCTGCCCATCAGGCGCGTGCAGCACCTCGACCTGCTGCCGCGCGTCTGGGAGCTGCGCGACAACCTCACGCCCTACGACGCGTCCTACGTCGCCCTGGCCGAGACGCTGGGCGTTCCGCTCGTGACGGGGGATGCGCGGCTGCGGCGGGCGCCCGGGGTACGTTGCGCCGTCGAGGTGATCCAGTAGGGGATGCGGCGCCGCTACGCTCGGCGCATGGATGCGGGCAGTGCGGGATTACGGATCGCCTCGGGCCTCGTCGCCCCCCTCGTCAAGCGGCTCTTCCAGCGGGACGACCCCGGGCCCGCACTTGTCGACAAACCGATACGCATCGCGGCGCTGCCGCACGCCTTCCGGGACAGCGGCCAGCCACACCCGCGCGGCCTGCGTCATCTGACGGGCCTGGAGAGGCTGTCGCTGGGACGGGAGGTGAAGCTCGACTCGCTGGAGGACCTGCCGACCGGCGCGGCGCTGACCTCGCTCTCCCTGCCCGCGTTGCCTCCGAGGCTGACGGACATCGGCGTGTGGCCCACGCTGACCCACCTGGGAATCAACCCGGACAGCCGCCCCCTGAGCCCGTCGGAGTGGCGGGCCATCGCCGCCCTCCCGGCCCTGACCTCGATCACTCCGAGCCCGCACACTCTTGGGGACATGCTGAGCACCGGGCTGCGGCTCCCCGGCGTCGGGCAGAGGGACCTGCGCGGCGAGCCGAGCGAACGGATCCTGCGCCTGCTCGTGTCCGCTCTTCCCAGCCTGCGCGAGGTGATCCTCGACAGCGCCCCCGAAGGAATCGGCCCCCTCTCGCAGCTCCCCCGGCCGGAACGCCTCCACGTCTACTGACCCGCCCCAACGCGAACGCCCCCGCACCGCCCGTCGTGAGACGGCGGCGCGAGGGCGTTCCCCGCGTCAAGGGCACCGGCGGCGCCCGGCGCGGGTTACTCCTTCGCCAGGTTCGGCCCGCCGCCCGCGGCCTGTTCGACCGGGGGGGCGTCCGGGAGGGAGGACTTCTCCTCGCCGCGGAAGGTGAAGGTCTTGTCGGTGCCCTCGCCCTCCGTGTCGACGACCACGATGTGGCCCGGCCGCAGCTCGCCGAAGAGGATCTTCTCGGACAGCACGTCCTCGATGTCCCGCTGGATCGTCCGCCGCAGCGGGCGGGCGCCCAGCACCGGGTCGTAGCCGCGCTTGGCCAGGAGCTGCTTGGCCTCCGTCGACAGCTCGATGCCCATGTCCCGGTCCTTCAGCCGGTCGTCCACCTGCGCGATCATCAGGTCGACGATCTTGATGATGTCTTCCTGCGTCAGCTGGTGGAAGACGACCGTGTCGTCCACGCGGTTGAGGAACTCGGGGCGGAAGTGCTGCTTCAGCTCGTCGTTGACCTTGGCCTTCATGCGCTCGTAGCCGGTGGCGACGTCGCCCGCGACCGCGAAGCCCATGTTGAAGCCCTTGGAGATGTCCCGGGTGCCGAGGTTGGTCGTCATGATGATGACCGTGTTCTTGAAGTCCACGACCCGGCCCTGGGAGTCGGTCAGGCGGCCGTCCTCCAGGATCTGCAGCAGCGAGTTGAAGATGTCCGGGTGGGCCTTCTCGACCTCGTCGAAGAGGACCACGGAGAACGGCTTGCGCCGCACCTTCTCCGTCAGCTGGCCGCCCTCCTCGTACCCGACGTAGCCGGGCGGGGAGCCGAACAGCCGCGAGACGGTGTGCTTCTCGCCGAACTCCGACATGTCGAGGGAGATCAGTGCGTCCTCGTCGCCGAACAGGAACTCGGCGAGGGTCTTGGACAGCTCGGTCTTGCCGACGCCCGAGGGCCCGGCGAAGATGAACGACCCGCCCGGGCGCTTCGGGTCCTTCAGGCCGGCCCGCGTGCGGCGGATGGCCTGCGAGAGCGCCTTGATGGCGTCCTCCTGCCCGATGACGCGCTTGTGCAGCTCGTCCTCCATGCGCAGCAGGCGCGAGGACTCCTCCTCGGTCAGCTTGAAGACCGGGATGCCCGTGGACGCGGCCAGGACCTCCGCGATCAGCTCCTCGTCCACCTCCGCGACAACGTCCATGTCGCCGGACTTCCACTCCTTCTCGCGCTGCGCCTTCGCGGCCAGGAGCTGCTTCTCGTTGTCGCGCAGGGAGGCGGCCTTCTCGAAGTCCTGCGAGTCGATCGCGGACTCCTTCTCGCGCCGCACGCCGGCGATCTTCTCGTCGAACTCGCGCAGGTCCGGCGGCGCGGTCATCCGGCGGATGCGCATCCGCGAGCCGGCCTCGTCGATGAGGTCGATCGCCTTGTCCGGCAGGAACCGGTCCGAGATGTAACGGTCGGCGAGCTGCGCCGCGGCCACCAGCGCGGAGTCGGTGATGGAGACGCGGTGGTGCGCCTCGTACCGGTCCCGCAGGCCCTTGAGGATCTCGATGGTGTGCGGCAGGGAGGGCTCCGCGACCTGGATCGGCTGGAAGCGGCGCTCCAGGGCCGCGTCCTTCTCCAGGTACTTGCGGTACTCGTCCAGCGTCGTGGCGCCGATGGTCTGCAGCTCGCCGCGGGCCAGCATCGGCTTGAGGATGCTGGCGGCGTCGATCGCGCCCTCGGCGGCGCCGGCGCCGACCAGGGTGTGCAGCTCGTCGATGAACAGGATGATGTCGCCGCGGGTGCGGATCTCCTTGAGCACCTTCTTCAGGCGCTCCTCGAAGTCACCGCGGTACCGGGAGCCGGCGACCAGGGCGCCGAGGTCCAGGGTGTAGAGGTGCTTGTCCTTGAGGGTCTCGGGCACCTCGCCCTTGACGATGGCCTGGGCCAGCCCCTCCACGACGGCGGTCTTGCCGACGCCGGGCTCGCCGATGAGGACGGGGTTGTTCTTGGTGCGGCGGGACAGCACCTGCATGACCCGCTCGATCTCCTTCTCGCGCCCGATGACCGGGTCGAGCTTGGTCTCGCGGGCGGCCTGGGTGAGATTCCGGCCGAACTGGTCGAGCACCAGGGAGGTCGAGGGCGTGCCCTCGGCGGGGGCGCCCGCGGTGGCCGCCTCCTTGCCGCCGGAGTACCCGGAGAGCAACTGGATCACCTGCTGCCGCACCCGGTTGAGGTCGGCACCGAGCTTCACCAGGACCTGGGCGGCGACGCCCTCGCCCTCGCGGATCAGGCCGAGCAGGATGTGCTCCGTGCCGATGTAGTTGTGGCCGAGCTGGAGAGCCTCGCGCAGCGAGAGCTCAAGCACCTTCTTGGCCCGGGGAGTGAAGGGGATGTGGCCGGAGGGGGCCTGCTGGCCCTGGCCGATGATCTCCTCCACCTGCTGGCGGACCGCCTCAAGCGAGATCCCGAGGCTCTCCAGTGCCTTAGCGGCGACACCCTCACCCTCGTGGATCAGGCCCAGGAGGATGTGCTCGGTGCCGATGTAGTTGTGGTTGAGCATCCGGGCTTCTTCCTGAGCCAGGACGACAACCCGCCGCGCGCGGTCGGTGAACCTCTCGAACATCGTTATCGCTCCTCAGAGCGGTCAGGCAGTAAAGGGGTCGGTCCCCTCCCTGTCCTTCCGCAGCTTAGTCCCGCAACGGGGGACCGCTCATTCCAACTGTCTGCTCCTGTCCTCGGCACCGTGCCCCGAACAGGCGACAACAGTTCCAACCCGATGGTGCGAGACGATGTTCCCGCAGGCCAAGCACTGGCGCCCCTGAGGGCTACGCCGATGGCGAACGCCCCAGGGCGACACACCCGGACCGAACGGCTACCGCCCCCCAATCCTCTGAGTGACCCGTTCATCGGTCTGGAAGTCCGTCTAGAAGGTGCCTACCCCTCCAGGCTGTCACTCCATGCGGGTGTGGCCGCGGACATCCGCTGAAGGCGAACGCCCGCCCCTTGGCCGCCCCGCCGCCGACACGCCCCGCGCCCGCCCGGACACGCCTCGGGGGGCCGTCCCTGGCGGGCGGCCCCCCGGAAGGCGCAGCGCGGCTGGTCCCGGGCCCCCGGACCCGGCCGCGACGTCAGACGCCTGCCTTCTCGTACGCCTCACGAATGTTCGCGGGAACGCGGCCCCGGTCGTTCACCTCGTATCCGTTTTCCTTCGCCCAGGCGCGGATTTTGGCGGTGTCCTGGGTGCCGCCGGCGGAACCGGCGGCCGGGGCGGCGGTCCGGGCGCGCCCGCGGGCGGCCCGCGCGCCTCCGGCCCTGCGCCCGGCCTTCACATAGGGCTCCAGAGCCGTACGGAGCTTCTCCGCGTTTTCGGAGTTGAGGTCGATCTCGTAAGTCTTGCCGTCGAGGGCGAACGTAACGGTCTCGTCCGCCTCGCCGCCGCTGAGGTCGTCGAGGAGAAGGACCTGAACCTTCTGTGCCACCGAGCTGCTCCTCATTCATAGTGCCGAATACCGATGTGTACCGATGACTGTGTACTGCGGATGCAATGAAACCGCCAGTGCCGGAAAAACACAAACCCCGGGCGGCCGATTATTGGGCATCCGATAAGACACGGTGGGACGATTCGGACATATCGCCCTGCTATCGCGTCAATCACAGATGGAGGAGCATGCGGCTGTTACCCAAAGTGTTGGGCTTCACGCGTTCCAGGCCCAGGAACTCGGCCACACCCTCGTCATAGGAACGCAGCAGCTCGCTGTAGACATCGCCATCCACGGGGGCGTCACCGATCTCGGTGAAGCCGTGCCGGGCGAAGAACTCCACTTCGAAGGTCAGGCAGAAAATGCGCCGGACGCCGAGCCAGCGGGCGGTCTGGAGCAGCTTCCGCAGCACCCTGTGCCCCACCCCCTGCCCCCTCAGCAGCGGGTCCACCGCAAGGGTGCGCACCTCGGCCAGGTCCTCCCACATCACGTGCAGTGCGCCGCAGGCCACGACCCGTGCGTCGTGATCCCGCTCGGCCACCCAGAACTCCTGAATGTCCTCGTAAAGCGTCACGGTCGCCTTGTCGAGCAGGATGCCGTCCCGCGAGTAGGCGTCGATCAGCCGGCGGACGGCCGCGACATCCGTAGTCCTGGCGCGGCGGACAGTGACTTCCGTAGAGGTTTCCGACACAACCCGAGAGGCTATCGCTGTGCGGCTTCGCCTTCGCCTTCGGGGGCGGTGACCTGTACGCCGGCGACATCGACCACCCGCAGCGCGCCGCGCAATGCCTCGGTCTGCTCGGGCGACATCATGCCGAAGAAAGCGACCAGGGCGGCGGCAGGGTTGTCGCTCCGGTCCCAGGCGTCATTCATCAAAGCGGCGGAGTACGCGGCCCGCGTCGAGACCGCCGCATACCGATAGGCCCGGCCCTCCTGCTCGCGGCGGACCCAGCCCTTCTGATGCAGGTTGTCAAGTACGGTCATGACCGTGGTATAGGCGATCGAACGCTCCTGGCGCAGATCTTCGAGAACTTCCCGAACGGTGACGGGCCGGTTCCACTCCCATACGCGGGTCATCACCGCGTCTTCCAGGTCTCCCAATGGCCGGGGCACACGAGGAAGAATAGCCGCGCAGTGACAAACCGGACGCGTGGGACGCCGCACCCGAGTGACGCGCGCCGCCCGGGCCCGCACCCCCTCGACGGCCCCGGCCGCCCCGTTCCCGGGCCCTGCCCGGACCCGCGCCCCCTTCGGGCACCTCCGGCGAACGCCCGGCCCGGCGCACCCCGGACCGCGGGCTCCGCCGGGGCGACGCCTCGCACGGCCCGGCCGAGGGCCGAGGCCGACGGCCTCGGAGCGGCCCGAACCCCGAGCGGATGCGGCCCGGCCGCACGCCGGGGAACGTCCGGCCTGGGGCCGGAGGCCGACAGTCCCGGCTCACGCGGCCCGGCCGCGAGCGTCGGTCCGGCGCCGCGCCCGGGAGCGCCGGGGGCCGGGGTGGGCCCCTCGGAGTGGTGCCGTGCGCGACCCGGCCGGCCGCGCGGGGCCGGAAACCGTCAAGGCGGGCGCGGCCTGCGGGCCTCGGCCGGCTTGCCGCGTCGCCCGAGCGCGGTCCGGCCGAGGCGCGCCGCAGGCGAGGCAGCCCGGCGGCGCCGCCGGGAACGTCCAGCCCCCGCAGGGGCAGTGCCGCGCCGGGCGGGCCCGGGGCCGGCCCGGCCCCGCGAGAGGCGGCCGGAGGGCCGCGCAGGCGTCAGTCGTTGCGCGGCGTCGGCGCGTGGTCGCGGGCGGCCAGGGCCGCGTCGACTGCGGCGTCTTCCTTGTACTTGTTGGCGCCGCCCTGGGAGCGGACGATCGTCACGATCAGCCAGGTGAAGGCGACGGCCATCACGAGCGGGGGGAACAGCGCGGCGAGGTAGTCCACGGCGATCGGCCTCCTGGGGGAAGCGGGCGGGGAACGGACCCCGCACCGTCCGACAGCCTACCGACCGCCCTCGGTGCCCTCGCCCTCACCCTCGCCGGGGCGCCCGGGCGGGCGCGGGGCCGCCGCCGGGCGCTTGCGGTGCGGCGGGAAGACCTCGGCCGGCGTGGGGACCGGGCGCGGGCCGGAGCCGGGGCGCGGGCCGGAGCCGGGGCGCGGGCCGGAGCCGGGGCGCGGGGGCCGCTGCTGCTCGGCGTTCTCCTCCCCGTCGCCTGCGGGGGTCGGGGAGCCCTGGGAACCGTTGGACGCGTGCGACGTGACCATGGGCCGACATTAAGTGCTAAGACGACAATTGACCCGCTATTCGCCCGAGTGCGGCGTGTTCAGGAATGGTGTCCAGGACCCGCTCAAGAACGCGAGATGTTCCGCTCGTACACCAGGCGCAGGCCCACCAGCGTCAGCCACGGCTCGTGCTCGTCGATCACCGTGGACTCGCGCAGCACCATCGGCGCCAGGCCGCCCGTCGCGATCACCGTCACGTCGTCCGGGTCGTCGGCCAGCTCGCGCGACATCCGCTCGACCATGCCGTCCACCTGCCCGGCGAAGCCGTAGAGGATGCCGGACTGCATCGACTCCACCGTGTTCTTGCCGATGACGTGGCGCGGCCGGGCCAGCTCGACCTTCCGGAGCTGCGCCCCGCGCAGGCCCAGGGCCTCGACGGAGATCTCGATGCCGGGGGCGATGGCCCCGCCCGCGTACTCGCCCCGCGCGGAGACCGCGTCGTAGGTCGTCGCGGTGCCGAAGTCGACCACGATGCACGGCCCGCCGTACAGCTCCACGGCGGCGACGGCGTTGATGATCCGGTCCGCGCCGACCTCCTTGGGGTTGTCGGTCAGGATCGGAACGCCCGTCTTGACGCCCGGCTCGACCAGCACGGCCGGGATGTCCCCGTAGTAGCGGCGGGTGACCTCGCGCAGCTCGTGCAGGACCGAGGGCACCGTCGAGCAGATGGCGATGCCGTCGATGCCGTCGCCCAGCTCGTCGCCGAGCAGCGGGTGCATGCCCATCAGGCCCTGGAGCAGGACGGCCAGCTCGTCGGCGGTGCGGCGGGCCTCCGTGGAGATCCGCCAGTGCTCCACGATCTCCTCGCCGTCGAAGAGGCCGAGGACGGTGTGGGTGTTGCCGACGTCGATAGTGAGCAGCATGGTCAGTCGCGCCTCTCGGGGCGGAGGTCGAGCCCGATGTCGAGGATCGGGGCGGAGTGGGTGAGCGCGCCGACCGCCACGTAGTCGACCCCGGCCTCGGCGTAGGCGCGGGCGGTGTCGAGGGTGAGGCCGCCGGAGGACTCCAGGGTGGCGCGGCCGGCGGCCAGGGCGACGGCCTGCCGGGTCAGCTCCGGGGTGAAGTTGTCCAGCAGGACCAGGTCGGCGCCCTCGGCGAGCACCGCTTCGAGCTGGTCGAGCCGGTCCACCTCGACCTCCACGGGCACGCCGGGGAACTCCTCGCGGACCCGGCGGAACGCCTCGGCCACGCCGCCGGCCGCCAGCACGTGGTTGTCCTTGATCAGCGCGGCGTCCGAGAGGGACATGCGGTGGTTGACGCCGCCGCCGCAGCGCACGGCGTACTTCTCCAGCGCGCGCAGGCCGGGCGTTGTCTTGCGGGTGTCGCGGACGCGGGTGCGGGTGCCGGCCAGGGCGTCGGCCCAGGCGCGGGTGGCGGTGGCGATGCCGGAGAGGTGGCACAGCAGGTTGAGCGCGGAGCGCTCGGCGGTCAGCAGCTCGCGGGTGCGGGCGGTGACGGTCAGGAGCACCTGCCCGGCCTCCACGCGGTCGCCGTCCGCGACGTGGCGCTCCACCTCGAAGTCCTCGGTGCACACCAGCGAGAGAACGGCCTCGGCCACGTGCAGCCCGGCGACGGTGCCGGCCGCGCGGGAGGTGAAGTCGGCCGTGGCGACGGCGTCCTCGGGGACGGTGGCCACGGTGGTGACGTCGGTGCCGTGGTCGAGGTCCTCCTCGACGGCGAGGTGCGCGATGTCCTCCACCTGCACGGGGTCGAGCCCGGCCTCGGCCAGCAGCGTGGCCAGGCCCGGGTCCAGGCCGCACTCCAGCGGGTCGTACTCGCCCTCGGCCCCTCCGCCGCAGCCGCAGCCGTCGCCGCAGCCGCCGGCCGCCGGCTCCGCGTCCGGGCGGGTGCCGATGGGCAGCAGCGTGAGGTCGACGGACTGGGCGCGGGAGGTGTCGGGGCTGGTCACGGTCGCGGGGTCTCCTGGAACGCGGTGGTGTCGGTGGTGCGGGGGGTGAGCACCGAGCCGTCGGGCCCGGCGGGGTGCAGGGTGACGACGAGGTGGCGCCGCCAGTGGGCATCGTCCCGCCCGGGGTGGTCCTCGCGCCAGTGACAGCCGCGCGTCTCCGTGCGGAGCTGGGCGGCGGTGACCAGAACCCGGGCAACGAGATGCAGGTTAGCCGTCTCCCAGGTGTCGGCGCCCGGCTCGGCCGGCTTGCGGTCCTCGCCGCCGGTCAGGGCGTCGAGGGCGGCGGCGGTCGCGGCCAGCCCGGCGGCGGAGCGCAGCACCCCGGCGCCCTCGGTCATCGCGCGCTGGAGGGCGGCGCGGGCCTCGGGGGGCGGCAGCGGCCCCGACGCGGGTCCGGGGGCGGCAACGGCCGGGGCGGTCCCGGCGGGCACGTCCCGCTCGACGGCCGCGGCGATGCGTTCGGCGAAGACCAGGCCCTCCAGAAGGGAGTTGGAGGCCAGGCGGTTCGCGCCGTGCACGCCGGTGCACGCGACCTCGCCGCAGGCGTACAGGCCCGGGATGGTGGTGCGGCCGGAGAGGTCGGTGCGGACGCCGCCGGAGGCGTAGTGCGCGGCCGGGGAGACCGGAATCGGCTGGTTGACCGGGTCGATGCCGTGGGCGCGGCAGGCGGCGAGGATGGTGGGGAAACGCTCCTCCCACATCGCCGCGCCGAAGTGCCGTGCGTCCAGGTACATGTGGGGAACGCCCTGCTCGTGCATCCGGCGGGTGATGGCCTTGGCGACGATGTCGCGGGGGGCCAGCTCGGCCAGCTCGTGCTGCCCGGTCATGAACCGCACGCCCTCGGCGTCCACGAGGTGGGCACCCTCGCCGCGCACGGCCTCGGAGATCAGCGGCTGCTGGCCCTCGGCCTCGGGCCCCAGCCACAGCACGGTCGGGTGGAACTGCACGAACTCCAGGTCGGAGACCTCCGCCCCGGCGCGCAGCGCCAGGGCCACGCCGTCGCCGGTGGAGACGGAGGGGTTGGTGGTGGCGGCGAAGACCTGGCCCATGCCGCCGGTGGCCAGCACGACGGCGGGGGCGCGGACGGCGCCGACGCCGTCGTGGCGGCCCTCACCCATGACGTGGAGGGTGACGCCGGCGGCGCGGCCCGAGGCGTCCTTGAGCAGGTCGAGGGCGAGGGCGCCCTCCACCGTCTCTATCCCGGCGGCGCGGACGGCGGCGGCCAGGGCGCGGGAGATCTCCGCGCCGGTGGCGTCGCCCCCGGCGTGCGCGATGCGGCGGCGGTGGTGGCCGCCCTCGCGGGTCAGGGAGATGCGGCCGTCGGCCCCGGTGTCGAAGCGGGCGCCCAGCGCGATCAGCCGCCGCACGGCGTCCGGGCCCTCGGTGACCAGAGCGCGCACGGCCTCCTCGTCGCAGACCCCGGCCCCGGCGACGAGGGTGTCGGCCAGGTGCCCCTCGGGGGTGTCGTCCTCGCCGAGCGCGGCGGCGATGCCGCCCTGGGCCCAGCGGGTGGAGCCGTCGTCGATGCGGGCCTTGGTGACGATGACGGTGCGGCGGCCGGCGGCGGCGCAGCGCAGGGCGGCGGTCAGCCCGGCCACGCCGGAGCCGACGACGACCACGTCGGCGTCCAGGAACCAGCCGGGCGGCGGCGCGGGCAGCGCGGCGGGCAGGGGCAGGCGCACCGGCGCGCCTATCGGGGCGGGTGCGGCTATCGGCGCGGTCATGCGGCGCCTCCCAGGGTGAGGCGGAGGTTGTCGATCAGGCGGGTGGAGCCGACGCGGGCGGCGACGGCCAGGACGGCCTCCCCGGCGTGCGACTCGGGGACCTCGGCGAAGCCGCCGGGCTCCACCAGGGCGAGGTAGTCGGGGACCAGCGGCGGGTCCAGGCGCGTCGCGGAGTCGAGAACAGCCGCGGCGGCGGCGCGGACGGCGGCGGGCCCCGCCCCGGGCGCGGCGGCGGCCTCCCGTCCGGCGAACAGCGCGCGCGAGAGCGCGAGCGCCGTGGCGCGCTCCGGCGCGGAGAGGTAGCGGTTGCGGCTGGAGAGCGCCAGGCCGTCGCTCTCGCGCACGGTGGGCACGCCGTGGATCGTGACGGGGAAGTTCAGGTCCCGGGCCATCCGCCGGATCAGTGCGAGCTGCTGGGCGTCCTTCTCGCCGAAGAACGCGTCCTCGGGCCGCGTGAGGTGCAGCAGCTTGGCGACGACCGTGAGCATCCCGTCGAAGTGGCCCGGCCGCACCGCGCCTTCGAAGCGCTCGCCCAGCGGCCCGGCGGCGATCCGCACCAGCGGCTCCCCGGCCGGGTACATCTCGGCGTCCGTGGGCGCGAAGACCACGTCGGCCCCGGCCGCCGCGGCGACCTTCAGGTCCGCCTCCAGCGTGCGGGGGTAACGGTCGAAGTCCTCGCCGGCGCCGAACTGGAGCGGGTTGACGTAGACGGTCACGACGACCTGCCCGCCGGGCCCCGCGTGGGCGCGGGCGGCCCGGACCAGGGAGGCGTGCCCCTCGTGCAGGGCGCCCATCGTCATCACCACCGCGCGCCGCTTGCCCGGGGAGCCCTCCCGCGCCAGCTCGGCGGCGCTGCGCACCACGGCCGGGGTTGTCATGGGGTGCCTCCTGCTTCCGGGCCGCCCGCGGGCCCGTCCTGGGGTCGGCCGCCGTCGGCCAGGACGCCCAGCAGCGCCTCGGCCAGCTCGGGCCGCAGCAGGCCGTGGTCCAGTGCGCGGTCGGCGGTGGTGCGGGCCATGGCCAGGTAGCCGGCCAGTGCGTGGGGGGCGTGCGTCCGCAGCTCCGCGAGGTGCGCGGCCACCGTCCCGGCGTCCCCGCGCGCCACCGGGCCGGTCAGGGCGGCGTCGCCCGAGCGCAGGGCGTTGTCCAAAGCGGCGCCCAGCAGCGGGCCGAGCATCCGGTCGGGGGCGCCGACCCCCGCCGTGGCCAGCAGCTCCATGGCCTGGGCGACGAGGGTGACCAGGTGGTTGGCGCCCAGCGCGAGGGCGGCGTGGTAGAGCGGGCGGGCGCGCTCCTCGATCCACTCGGGCTCGCCGCCCATCTCGATGACCAGCGCCTCGGCGGCCAGCCGCAGCTCGGCCGGGGCGGTCACACCGAAGGAGCAGCCCGCCAGGCGCTGCACGTCCACGGGCGTGCCGGTGAACGTCATCACCGGGTGCAGGGCCATCGGCAGCCCGCCGGCCCGGAGCGCGGGGTCCAGCACGGCCGTTCCGAAGCGGCCCGAGCAGTGCGCCAGCAGTTGGCCGGGGCGGACGGCGCCCGTTCCGGCCAGGCCCGCGACCAGGCCGGGCAGCGCGTCGTCGGGCACGGTCAGCAGCACCAGGTCCGCGCGCTCCAGCACCTCCTGAGGGGTGACCAGCGGAACGCCCGGCAGCAGCGCCTCGGCGCGGCGGCGGGAGGCGTCGGAGACGCCGGAGGCGGCCACCGGCCGGTGGCCGGCGATGCGCAGGGCGGCGGCCAGCGCGGGCCCGACACGGCCCGACCCGACCACGCCGACCCGCAGGCGCGCGGGACGGGCCTGCGCCTCGGTGCTCGGCGGCGGGGGAGCGGCGGCGTTCACGGCGGGCGGGGCCTCTTTCGTCAGCGTTCCGGTCCCGCGGCAGTCGGGGTACCGGACGCCGACCATGCTACGGCGGCCCGCGGTCCGGCGCGGTGACGGACGGCACCCCGGGCCGGGGCGCTCGGGCGCCCGCTACCGCTCCCCGGCGCGGACCAGGCCCGTTTCGTAGGCGAGAACGACGGCCTGCACGCGGTCGCGGAGGTTCAGCTTGGCGAGGATGCGGCCGACGTGGGTCTTGACGGTGGCCTCGGAGACGAAGAGGCGCTGGGCGATCTCGCCGTTGGACAGGCCCTGGGCGATCAGGGTCAGCACCTCCCGCTCGCGGTCGGTCAGCAGGTCCAGCTCGGGGTGGGCGGAGGCGTCGGGCGTGGGCAGCAGCGTGACGAAGCGGTCCAGCAGGCGGCGGGTGGTGGAGGGGGCGACGACGGCGTCGCCGCTGTGGACGGCGCGGATGGCGCCCAGCAGCTCGTCGGGCGGCACGTCCTTGAGCATGAACCCGGCGGCGCCGGCCTTCAGGCCGCTGAAGGCGTACTCGTCGAGGTCGAAGGTGGTCAGGATGAGCACCTTGGGGTCGCCGGGGCCGCCCTCGCCCTCCTGGCAGATGCGGCGGGTGGTCTCCACGCCGTCCAGGCGCGGCATGCGCACGTCCATCAGGACGACGTCGATGGAGGTGGAGCGCAGCACCTCCAGGGCCTCCAGGCCGTCGCCGGCCTCGGCGGCGACCTCCATGTCCGGCTGGGCGGCGAGCACCATCCGGAAGCCGGTCCGCAGCAGGACCTGGTCGTCGACGAGCATGACGCGGATGGCTGGCATGGGGTTCCCCTCGGCTCGGGTGGGCGGGTGCGGCGGTCTGGGCGGGCGGTGCCGGGCGTTCCCGGCGGGCGGTGCCGGGCGTTCCCGGCGGCGGGCGTGGGGCGTTGGGCGTGCGGCGCGTCAGTCGTGGGCGGGCAGGGGCAGGGTGGCCGCGATCCGGAAGCCTCCGCCGGGGCGCGGCCCGGCCACCAGGACCCCGCCCACCATCCCGACCCGCTCCCGCATCCCGATCAGGCCCTGGCCCAGGCCGTCCGCGCCGCGCTCCTCGTACAGCTCGCGCTGCGCGCCGCGGCCGTCGTCCTCGGCCAGCACGGTCAGGGCCTCGCGACCGTACTCCAGCCGGACGGTGGCCCCGACGTCGGGGCCGCCGTGCTTGCGGGAGTTGGTCAGGGCCTCCTGCACGATGCGGTACGCCGTCAGCTCGACGCCGCTGGGCAGCGGCCGGGGCGTGCCGTCTATCCGGAAGTCGACGGCCAGGCCGGAGTCCCGGACCTGGTCCACCAGCTCGGCGAGCTGCTCGACGCCGGGCTGGGGCACGTACTCCTGCGCGGCGTCGCGGGGGGGCGTGCCGTTGCTGTCGGCGCTGCGCAGCACGCCCAGCAGCCGCCGCATCTCGGTCAGGGCCTGGCGGCCGGTGCCCGAGATGGTGGCCAGGGCGCTGCGGGTCTGCTCGGGGGCGGTGTCCAGCACGTAGGCGGCGCCGTCGGCCTGGACGACCATGACGGAGACGTTGTGCGCGACCACGTCGTGCAGCTCGCGGGCGATGCGGGCGCGCTCGGCGGCGACGGCGATCCGGGCCTGCGTCTCGCGCTCCTGCTCCAGCCGGCGGGCGCGCTGCTCCAGCTCGGCGTAGTAAGCGCGGCGGGTGCGCAGCGAATCGCCCAGCACCCAGGCCGAGCAGAAGGCGATGGTGGCGAACACCATGCCGACGACCGTCTCGGGGGCGCTCGTCTCGGAGTCCTCCTCGGGCCAGCGGAGCGTGGCCAGGGCGGCGGCGGACAGGGAGCCGCCCAGCGCGAGGCGGGAGGGCCAGCGCTCGGGGCGGGAGGCCACGGTGAAGGTGATGACGAGGAAGGCGAAGTTGGCCGCCAGCGGCTCGATGTCCGCCGCGAGCTGGAGGAGGCCCACGGCTATGGCCAGCAGCAGCATCGCCTCCGGCCACCGGCGGCGCAGGGCGACCACGACGCACAGCAGGGCCGATACGGCCAGCGCCTCCTCCTCGGAGCCCCGGTACCCGCCCTCGGCCTCGGGGAGCGCGATGCTCATGAAGGAGACGATCAGCAGTACGAAAGCCCAGCTACCGTCGACCCACGTGGGGTGACGGCGGAGGAAATCGTAAAGCCGGTTCACGTCACCCAGAGTAGGCGTGATGTGCTTGCCGGGAGTCAGCCAGAGGACCGATACGTGAAGCGGTCAACTACTCCTCAAGGTGGACGATGCCCGAGACGCGCCCCGAGCCCCGGCCCGCGACCGGCCCGGATTCCGGCTCTGCGGACGGCCCCGCCGATGGGTGGCGGGCGGCGGCCGAGCGAGCCCTGTACGCGCCCGGCGGCTTCTTCCTGCGCCACGCGCCGGCGGCGCACTTCCGCACCTCGGTGCACGCCTCCCCGCTCTTCGCGGAGGCGGTCGCGCGCCTGCTGACCCGGGTGGACGAGGCCCTGGGACGGCCGCCGGAGCTGGCGTTCGTGGACGTGGGCGCGGGCCGCGGCGAGCTGGCCGCCGGGGTGCTGGCCGCGCTCCCCGCGCCCGTGGCCGCCCGCCTCCGCCCGGTCGCGGTGGAACGGGCCTCCCGCCCGCCGTCCCTGGACCCGCGGATCGACTGGCGCTCCGCGCCGCCCCCGCCCGGCTCCGTCACCGGCCTGCTGTTCGCCAACGAGTGGCTGGACAACGTTCCCCTCGACGTGGCGGAGACCGGCGAGGACGGGGTGCCGCGCTACGTCCTGGTGGACCGGGAGGGCGCCGAACGGCCAGGACCGCCCGTGGCCGGGACGGACGCGGCGTGGCTGCGCCGCTGGTGGCCGCTGCCGGAGCGGCCGGGAGCGCGCGCCGAGATCGGGCGCCCCCGGGACGCGGCCTGGGCCGGCGCGGTGGGAGCGCTGGCCCGCGGCCTGGCCGTGGCCGCCGACTACGGACACACCCGCGCGGACCGCCCGCCCCTGGGCACGCTGACCGGGTACCGGGACGGGCGCGCGGTGCGGCCGGTGCCGGATGGGAGCTGCGACCTGACGGCGCACGTGGCCTGGGACGCGTGCGCCGCGGCGCCCCCCGGGACACCGGGCGTGCTGCGCACGCAACGGGCCGCGCTGCGCGCCCTGGGCGTGCGCGGGGAGCGCCCGCCGCTGGAGCGCGCCCGCACGGACCCCTCGGGCTACCTGCGCGCGCTGGCCTCGGCCGGCCAGGCGGGGGAGCTGACCGACCCGGCGGGCCTGGGGGCGTTCGGCTGGCTGACCCACGCGGTGGGCATCCCGGACCCGCTGACCGACGCGGACGCGGCCTGACCGCCGCGCCTCCGTCGACTTGTCGCCTCTTCTTCCCTACTTGTCGATGTCCCCGACCACGAAGAAGAACGACCCGAGGATCGCGACCATGTCCGCCACCAGCGTTCCCGGCAGCAGCTCCCCCAGGGCCTGGATGTTGTTGAACGACGCCGAGCGCAGCTTCAGCCGGTACGGGGTCTTCTCACCCGTGGACACCAGGTAGTAGCCGTTGAGGCCGAGGGGGTTCTCCGTCCACGCGTACGTGGCGCCCTCCGGGGCCTTGAGTACCTTGGGCAGCCGCTGGTTGACCGGCCCCGGCGGCAGCTCGGCGAGCCGGTCGAGGCAGGCGTCGGCCAGGTCGAGGGCGTTGACCGTCTGGTCGAGCAGCACCTCGAAGCGGGCCAGGCAGTCCCCCTCGGTCCGCGTCACGACCTTCAGAACGTCCGCCAGCTCCCCGTACGCCAGGTACGGCTCGTCGCGCCGCAGGTCGAAGTCCACGCCCGAGGCGCGGGCGATCGGCCCCGAGACGCCGAAGGCGTGCGCGACCGCCGGGTCCAGCACGCCCACGTTCCGGGTCCGCGCGCGGAAGACCTCGTTGCCCAGCACCAGTTCGGTCAGCCGCCCCAGGCCGCCGCGCGTCGCGGCCACCGCCTCGCGGGCCCGCCCGGCCCACCCGGCCGGCAGCTCGTCCTTCAGGCCGCCGACCCGGTTGAACATGTAGTGCATCCGGCCGCCGGAGACCTCCTCCATCACGTGCTGGAGGGTCTCGCGCTCGGTGAAGGCGTAGAAGATCGGCGTGATCCCGCCCAGCTCCAGGGGGTAGGAGCCGAGGAACATCAGGTGGTTGAGGACCCGGTTCAGCTCGGCGAGGAGCGTGCGCAGCCACACGGCGCGCTCGGGGACCTCCATGCCGAGCATCCGCTCGACCGCGAGCACGACGCCCAGCTCGTTGGAGAAGGCCGACAGCCAGTCGTGCCGGTTCGCCAGCACGATGATCTGCCGGTAGTCGCGGGCCTCGAACAGCTTCTCGGCGCCGCGGTGCATGTAGCCGACGACGGGCTCGGCCCGCGAGATCACCTCGCCGTCCAGCACCAGCCGCAGCCGCAGCACGCCGTGCGTGGCGGGGTGCTGCGGGCCGATGTTCAGCACCATGTCGGTGCTCTCGGCCGCCCCGCCCACCCCGATGGTGGTCTCGGTCATCCTCGCCTCCGCCGCCGTGCCGCCTGCGCCCTCCTGCCGCGCCAGTGTGACACTTCCCCGCGCGGCGCTTCCTCGTAAGCTGCACAGCATGGACGCGGAGCCCGGCGAGGACGACGGCGCGAGGCCCGGCGCGGCGGGCGGCGCGAGCGCCGCAGCGGGCTCCGGCGCGCAGGACGGCGCGAGGCCCGGCGCGGGCGACGGCGCGAGCGCCGCCGGACCTGCCGCCGGGCCCGCCGCCGTGCCCTCCGCCGAGGACTGGCAGCCCGTCCGGCGCGGCCTGCTCCGCATGCGCCGCCTGCTGCTCGTGGCCTGGCTGACCCCGCCCCTCCTCCTCGCCGCGGCCCTCCCGCCCCTGCTCGGCGGCGGGCCGGTCTGGTGGCTCCTCGCCGCTCCCTGGCCGCCGCTGGCCGCCTGGGGCTGGTGGGCGCTGGGCCGCAACTGGCGTTCCTGGCGCTACCTGGAGCGCGCCGATGACCTGCTGATCAGCCGCGGCGTGCTCTGGCGCGAGCTGACCGTCGTCCCCTACGGCCGGATGCAGCTCGTCGAGGTCACCTCCGGGCCGCTGGAGCGCCGCTTCGGCCTGGCCAGGCTCCAGCTCCACACCGCCGCCGCGGCCACCGACGCCGCGATCCCGGGCCTGGCCCCGGCCGAGGCGAAACGTCTCCGCGACCGGCTCACCGAGGCGGGCGAGGCCCGCTCGGCGGGCCTGTAGGCGGGCGGCCCGTGGAGAGCGCGGCGCCCGAGGAGGCCGACTTCCCCGCCGGGGCGGGCAAGCGGCTCCACCCCGTCACGCCCTGGCGCCGCGCCTGGGCCCCGCTGGCCGGCCTGGCCGCCATCGCCACCCAGAACGCCTCCGAGCTGCGCGAGTGGAGCACCTCCCTGCCGCTGCCCTGGCTGCTCGCCGCGCTCGTGGCGTTCCTCCTCGGTGCCGCCGGCTACGGCTGGCTCTCCTGGCGCGTGACCCGCTACCTGGTCACCGACGCCGAGCTGCGCATCCGCACCGGGCTGCTGTTCCGGCGCACCGCGCACCTGCGGCTCGACCGCATCCAGGCCATCGACATCACCCGGCCGCTGCTGGCCCGGGCGGTCGGCGTGGCCAAGCTCAAGATGGACGTGGTCGGCTCCGGGTCCGCCGACGAACTGGCGTTTCTCGGCGAGGACGAGGCCCGCGAGCTGCGCGCCGAACTCCTGGCCCGCGCCGCCGGCATCGCCCCCGAGGCCGCGCCGACGGCCGGCGAGGCCCCGGCCCGCGAGCTGTACCGGGTGGACTCCCGCACCCTCGCCCTGGGCCTGGCCCTGCTGGGCGGCGGCTGGCTCTCGCTGGGCACGGCCGCGGTCGTCGCGCCGCTGATGTGGAGCGGAACGGCCAGCCTGTTCGCCGCGGTCGTCGTGCTGCTGCCGCTGCTGGCGGCCCTGTGGCGCAGCAGCCTGGGCAGCTTCCTCACCCAGTACGACTGGACGGTCAGCGAGTCCCCGGACGGCCTGCGCCTGGACCACGGCCTGCTCCAGCGCGACCACGCCACGGTCCCGCCCGGCCGGGTGCAGGCGGTGCGCATCGTGGAGCCGTTGCTGTGGCGGCGGCGCGGCTGGCTGCGCGTCGAGCTGGACGTGGCGGGGGCGGGCAACGAGGGCGGCCTGCTGCTCCCCGTCGCCACCCGCCCGGTGGCCGCGGCCGTGCTGGCCCGCATCCTCCCCGAGGCCGACATCGACGCGGCCCTGGCCGCCGTCCGCCCTGCCCCGCGCCGCGCCCGCTGGGCCGTCCCCATCTGGCGCGTCGGCTACGGGCACGGCGTCACCCCGGCCCTGTTCGTGGCCCGGCGCGGGCGGCTGCGCCGGGTCCACACGTTCGTGCCCCACGCGAAGGTCCAGAGCGTGCGGCTCACCCAGGGCCCGTGGGAGCAACGCCTGGGGCTGGCCGACGTCCACGTCGACCACGGCGCGAACGGCACGGCCACGGCCCGCCTCCTCGACGCCCCCACGGCCCGCGCCGAGGTCGCCGCCCAGTCCGAACGCTCCCGCCTCGGCCGCCGCCGCGCCGCGCCGGAGCGGTGGCTGACGGGCTGAACGCCCGGCGTTACGCGCGGCGCCTGGCCCTCAGCACGGTGTCGTGCGTGTGCCGCGTCCCGGCCGGTGCCTTCGCTGTGCGCGGGCGGGTCTCGTCGACCTCCACGGCCCAGTCCTCCCCGAGCAGCCCGGCGACCTCGCCCGGCTGGTAGTAGTCCAGCGGATCGACGCCCAGCTCCTCGCGCGGCGGCAGCCCGGCCAGGTCGTGCCCCACGAACAGCAGCGTCCCGCCGGGCGCGACGGCCTCCAGCAGCCCGCGCAGCGCGGCGTGCCCGTCCTCCCGCTCCAGCGGCAGGTACTGCGCCGACACGAGATCGAACGCCCGCTCCTCCGGCCGCGCCTCCTTCACGTCCGCGCGCCGCCACTCCACCCGGTCCGCAACGTCCTCCCCCGCCGCCGCGGCCCGCTCCAGCGCCGTCGCCGAGACATCCACCCCCACCACCCGCCACCCCCGCCGCGCCAGCCACAGCGCGTCCCCGCCTTCCCCACACCCCACATCCAGCGCCCGCCCCGGCACCAACCCCCCGGCCTCCGCCACGAGCACCCCGTTCACACCCCCACTGAACAGCCGCTCCACCCCCCGATACCGCGCTTCCCACGCCTCAGCGTCCACGTCCCTCTCCTTCTCTCCCCGACCACCGTGCGCCCGCCGCTCCCCCTGCGGCAAACGTCGTTGCCGGAACGGCGACCGACCCCTCGCCCCGGCTCGTAGGCTTTGGGGATGGCGACTGCTGCGGAGCCGAAGTTCGACGGCCTGATCGTCGACTTCTTCGGAGTCCTGACCTTCAACATGGTCGACGTGATCTCCGCCTTCGAGGACCGCGAGAGGCTGGCCCGGGGAACCTTCCTGCGTGCCTGGGCCGACCCGCGCGGGCAGGAGCTCTTCCGGCGGCTGGAGCTGGGCGAGATCACCCAGACCGAGTGGAACGGCGGCTTCGCCGCCCTGATGGGCGTGGCACCGGACAACCTGATGGCCCGCTACCTGCACGATGCCTTCCCGGCCTACCAAGTGATCAGCGTGGCCCGGCAGGCACGGGCCGCCGGGATCAGAACCGCCGTGCTGTCCAACAGCCTCGGCCGCGAACCGTATGACCCCTACTCGGGGTTCGACCTGCACGGCACCTTCGACGAGGTCGTGCTCTCCGCGGAGCACGGCGTGCGCAAGCCCGACCCCGCGATCTTCCGCCTGGTCCTCGACAAGCTCGAAGTGGCGCCCGAACGCTGCCTGTTCATCGACGACAGCGAGGAGAACCTGGCCGCCGCCCACGGACTCGGCATCACGCCGCTCCTGGGCCTGGACGAGAAGGTGATCGCGGCCCGTCTCGCGGAGTTGCTCCGTCTGCCCGTTCGGTAGGAAATCGCGCACGGCTGAGAGGAGTACCGTGCGAAGAGTCAGCGCAAGGACGGCGACGTGGAGTTCACCGTGCCCGCATCCCCTGCCACCCCCGCCGTGCCCGTCGAGGGCATCGGCTCACGCATCAAGGAAGTCCGCCTGATCCGGGGGTACACCCTCCGGGAGCTCGCCCGCCGCGCCCACGTCTCGCCCGCGCAGCTCTCGCGCATCGAGACCGGGCAGCGCTACGCGAGCCCCGCGATCGTGGCCGGCGTCGCCCGTGCCCTGAGCGTCAGCGTGTCCGTGCTGTACGGGCAGCCGTACATCCACATGCTGCAACAGGACCAGTTGGACGCCCTGTTGTCCCCGATCGCGGGCTCGCTCGACGACTGGGACATCGGCCCCGGCGAGGGGGACCCGCCGCCGCGCCCGCTGGCGGTGCTTGAGGCCGCCGTTCGGGAGCTGGACGGCAAGCGGGAGGCGGGGCAGCAGTTCGAGGTCGCCGAGGCGCTGCCCGGCCTGATCGCCGAGGTGAACGCCACGGTGCTGCTGAACGAGCGGCCGGGCCGCGACCGGGAGCGCGCCTTCTGGCTCCAGGCGCAACTGGGCCGCACGGCCTATGTGGCCACCCGCAGGCTGGGGTTCATCGACCTGGCGCGGCACGCGCTGGGCCGGATGGCCGCCGCCGCCCCGCACTCCGGCGACCCGCGCCAGGTCGCCATCGAACGCTGGGACCGCGCCCGCCTGTTGGGCGACGCGACGCGCGCGGACAAGGGATTCCGGCTGGTGCACCAGGCGTTGCGCGACCTGGACGACGACCGGACCCCGGCGACGCGGGCGGTGCGCGGCGCGCTCTACCTGGAAGCCGCCGTCCTCGCCCGGCGCGCCGGGGTGCCCGACACGGCAGCCGAATGGCTGGGCCGGGCCCGCGAGCTCGCCCAGGCCACCGGCGAACTCCCTCACTACGGCCTGGTGTTCGGCCCCACCAACGTGGCCATCCACACGATGTCGGTGGCCAGCGGCCACGACCGGCACGGCGAGGCCCTCAGGATCGCGCGCGGCCTGCGCATCCCCGAGGACTACCCGAAGGCACGCGCCGCCTCCTACTGGGCCTCCCGCGCCCGCTCCGAGGCGTGGACCGCTCAACACGAGGCCGCCCAACGGTCGTTGGAGAGAGCCCGCCAGGTCGCCCCCCAGCAGACCCGCTACCACCCCGGCGTCCACGAGACCGTGGGCACCCTCCTCCGCGCCCGCTCCCGCGTCCCGGACCCGCTGCGCGACTACGCGCAGTGGTGCGGCATTTAACAGCCCGCAGTCCGCCGGTCAAGCGCCGTCACCCCTCCGGGCTGTTACCAGCCTGGGGACACCGGGGCCTTGCCGCCGCGCGATCCTGTGACGGTCCGTACGAAGAACGTCACAGAGAGCGGGTGCGTGCGATGGTCGTGCCTCTTCCGGCGTGGATGCCGGGCAAAGACGAGGGCGTGGTGGCGCTGCCGTGTCACCGCTGGTGGGACGGGGCGCGGGTGCCCGCGTTCGTGGGGGAGCGGGTCGTTGCGTGGCTGCGCGCGGAGGCCGGGCCCGTGATCGAGGATCAGGTCGCGGACAGTTACACCTGGCTCGTGCGGCCCGGCGCGGCGGACGCGTGGGAGGGGGCCGGCGTCGAGGTGCTGCGGCACGGGTCGCTGCCCGTGCCGCCGCCGCACTTCACCGCCGGGGCCTTCAGCGGCGGGGCGAGCCTGCGGTGGCTGGTCCCGCCGACCGCCACCTGCCTGTCCGACCCGGCCCGGCTGGCCGCCGCCCTCCGCCTGGCCGGGCGGGAGGCGGGACATGGCTGAACGCCCCGCCGGGGCCCGGCTGTTGCCCTGGCCGAGCCGGGACGGCGGGCCCGCCTACCTCCCGGCCCACGGCGCGCACGGTCCCGTGGCCGCCCTTGCCGACGAGATCGAGGCCGCCCAACTGGCCACCGGCGCCGAGGTCCTGCGCTGCGCCCGCCCCCTGATGGCCGACCCAAACGCCACCGCCCGGGAGTTGCGCTTCACCGCCTGCCGCCTGGCCGAATGCCTCACCGACGCCCTCCGCATCGCGGACAGCCGCGGCGCCCGCCTCACGGAGCAAGGATGACCGCCCGCATCGCCCACGGCGTCACCGTGGACGCCCGCACCGTCCGGCTCGGCGACCAACTCCTCATCGCGGGCCAGGCGTTCACCATCACCGACATGACCGCCCTCCCCCGCGGCGCAAGACGCCTCCGCTTCGCCACCGGAGAGACCTTCACCATGCTCCCGGCCACGGTCCTCTACGCCACCCGCCTAGTCACCCCCCGCCCAGGCGCCGGGCCCGTCAATTGCCCACGTCCAGTTGGGACATGAGGGCGGGCGGGTAGCGGTCGCCGTGGGCCGTGCCCGGGGGGATGGCCGTTTCGATGGTGTGGAGGTCTTCCGGGGTGAGGGTCAGGGATGTGGCGGGGAGGGCTTCGGTGAGGCGGGGGCGGGTGCGGGCGCCCACCAGGGGGACGATGTCCTCGCCCTGGGCGGACACCCAGGCGAGGGCGAGCTGGGCGACCGTGCAGCCCTTGGCCTGGGCGACGCGGCGCAGGGCGTCCACGAGGGCGAGGTTGTGCTCGACGTTGCCGCGGGCGAAGCGGGGGCTGAACGCGCGGCTGTCGCCCGGCTCGGGGGCCCGGCCGGCCGTCCAGTGGCCGGAGAGGAGGCCGCGGCCGAGGACGCCGTACGCGGTCATGCCGATGCCCAACTCCCGCAGCGTAGGCAGGACTTCCGCCTCCACCGCCCGGGAGAGCAGCGAGTACTCGATCTGGAGGTCGGCCACCGGGTGCACGGCGTGGGCCCGGCGCACGGTCTCCGCGCCGACCTCCGAGAGGCCGAGATGGCGCACGTACCCGGCCTCGATCAGCTCCTTGACCGCGCCGACGGTCTCCTCGACCGGCACCGCCGGGTCCAGCCGCGCGGGGCGGTAGATGTCGACGTGGTCGGTGCCCAGCCGGGTCAGCGAGTAGGCCAGGAAGTTCTTCACGGCCTCGGGGCGGCAGTCGATCCCGCCGAACTCCGGCCCCGGCCCGCGCAGCACGCCGAACTTCACGCTCAGCACGTACCCCTCCCGGTCCCGGCCGCGCAACGCCTCCGCGAGCAGCAGCTCGTTGTGGCCCATGCCGTAGAAGTCGCCGGTGTCGATCAGCGTCACGCCCGCGTCCAGCGCGGCGCGCACCGTGGCCACGCTCTCCGCGCGGTCGGTGGGCCCGTAGGCGCCGGACATGCCCATCGCGCCCAGCCCCAGCGCCGAGACGGCCGGGCCGGTGCTGCCCAATGTGCGTACCCGCATCGCTCTTCTCCTTCGTCGTCGCCCTGTCCCCCACCCTGCGGCGCGGTGCGGGCGGACGGGAGCGGAGCGTTCACCCTGGGACGGCCGCTCCCTGGATCGGCGCTCCCACCCGGAGGAACATGGGGGGATGGAACGCGATCAGCTCGCCGACTTCCTGCGCCGCCGCCGCGAGGCGATCCGCCCGGCCGAGGCCGGGCTCGCGGAGAGCCCCCGCCGCCGCACGGCCGGCCTGCGCCGGGAGGAGGTGGCGCTGCTCGCGGGCGTCTCGGTGGACTACGTCGTACGCCTGGAGCAGGGCCGCAGCAGCCAGCCCTCGCCGCAGGTGCTCGGCGCGCTGGCCCGGGCGTTGCGCCTCTCCGAGGACGAGCGCGACCACCTCTTCCACCTGGCCGGGCACCGGCCGCCGCCCGCCGAGGGGCCGGCCCGCGCGGCCCGCGCGGGCCTGGTGCGGCTGCTGGGGCTGGTCGGGGACACCCCGGCGCTGGTGCTCTCCGACCTGGGCGAGGTCCTGGCCCAGAACCGGGCGGCCGTCCTGCTGATGGGCGACTGCACGCGGTTCACGGGCGACCGCCGCTACCTCGTCTTCCGCTGGTTCACCGAGCCGGCCGTCAGCGCCGCCCACCCGCCCGAGGAGCGGGAGGAGAACGCCCGCCGCCTGGTGGCCGACCTGCGCGCCGTCGCCGGCCGCCGCTGCGGCGACCCCGAGGTCACCGGCCTCGTCGCCCGGCTGCGTGCCGCGAGCCCCGACTTCCGCCGCCTCTGGTCCGCCCACGAGGTGGCCATCCGCCGCGCCGACCGCAAGACCCTCCTCCACCCCCGCGTGGGCCCCCTCCGCATGGACTGCGAAACGCTGGTGACGCCCGACCTCGGCCAGCAGCTCCTGCTCTTCACCCCGGCGGACCCGGAGACCCGCGACCGCCTGGCCCTGCTCCGGGTCCTGGACACCGAGCCGCAGGCGACGGGCGCCCCGACGCGGTAGGCGGGGCGGCCGGGCGACGGCTCAGCCGATCTCCGTGAGGCCGGTGGGCGGGTCCTCTTCGTCGTCCGGGGTGTCGGGGTCCTCGTCCTCGCGGCCGATGAGGACGGGGGAGCCGTGGTGGGACCAGATCTTCCAGGTGCCGTCGTGGGTGCGGCGGAAGACGTTCGTGGCCACGACCAGGCCGCCGACGAGGGGGCCCGTCGTGCCGTCGGCCTCGGTGGGGCCGCCGGAGAGGATGTTCTCCGTGCAGGTGACCAGGGCCGTGTCGCCGAGGACGGAGACCTCCACGTCGGTCAGGACGAACTGGATGTACTCGGTGTTCGCCATGATCAGCGCGTAGGAGCGGATCACCTCGCCGCGGCCGTTGATCACCGGCCAGCCGGGGTGGACCACGCTGACGTCCTCGTCCAGCCAGTGCTCGGCCATCGCGTCCAGATCGCCCTGCTCCAGCGCGTCGTAGAGGGCCGTGTTGGCCGCCGCGACCGCCTCGATGTCCGTGCGCGCGCCGCTCATGACCGCGCCTCCCCGGCGGAGGCGCCCGAAACCGCCCGCGCCACCCGCACCGCGTCCGCGCTGGCCCGCGCCTCGTGCACCCGCACCGCCCACGCCCCGGCCGCCGCCGCGAGGGCCGTCACCGCGGCCGTTGCCGCGTCCCGCTCCCGGGCCCGGGGCGGGGAGCCGTCCGGCCCGGCCAGCACGCGGCCCAGGAAACGCTTGCGGGAGGCGGCGATCAGCAACGGCCGGCCCAGCTCGGCGCGCAGCCGCCCCATCGCGGCGACCAGCGCCAGGTCGTGCTCCGCCCGCTTGGCGAAGCCGAGCCCGGGGTCGGCCACGATCCGGTCGGCGGCGATCCCGCCGTCCACCGCGCGCTCCAGCGAGGCGCGCAGCTCCGCGATCACCTCGCCGACCACATCGGCGTAGACCGCGCGGTCGTTCATGTCCAGGGACTGCCCGCGCCAGTGCATCACCACGAACGGGACCCCGGCCTCGGCCACGGCCGGGACCATCCGCGGGTCCGCACGGCCGCCGGAGACGTCGTTGACCAGGCGGGCGCCCGCGGCCACCGCGCGCTCGGCCACCGAGGCGCGCATCGTGTCCACGCTGACCGTCACGCCCTGCGCGGCCAGCTCCCGCACCACCGGAACGACCCGCCGCAGCTCCTCGTCCTCGTCCACCCGCGTCGCGCCGGGCCGCGTCGACTCGCCGCCCACGTCCACCAGGTCGGCGCCCTCGGCCACCAGCTCCATGCCCCGTTTGACCGCGGACTCGGCATCGAACCAGCGCCCGCCGTCCGAGAACGAGTCCGGTGTGACGTTCACCACGCCCATGACCGCGCAGCGGTCCCAGCGGGGCAGGCCCGTCACGTGGCCGTGGGAATCGCTCATGCCCACCAGGGTAGGGGCTCGGGCCCGGCCGGGCGGACGTTCCGCCAAGGGGCGGGCGCTGCCCCGGGGGCAGGGGCGGCGCGGGTAGATTCGAATGCCCGCACGCCGACCGCACGCAGCATCACCGAACGACGGGAGCCAACGCCGTGGACCGCATCGCCCTGCACGGACTGCGCGCGCGAGGGCATCACGGGGTGCTCCCCCGGGAACGCGCCGAGGGACAGCCCTTCGTCGTGGACGTCGTGCTGGGTGTGGACACCCGGCCCGCCGCCGCGGACGACGACCTCGCGAAGACGGTGCACTACGGCGTGGTGGCCGAGGAGGTCACCGCGATCGTCGCCGGGGAGCCGTTCGACCTGCTGGAGACGCTCGCCCAGCGCATCGCCGACCAGTGCCTGAGCCACCCCGCCGTGCAGGAGGCCGAGGTGACCGTGCACAAGCCGCACGCCCCGATCACCGTTCCCTTCGACGACGTGACCCTCACCATCAAGCGGAGCCGAGCATGACCCCCAGCAACGCCGCCTCGTCGCCCACCTCTCCCACGCCCCCCACCACCCCGTCGCCCCCCTCGCGCCCCGACCCGACCGTTCAGCCCGTGCCCCCGGCCGTGGTGGAGCAGGTGGACGCCGCGGACAGCACCCTCCAGAACCCCAAGCGCGCCGTCGTGGCCCTGGGCAGCAACCAGGGCAACCGCCTGGAGACGCTCCAGGGCGCGGTGGACGCGCTCGCCGACACCCCCGGGATGCGCGTCAAGGCCGTCTCCCCGGTCTACGAGACCGAGCCCTGGGGCGTGGAGCCGGGCAGCCAGCCCAGCTACTTCAACGCCGTCGTGATCATCAAGACCACGCTGCCCCCTTCCTCCCTGCTGGAACGCGCCCACGCGATCGAGGAGGCGTTCGAGCGCGTGCGCGACACCCGGTGGGGGCCGCGGACGCTGGATGTGGACATCGTGGACTATCAGGGCGCGGTCTCCGACGACCCGGGGCTCACGCTGCCCCATCCCCGCGCCCACGAGCGGGCGTTCGTGCTGGTGCCGTGGCACGATGTCGAGCCGGGCGCCGAGGTGGCCGGCCGCGGCGCGGTGGCCGACCTGCTGCCGGGGCTCGGCGACCAGGGCGTGGCCCGGCGTGCGGATCTGGACCTGGTCCTGCCGGACTGAGGCGCGCGCACGACCACCGCACCACGCAACCACGACAACAAGACCGAGGGGCACGAACAGCGGTGAACCAACTGCGGATCGGGACACTGGCCGGCCTCTTCGCCGCGGCAGCCGGCCTGTGCTGGGGCGGGGCCGGGCTGTGGGAGTCGCTGGGGAACACCCCGCCCGCCGTCCCGCTGCTCGCGCCGGTCTTCCTCGGGCTGATCGCCGCGGCCCTGCTGGCCACGGCTCTGTCGCTGCGCGCCCGGCTGAAGGCCCAGCGCGAGCGGCGGCCGGGGGCGCGGCCCGTGGACCGGATGATGGCGGCCCGGGCGGTCGTCTTCGGGCAGGCCAGCGCGCTGGTCTCCGCCCTGGTGGCCGGCGGGTACGGCGGCTTCGGGATCTTCCTGCTGATGGAGCGGATGGACGTCGCCAGCCGCCGGGACCAGGCGATCTACGCCGGCCTGGCCGTGCTGGCGGGCGTATGCGTCGTGGCCGCCGCGCTGTTCCTGGAGCGCGTCTGCCGGCTGCCGGAGGGCGACGGGGACGACGACGGCGACGGCCCGATGCGTTCGCCGGTTTGAAGGGCCTCGAAGGACACGCCGCGCAGGAGGCGCCCGGAGGCCCCGCCTACCGCCCCGGCACGGAGTCCAGTGCCACCGCCTCGCGTGCCACGTCCCGCGCGTCCGCGTCGATGGACCGGCGCAGCGCCTCGTGCAGTGCGGCCGGGGTCAGCACGCCGAGGAAGCGATCCCCCTCGTCCAGAACCGCGATCCACCCCGCGTCGTACTGGAGCATGGTGCTGAACGCCTGCTTCAGCGAGGCGCCCAGCGGCAGCCAGGCGTCCATCCGCCGGGCGTGGGCGGCGACCAGCCCCTTGGGGTCGGCCTCGGCGGCGTCCGCCGGGACCCAGCCGTGCAGCGCGCCCTCCTCGTCCAGCACCACGGCCCAGCGCACCCCCTCGGCGCGCATCCGGGCCGCGGCGGCGGCCAGGCCCTCGTTCAGCCGCACCACGGGCGGCTCCTCCAGGTCGCCGCGCTCCACGGGCGTGACCGACAGCCGCTTCAGGCCGCGGTCGCTGCCGACGAACGACGCGACGTAGGCGTTGGCCGGGGCGCCGAGCACGGCGGCCGGGGAGTCGAACTGCTCGATGCGGCCCTCGCCGTAGACCGCCATCCGGTCCCCGAGGCGAACGGCCTCCTCGATGTCGTGCGTGACGAACAGCACGGTCTTGCGCACCTCGGCCTGGAGCCGCAGGAACTCCGCCTGGAGCCGCTCGCGCACCACCGGGTCCACGGCCCCGAAGGGCTCGTCCATCAGCAGCACGGGCGGGTCGGCCGCCAGGGCCCGGGCCACGCCCACGCGCTGTCGCTGCCCGCCGGAGAGCTGGTCGGGGTACCGGCCGCCGTGGACCTTGGGGTCGAGGCCGACCAGCTCCAGCAGCTCGGCGGCGCGGCGGCGGGCCTCGGAGCGGCGGCGGCCCAGCAGCAGGGGAACGGTCGCGGTGTTGTCCAGGACGGTGCGGTGGGGGAAGAGGCCGACCTGCTGGATGACGTAGCCGATGCGGCGGCGCAGCTTCACGGGGTCGTAGTCCGCGACGTCCCGGCCCTCCAGCAGGACGCGCCCCTCGGTGGGCTCCTCCAGGCGGTTGACCATCTTCATGGTGGTCGTCTTGCCGCAGCCCGAGGGCCCGACCAGGGTGACCAGCTCGCCCTCCGCGACCTCCAGGTCGAGGTCGTCCACGGCGACGGTCCCGTCGGGGTATCGCTTGGTGACGTGCTCGAACCGCAGCATGTTCATCATTCTGTCAGGTTCACCCCGTAGGGTGTGGGCACATGAGTGCGGTCGGGGCCGAGAGCTGCCTGACACGGAACGAGTGGATCTGCGGGGAGTACCTGCGGAGCCGCTCCGGCGAGCTGACCGAGGCGGCGGGCGAGCACGTGGTGATCACGCTGAGCGCCGTCGCGATCGCCGTGCTCGTGGCGTTCCCCCTGGCGCTCCTCGCCCGCCGCTGGCGGCTGGCCGCGGGCGGCATCCTCGCCTTCACCACCGTCCTGTACACCGTGCCGACGCTGGCGATGTACGCGCTGCTGCTGCCGTTCTTCGGGATCTCGGTGTCGGTGGTGGTCTGCGGCCTGGTGCTCTACTCGCTGACCATCCTGGTCCGCAACATCCTGACCGGGCTGAACGCCGTCCCCGCCGAGGCGCGGGAGGCCGCGCGCGGTCTCGGGTACGGGCCCGCGCGGCTGCTGTTCGCGGTCGAGCTGCCGCTGGCGTTGCCCGCGCTCATGGCCGGGGTGCGGATCGCGACGGTCTCGGCGGTCTCGCTGACCACGGTCGGGGCGATCGTGGGGCACGGCGGGCTGGGGAACCTGATCTTCAGCGGCATGGACACGTACTTCCGCGCGCAGGTGCTGGCGGCCTCGGTGCTGTGCGTGGCGCTGGCCGTGGCAGCGGACCTGCTGCTGCTCCTGGGGCAGCGGCTGCTCACGCCGTGGGCCAGGCCGCGGCGGCGCGCGGCTGCGGGGAGGGCCTGAGATGGACGCCGGAGTGATCCCGGACGCCTGGGCGTGGCTGACCACCTCGGCCCACTGGTCGGGCGGCGCCGGGGTGTGGGCACGGCTGCGCGAGCACCTGTGGCTGAGCGGGCTGTGCCTGGTCATCTCCTGCGCGCTGGCCCTGCCGGTGGCGCTGTGGCTCGGGCACGGCGGCGGGCGCCGCTTCGGCGGGGCCCTGGCCGTCAACCTCTCCAACGCCGGCCGCGCGGTCCCCACCTTCGCCGTGCTGGTGCTCCTCACCCTCGGGCCGCTGGGCCGCCACGACGACCTGCCGACCATCGTCGCGCTGGTCCTCTTCGCCGTGCCGCCGCTGCTGACCAACGCCTACACCGGCGTCGCCGCGGCCGACCGGGACGTGGTGGAGGCGGCGCGCGGCATGGGCATGTCCGGCTGGCAGCTCCTGGCGCGCGTCGAGGTGCCGCTGGCGTTCCCGCTGATCATGACCGGGGTGCGAACGGCCGCGGTGCAGGTGGTGGCCACGGTCTCCCTCGCCGCGCTGGCCGCGGGCGGCGGCCTGGGCCGCATCGTCACGGCGGGCTTCGCCACGTACGACACGCCCCAGGTGGTGGCCGGCGCCGCGCTGATCGCGGCGCTGGCCCTGCTGGTGGAGGGCGTCCTGGCCCTGGCCCAACGCCTCCTCGACCCCCGCCGCCGCGGCGGGGCGCCGGTCCCCAACGCCCCGCCGCCGCCCGCTCCCTCCCCCGCGTCCTTCTGACCCCTCGCAATCCCCCGGACCAGGTCCGGGTTCGCCCTGAACGGAGAGTCCCGTGACACGCTCACTCCCCCGCCCCGCCCGCAGACGCGCCGCGCTGGCCCTCTCGGCCGCCACCGCCCTGACCCTGGCCCTGACCGCGTGCGGCGGCGACAGCCTGGAGGAGGAAGGCGGCGGCTCCGACGCCGGCGGCCGGAGCCTCACCATCGGCGGCGCCAACTTCACCGAGGCCACCGTCCTCATCGAGCTCTACGCGCAGATACTGCGCGAGGAGGGCTTCGACACCGAGACCACGCCCACCGAGGGCCGGGAGATCTACGGCCCCGAGCTGGAGAGCGGCGCGATCGACATCGTTCCCGAGTACGCCGCCACCGCGGCCGAGTACTACAACGCCCAGGCCAACGGCCCCGAGGCCGAGCCGGTCGCCACGCCCGACGTCACCGAGACCGTCGAGGCCCTGCGCGAGCTGACCGGGCCCCGCGGCCTGACCGTGCTGGACCCGGGCGAGGCGGTGGACCAGAACGCCTTCGCCGTGACCGAGGAGTTCGCCGAGGAGAACGGCCTGACCACCCTCACCGACCTGGGGGAGTCCGGCCTGTCCGTCCGCCTGGCCGCGGGCGAGGACTGCGCGACCCGGCCGTTCTGCGAGCCGGGCCTGGAGGAGACCTACGGCATCGACATCGCCGAGGTCGACCCGCTGGGCGTGGGCACCACCCTCGCCAAGCAGTCCGTGGCCGACGGCGAGAACGACCTCGTGCTGGTCACCACCACCGACGGCACGCTGCCCGACTTCGGCCTGACCCTGCTGGAGGACGACCGGAACCTCCAGCTCGCGGACAACGTCCTGCCCGTGGTCAACACCGAGTCCGCCGGCGACGAGGAGATCGCCGCCGCCCTCGGCCGGCTCACCGAGGCCCTCACCACCGAGGACCTGGTCGAGCTGAACCGCCAGGTGGACGCCGAGCGGCGCACCGCCGAGGACGTGGCCCGCGACTGGCTCACCCAGGAGGGCCTCATCGGGGGCTGACACTCCGCGCCCCTTGGATAACTCCCCGGGAACAACCTCCCGGACGCCCTCCCACGGCGCCTCGCCGCCACGGTAGGTTCGGGCCATGGCACGTGGACGTCACCGCTCCGCCGCACTGCACCGGGTGCTGCTCCCGGCCTCCCTGGCCGGCACCGCGCTGGCGGGTGCCGCCGTGCTCTGGATGCCGGTGGACTGGGAGGCGACGGTGGCCCGGGGCGTGGTCTCGGCCGTCGCCCTCGCGACGCTCACCGGCGCGCTGCTGATGCGCCGGTGGGACCGCGAGGCGGCGCGCCAGGTCGCCCGGGAGCGGGCGGCCAAGTCCGGGCTGAGCTGGCAGCTCGAGGAGCGGCAGGCCGAGCTGGAGGACTCCCAGGAGCTGATCGCCGCGCTGGAGGCCAAGGTCCGCGACAAGCGCGCCGAGCTGGGGCGGCTGCGCACGGAGCACGCGGCGCTGCTGCGCCGGTACGCCACGGCCGAGACCGAGCGCGCCAAGGCGCTGGAGGGGCGGCGGCTCCTCGCGCTGGAGGCCGCGGAGCCGGCCAAGCAGCTCTCTGCGCAGGCCGCGGACCACCGCACGGCGGGGGGCGCGCCGACCGCGCTCACCTACCGGCAGGCGGCCGAGGCCCTCAGCCGCCTGTCGCGGAACGCGGCGCGCCAGCGCGAGGCCAGGGACGAGGCCCGCGACGCGGAGCTGCGCCGCCGCCGCGAGGCCCCCCAGCCCGGCCCCTCCACCCCAC
>NZ_JAVREN010000029.1:0-76753 GCF_031845405.1 Streptomyces boetiae
GCCCGGGGGGCCGGGGGGCCGGGGGGCCGGGGGGCCGGGGGCGGGCGGCAGGCGGGCGTTGCGGGCAGGGGGCCGCGGCCCCCCGGGCGGTGCGCCCGGCGGTCGCGACTACGCTGGGGCTTCGTGAGAATCCTCGTCATCGGCGGCGGTGCCCGCGAGCACGCGCTCTGCCACGCCCTCTCCCGCGACCCGGCCGTCACCGAGCTGCACTGCGCGCCGGGGAACGCCGGGATCGCCGGGGTCGCGACCCTGCACCCGGTGGCCGCGGCGGACGGCCCGGCCGTCGCCGCGCTGGCCGGCCGGGTCCGCGCCGATCTCGTCGTGGTCGGGCCCGAGGCGCCGCTGGTGGCCGGCGTGGCGGACGCGGTCCGCGCCGCGGGCGTTCCCGTGTTCGGCCCCTCGGCCGAGGCCGCGCGCATCGAGGGCAGCAAGGCGTTCGCCAAGGAGGTCATGGCCGCCGCCGGCGTGCCCACCGCCCGCTCCTACGTCTGCGTCACCCCCGAGGAGGCCGACGCGGCGCTGGACGCCTTCGGCCCGCCGTACGTGGTCAAGGACGACGGCCTCGCGGCCGGCAAGGGCGTCGTCGTCACCGAGGACCTGCGGGCCGCCCGGGAGCACGCCCGCGCCTGCGGCCGGGTCGTCATCGAGGAATACCTGGACGGGCCCGAGGTCTCCCTGTTCGCGGTCACGGACGGCGAGACCGTTCTCCCGCTGGCCCCCGCCCAGGACTTCAAGCGCGCCCACGACGCCGACCGGGGCCCCAACACCGGCGGAATGGGCGCGTACTCGCCCCTGCCCTGGGCCGACCCGAAGCTCACCGACGAGGTGCTGCACACCGTTCTGCGGCCGACCGTGGAGGAGATGCGCCGCCGTGGCACCCCCTTCTCCGGGCTGCTGTACGCGGGGCTCGCGCTGACCTCGGCGGGCGTGCGGGTCGTGGAGTTCAACGCCCGCTTCGGCGACCCGGAGACCCAGGTCGTCCTCGCCCGGCTGCTCACCCCCCTGGCCGGGCTGCTGCACGCGGCGGCCACCGGCGAGCTGGCCTCGTTCCCGCCGCTGCGCTGGAGCCCGGACGCCGCCGTCACCGTCGTCATCGCCTCCGAGGGGTACCCCGAGGCGCCGCGCACCGGGGACCCGGTGGAGGGCCTGGAGGAGGTCGCCGCCCAGGACGGCCCCGCCGCCTACGTCCTGCACGCCGGCACCCGCGCGGACGAGGAGGGCCGGGTGCTCAGCGCCGGGGGACGCGTCCTGTCCGTCACCGCCACCGGCCCCGGGCTCGCGGAGGCCAGGGCCCTGGCCTACCGCGCCGTGGGCAGGATCGGCCTGGCCGGCTCCCACCACCGCACCGACATCGCCGCTCGCGCGGCGGCGGAGGAACAGGCGTCCGGTGCGCAGCGGGCCGAAGGGCGCCAAGCGGGCGAAACGGCCGGGGCGCGCCCGGTTCCGCCCGCCACCCCGGGCCCCACCATCGAGTGAGGCGCCCGCTGAGCGGCTGACGGGCCAGCCCCGCCCAACTAGGGTGCCCCGCAACGCCTTCCGCCGCCTCACCCGCTCCCGCTTCCCCCGCCCTACGGCGATCGGCGCACCGCGCATTGCGATGTCAGTGGCCGGTGCGACAGTGGAGAAACGGTGGAGAGCGGTGAAGAAGGCTCTCGTCCGGGGTCGGCCGGACGCGTCGCACAGCGGAGGTCAGGGGCATGCTGCACCGCAGAGCGCACAACGCCAGGGGCGGCGGCGGTGCGCCGCCCGCCCTCCGGCTCGCCCGCGACCGGCTCGCCCGCGCGGCCTGCCCGGCGCTGCGGCGCGCGCTGCGCCGCCTCCCGGGCCGGGGCCGCCGCTCCGCCGCCCCCGCCGGGGCCCTGAGCCACGCCCTGGCCGTCCTGCGGGTGCGCAACAGCGCGCTGGCCCTCGCCCTGCTCCCCGCCGCCGCGGCCGTGGTGCTGCTGGCGGCCGGGGCGCCGGCCGCCGCGCGCTGGGCCGCGGCCGGGCTCGCCGCGGTGACGGCCGCCGCCGCGGGCGCCGCGGCCCTGGTCATCTCCCGCGCCCGCCCGGCCGTCACGCCCACGATCGAGGTCCCCGAGCGTTCCGCCCCCGCCCTCTACGCCCTGATACGCGACCTGGCCGGGCGCCTGGACGTGCCGGCCCCGGGGGCGGTGGCGCTGACCCCCGACTGCGATAGCTGGCTGGAGGAGGCCCCCGGCCCCGGCCCGGGGTCCACGGTCCTGGTCATCGGCTCGCCCTTCCTGTGGTGGATGCGGGTGGGCGAGCTGCGGGCGCTGCTCGCGCCCGTCGTGGCGGGCACCGGCCCGGCCGCGCACCCGGATGTGGCCGCCGCCCGCCGCTGCGTCCGGGCCTGGGACGCGGCGGCCCGGCCGCCCACGGCCGGGCGGTGGCGCCCGCTGACCGCGGCGACCGCCCGGCTGTCCCGGCTGCTGCTGCGGGCCGCCGCCGCGCACAGCGCCGAGATGGAGCGCGGCGTGGCCGCCGCCGCCTCCGCGCGCGCCCAGCGCGTGGACCACGGGCTGCGGGTGCTGGCCCAGGAGCAGGTCGGCCTGGCGTACGCCGGCTGGGACCGGCTGCTGACCCGGGTCGCGCTGCCCGCCTGGCGGGTCGGCCGCTGGCCCGCCCGGCTGGACGCCGGCGTGGTGGCCGCGCTCACCGAGCTGTCCCGGCGGGACCGGCTGGCCGAGGGCTTCGCGGCCCGGCTCAGCGAGCGCCCCGCCTGCGACCTGCTGGAGGAGCCGGGCGCCATGGACGAGCGCATCTCCCGGCTCGCCGCCCGCCTCTTCTTCGGCGAGGCCGTGGGCGCGGGCCGCGCGGAGGCCCCCGCGGCCGAGGTGCCCCGGCAGTCCACCGGCGCGCCGGAGCCCGGCTGGGCGCCGGTGGACTGGCCCTCCTATCCGCGGGAGGTCGTCGACCGCATCTGGCGCGACCGGGCCGCCCGCCTCTTCGCGGCCCTCGACGCGGCCTCGGCCCCCACCCTCTCCTGCCTGCTGACCGGCCTGGCCGAGACGGCCGCCGCCGGGCAGCTCGCCGCCCGGCTCGGCGCGGACGCGGCCCGCGCCGACGCGGCCCGGGCCGCGGGCCCCGCGGGCGGCAGCGGCGTCCTCCCGCCGCCGCCCCAGCCGCCGCGCAGCGACCGGGAGTTGCTGATAGACCACGTGGTGGCCGCGGTCTGCTGCGCCGCCGCTGACACCACGGGAGCCGCCCCCGGCCTGGACTGGCTGGACGGGCCCGTCCTGCTGGACGAGAGCGGCGAGCAGCGCGGCCAGGAGCTGTGCGCCCTGGTCCACACCCTCGTGGACGAGGGCGACGCGGGCCCCCTGCGCAAGTGGCTCGCGGAGACGGGCGTCCGCCCCGACAAGCCGGTGCGCCTCCTGTAGGCCACGCGGGAGCCGGGCGCCCGGGAGGGGTGACCGGTTACCGGACAATCCCTCCTCAGGGGGCTCGACACACTTCGCCCTTAGCGCCAATATCAGGCATCACCGCGCGCCGCGGACGGCGGGCGGCGCGGGACCGGGCGCGCCCGGGCAGGAGGGGGAGCTTGAAGGACAGCAGCACGGAAGTGCAGGTCCGGCGCTGGGAGTCGGGAGCGCTCACGCACGCCGTCTCCGACCCGTTCGGCCAGGGGCCGCTGCCCTGGCTGCGCGGCGCGGCCCGCGCCGCCCCCCACGGCCCCGCGCTGCGCAGCGCCGACGACGTCGGCTGCCAGATCAAGGGCTTCGTGCCCGGCGGCGCCGCCGCCCCCGGCGGCGTGCTCGACTTCCGGATCACCGTGGACCCGCCCGGCGCCTACACGGTGGACATCTACCGGATCGGCCACTACGAGGGCGAGGGCGCGCGCCTGCTGCTGACCAGCCCCCGGCTGACCGGCATCCGCCAGCCGCCGCCGCTGGTCGCGGGCCGGACCGTCTCCTGCCACCACTGGTGGCTCTCCTGGCGCCTGCGCGTCCCCGCCGACTGGCGGCCCGGCGCTCACGTCGCCGTCCTGACCACGGCGGACGGCGCGTTCCGCTCCCATGTGCCCTTCACCGTGCGCGACGACCGGCCCGCGGACCTGCTGCTCGTCGTCCCGGACGTCACGTGGCAGGCGTACAACCTCTTCCCCGAGAACGGCAGCACCGGCGCCAGCCTCTACCACGCCTGGGACTCCGCCGGCCGTCTGCTCGGGGAGGCGAACGCCGCGGTCACCGTCTCCTTCGACCGCCCCTACGCGGGCACCGGCCTGCCGCTGCACGCGGGCCACGCCTACGACTTCGTCCGCTGGGCCGAGCGCTACGGCTACGACCTGGCCTACGCCACCGCCCGCGACCTGCACGCGGGCCGCGTCGACCCCTCCAGGTACCGGGGCCTGGTCTTCTCCGGGCACGACGAGTACTGGTCGGCGCCGATGCGCCGGGCCGTGGAGGCGGCGCGCGACCAGGGAACCTCGCTGGTCTTCCTCTCGGCCAACACCATGTACTGGCAGGTGACCCTGGGTCCGCTGCCCTCCGGCGACCCCGACCGCCTGCTGACCTGCCGCAAGCGCCAGGGCCCCGGCCGGGCCGTGCTCTGGCGCGAGCAGGGCCGCCCCGAACAGACCCTGCTGGGCGTGCAGTACGTCGGCGCCGTGCCGCGCCCCCACCCCCTGGTGGTGCGCAACGCCTCGCACTGGCTGTGGGAGGCGACCGGCGCGGGCGAGGGCGACGAACTGCCGGGCCTGGTGGCGGGCGAGGCGGACCGTTACTTCCCGCGCACCCCGCTGCCCGAGTCCACCGGCCGCGTCCTGCTGGCGCACTCGCCCTACCGGGACGCCACCGGCGCCCGCCGCCACCAGGAGACCTCGCTGTACCGGGCGCCCAGCGGCGCGCTGGTGTTCGCCGCCGGGACCTTCGCCTGGACGCCCGCCCTGGGCCGCCCCGGGCACGCCGACCCCCGGATCCAGAAGGCCACCGCGAACCTGCTGGACCGGATCTGCAAACGCGATTGACCGGCCCGCCGTCCCGGGCGCCGCCGCCCCCGCCCCGGTGACGAAACGGACATCAGCCTGCGTGACAATGGAGGACGGCAATGCGCGCGGCCCATCCAACCCTCAAGCCGCCGGGAGGCAGCTGTGCCTGGATTCGTTGAGAAGCCGGAGCCCGTCCGGGTGCCGGGGCTCGTACACCTGCACACGGGCAAGGTGCGGGACCTGTACCGGGCGGAGTCGGGCGACCTGGTGATGGTCGCCAGCGACCGCGTCTCCGCCTACGACTGGGTGCTCGCCGGGGAGATCCCCGACAAGGGGCGCATTCTCACGCGCCTCACGCTGTGGTGGTTCGACCAGCTCGCCGACCTGGTGCCCAACCACCTGGTCTCCACCGACCCGCCCCCCGGCGCCCCCGCCGACTGGGCGGGCCGCGTGATGGTGTGCCGGTCGCTGGACATGATCCCCGTCGAGGCCGTCGCCCGCGGCTACCTCACCGGCTCCGGCCTGGAGGAGTACCGCCGCGACCGCACCGTCTGCGGCCTCGCGCTCCCGCCGGGCCTGGAGGACGGCTCCGAGCTTCCGGCGCCCATCTTCACCCCCGCCACCAAGGGCGCGGTCGGCACCCACGACGAGAATGTCAGCTACGAGGAGGTGGCCCGCCGCACCGGCGCCGAGACCGCGGCCCGGCTGCGCCAGACCACCCTGGCGCTCTACCACCGGGCACGCGACATCGCCCGGGACCGGGGGCTGATCCTGGCCGACACCAAGTTCGAGTTCGGCCGCGCGGCCGGCGCCGGGCCCGACGACCCGCTGGTGCTGGCCGACGAGGTGCTCACCCCCGACTCCTCGCGGTTCTGGCGCAAGGACGAGTGGCAGCCCGGCCGCCCCCAGAAGCCCTACGACAAGCAGTACATCCGGGACTGGCTCACCTCGGACGCGGCCGGCTGGGACCGCGCCTCCGACAGCCCGCCCCCGGCCCTGCCGCCGGGGGTCATCCACCAGACCCGCGCCCGGTACGCCGAGGCGTACCGGCTGCTCACCGGGCTGGCCTGGGACTGACGGCCCCGCCGCGACGCCACCGGGCCCCCGCCGCATCGACACGGCGGGGGCCCGGTGTGCGTTCACCCCGGGGCACGCGCGGGTACCTGCGAACGCCCCTAGAAGCTGCCGCAGTTGCTCCCCGGCTCCGTCCCGGAGAAGCGGCCCTGGAGCCAATTCGCCGAGTTCGTCGCCGCGTTGAGCGCCGCCGAGGCGTGCGAGAACAGCGGCACCAGCGAGAAGATGTCGCGGAACTGCACGCTCTCCGCCCCCGCCGCGCACCAGTCGCGGGCCATCTGGCGGCCCTGCCCGTACGGCACGATGTCGTCGTTGCGCGCGTGCTCGACCAGCACGGGCACCTCGGGGGCGATGTTCCCGATCCGCTGCTCGGCGACCACCGAGGCGAAGGGCTCCTCGTCCAGGTACTCCGCGACCGGCCGCCCGTCCGCCGTCCACGTGCTGGAGCGCTGGAAGGCGTACCCGAAGATCGAGTCCGTCAGGCAGGCGTCGCGCCCCCGCTCGAACAGCTCCCGGCCCCGGTCGCTGGCCAGCCCCAGGATGTCCAGCTCGGGGTAGGCGGCGTTGAGGCTGATCAGGGAGAAGCCGAGGAACCCGGCCGTGTAGGAGCCGTCCAGGGACTCGGCGAGCACGCTCAGGTCGGCCGGCGGCGCGCCCGCGTAGGCGCCCCGCACATCCAGCTCGGGCGCGTAGGAGGCCGCCAGCTCGGCCGCCGCCGCGGAGGCGCCGCCGCCCTGGGAGTAGCCCGTGATGCCGACCGGCCCGTCGGAGGGCAGCCCGGCGCCCTCCAGGCGCTGCGCGGCGCGCAGCACGTCGAGCACCGCGTGCGCCTCGGCCTGCCGGATCACGTAGGTGTGGTCCCCGGGCGTGCCGAAGCCCTCGTAGTCGGTCTGCGCCACGGCTATGCCCCGGTCCAGCAGGGGCCCGATGAACAGCCCGTGGATGTCCACCGGCAGGCCGGAGTTGCCCTCGCCCGCGATGGTCTTGGAGGGCGCGCAGCGGTCGCCCATGCCCGAGGTGAACGGCGCGTAGGCGACGATGGGCCGCTCGCCGGGGCCGTTCCAGGGCCGGTCGGGAACGATCACGGTGCCGGTCACGGGGATGCGGTTCCCGTGGGTGTCCCGGCTGAGGTACATGATGCGCGTCGCCTCGCCGCCGGCCACGTCCGAGGGCTGGGAGCGGATGACGTCGCCGTCCTCCCCGGCGGGGAGCGGCGAGGGGGGCTGGTAGAACGCCTCGTCCGCCCCGGCCGTTCCGGGGACGACGATCAACGCCACCACCCCGGCCACCAGCGCGACGAGGACGGCGGACAGCCGCCTCAGGGACAGCCGCCTCTGGAGAAGTCGCATGCCATGATCACCTGGCTCTTCATCGAGCTGCTTGTTGACAGACGGTCGCGAAGCTAGCGATCCGGCCCGCACCCCTGTCAAGGGAAGCGCCCGACCCACGCATCCCGGCCACAACGCCCGCGCCCGCCCCTGTCACCCGCCCACGCGGGCCCTTCAGAGCCAGCCGCGTTCGCGGGCGATGCGGGCCGCCGCGTGGCGGTTGGTCGCGCCGAGCTTGGCCGCCGCCGAGGAGAGGTAGTTGCGGACCGTCCCCGGGGCCAGGGCCGCGCGGCGCGCGATCTCCGCGACCGGCGCCCCGTCCGCCGCCAGCTCCAGCAGCTCCGCCTCCCGCTCGCTCAGCGGCGAGTCCCCCGCGCTGATCGCGTCCGCCGCCAGCTCCGGGTCGACGTACCGGTGCCCGCCGTGCACCGAGCGGATGATCTCCGCCAGCCGCCGCGCCGAGACCGTCTTGGGCAGGAACCCGCGAACGCCCGCCGCCAGCGCCCGCTTCAGGTGCCCCGGCCGCGCGTGCCCGGTCACGATCATCACCGCGCACCCCGGCAGCTCGGCCCGCAGCGAGGCCGCCACCGCGACCCCGTCCGCCCCCGGCATCTGGAGGTCCAGCACGGCCACGTCCGGCCGGTGCGCCCGCGCCATCGCCAGCGCCTCCGGGCCCGAGGCGGCCTCGGCCACCACCGCCAGGTCCTCCTCCAGCGTCAGCAGCGCGGCCACCGCGCCCCGGATGAGGTGCTCGTCGTCGGCCAGCAGCACGCGGATCACGGCGGTCACGGGCGTTCCCCCGAGGCCCCCGGCAGCGGCACCCGCAGCGGCACCCGCGCGGTCAGCAGGAACGACCCCCCGCCCGCCGCGGGTCCCGCGCCCAGCGTTCCCCCGACGGCCGACAGCCGCTCCCGCAGCCCGGCGAGCCCCGAGCCGGCCCCCGGCTCCGACCCGGAGGGCGCCCGCATCCCGTCGTTCTCCATCTCCAGCACCGCCGTCCCCTCCGCCAGCCGCAGCCGCACCGTGCAGCAGGCCGCGTCCGCGTGCCGCAGGACGTTGGTCGTGCCCTCGCGCACCACCCAGCCCAGCGCCGACTCCGCCGCCGCGGGCAACGCCCCGGGCGCGCCGGCCCCGCCCTCCTCCGCGACCCGGCAGGCGATGCCCGCCGCCTCCAACACGCCCTGCGCGCCGACCAGTTCGGCGTGCAGACCCGCCGCGCGGTACCCCCGCACGACCTCCCTGATCTCCCGCTGCGACTCCCGCGCGATGCGCTGCACCTCCGTCATCTGGTCCACCGCCGCCGGGGAGCCCCGGACCGCCAGCCGCGCGGCCAGCTCGCTCTTGAGCGCGATCACCGACAGGTTCCGGCCCAGCACGTCGTGCAGGTCCCGCGCGAACCGCAGCCGCTCCTCCGCCACCGCAAGCCGTCCCTCCGTCTCCCGCGCCGCGTCCAGCCGGTCGATCCCGCGCAGCATCCACGCCGAGGTGCGGTACGTCCCGGCCATCACCGCCGCCAGCACCACCATCGTCGCGCTCAGGCCCGCCAACGGCCCGCCCGGCGTGCCAGAGGCCACCAGCGCGGTCAGTCCCGCCAGCACCGGCACGGCCGCCAGCCGGAACGCCCGCCGCCCGGGCCGCGCCAGCGCCAGCGGCCCGGCCCCGAACCCCGCGAGCTGGACCGTCAGCCCCATCGCCGGCTCCGCCAGCGCCCCGGCCGCCACCGCGCCGCCCGTCGCGGCCAGCGCCAGGCAGGTCGCGGCGCAGTAGGCGAGAACCAGCCGGTCCGGGCCGTACGCGCGCTCGGCCCCCGCTCCCGCGTCCAGGTAGTGCGCCAGGCAGCGGCGGGTCAGCAGCACGCCCGTGCTCGCGTGGGCCAGCGCCACGGCGGAGGCGGCGGCCACCGCCCAGGCCGCGCTGTCCGCGGCCGTGGCCACCAGGCCGAGCGCCGTCGCCCCGGCCTCGAAGACCCCCATCGAGTACAGCGTGTACCGGATGTAGAGGTGAATCCGCTCCCGCTGGCCGGACCCGCGGACGCGCCGCACCCACCGGACCGCCGCCCGCACCACCACGTTCCCGCTCTCCTCCCGCCGCCCTCAGGCCCGCGGCTCCCACCGGAACCGGCGCCGTACAGCAAACACCGCCACCGCCGTCCACGCCATGCCGAGCGCCAGCGCGCGCCCCGCCTCCGCCGCGTTCAGCCCGCCCAGCCAGCCGCCCGTGACCAGCTCGACCACCGGCGTCAGCGGCAGCATCCGGCACGCGTCCGCCACCCGGTCGGGCAGCACGGCCAGCGGCACGAACAGGCCCGAGCCGAGCACCGAGGCCATCAGCAGCGGCATCCCGGTCACCTGCGCGCTCTCCACCGTCCTGGTCAGGGCGGCGGTGGCCGCCGCGAGCGCGGCGAGCAGCACCACGCCCAGCACGGTCCCGGCCACCAGCAGCGGCGCCGCGGCCGGCGCCCGCACGTCCAGGAGCGCCGCCCCGGCCGCTACCAGCACGACGCACTGGGCCAGGGCCAGCGCGGCCGAGGGCAGGGCGCTGCCCGCCAGGATCTCCGCGTCGGTCAGCTCTCCGGTGCGCAGCCGCTTCAGCACCCGCTCCTCGCGGCGCGCCACGTAGACGGGGATCAGCCCCTGGTAGACGACCAGCACCAGCACCAGCCCGATCCCGCCGGTCAGCACGGCCTCCCCCCGGCTGAGCCCGGTCCCGTCCAGCTCCCACTCCCGCGAGGACGACCACGACAGCCCCACCATCGCCACCGGCATCAGCAACGCCAGCAAGAACGCCGTCCGATTCCGCAGCAACAGCGTCAACTCCGCCTCCCCCAGGGCCCCCATCCGCCGGGCCCGACCCCGCCGGGCAGTGCTGCCGCCCGCGCCCGCCGCGTCTGCGTCCGCGTCATGCCCCGAGCCGAAACGGGTGCCGGGCGCCCCCGGCTCCCCGGCCGCCACGGACGGCGCGCCGGACTCGGGCCCAGCCTCGCCCGGCGCCCCGGCCTCGCCCGGCGCCCCGGCCACGCTCGACCGCGCGCGGCCGGGCGTTCCGGCCACGGGCCCACCGGGCCCTCCGGCCGGCGGGCCCGGCTCCGTCGCCCGGCTTCCGGGTTCCGGCCTCGGGCCTTGGCCCGGCGTCCCCGCCCGGGTCCGGGCCTCGCCCGGCTCCCCGGTCGCGGTCGGCCGCGCGCGGTCCCGGCTTTCGGCCCTGGGCGCCCCCGGTGTGCCGCCGGGGTCCGTGCTCAGCGACGCGTTCCGCTCCTCCGGCGTCCTCACGGTGCCGTCACCTCCGTCTCGTCCCGGGCCGGGGCGCCGGCGGCCTGCGCCGTCCCCTCGTGCTCCGCGGCGCCGTGCGCGCCGTCCCGCGTGATCGTCAGGAAGACCTCCTCCAGGGAGGCCGAACGTGCGTCGAGGCCGGGCAGCGCAACGCCCAAGTCGCGGGCACGCAAGAGCAGTTCGAGCAGCGTCCGCTGCAGGTCGCGCGTGCGCAGCTCCACCCGGCCGCCGCGGACCGCCGCCGTCGTGCCCTCCGGCAGGAGCCCGGCCGCCAACGGCCCCGCCGGCACGTCGAAGCGGATGCGCGCCGGCTCCCGCGCCGCGACCTCCGCGGGCGTTCCGGCGGCGACGATCCGGCCCTCGCGCATGATCGCCAGCCGGTCGGCCAGCGCCTCGGCCTCCTCCAGGTAGTGCGTGGTCAGCAGCACGGTCACCCCGCGCTCCCGCAACTCCCGTACCACCTCCCACGTATCGCGCCGGGCCCGCGGGTCGAGCCCCGTCGTCGGCTCGTCCAGGAAGAGCACCCGGGGCCGCCCCAGCAGGGCCAGCGCCAGGTCCAGCCGGCGCCGTTCACCCCCGGAGAGCTGCTTGACCCGCACGCCGGCCCGGGCCGCCAGGCCCACTCGGTCGAGCGCCGAGGAAACGGCCGCCGCCCGCCCCGCTCGCGAGCCCGGCGCGCGGCTGAGGCAGCCCGCCCACATCCGCGCCGTCTCCGCCGCCGTGAGGTCGGCCGGAAACCCGCCCTCCTGGAGCATCACCCCGGTGAACGGCCGCACCGCCGCCCGCTCCCGGAAGGGGTCGCGCCCCAGCACCCGCACGCTCCCCCCGCTGGGCTCGGCGAGCCCTTCGAGCAGCTCCACGGTGGAGGTCTTGCCCGCCCCGTTCGTGCCGAGCAGGGCGAAGACCTCGCCCCGCCGCACCTCGAACGACAGCCCCCGCACCGCCTCGAACCCGCCCGCGCCGCGCGGCCCGTAGCGCCGCCGCAGCTCCTGGGCCCCGATCACGTCCTCCGCGTCATCCATGGCTCCAGGCTCCCGCCGGAAAAGGGGCGCGCGCAGTGCGCCCTGTCATCGGCGCACATGACAAATGTCAGACCGGCCGAGGCCGAGGGAGAGCCCGGGCGCCCCTCGGACATGCCGAAGGCCCGGTCTCACGAGGAGACCGGGCCTTCGGACCGGAGCGGACGACGAGATTCGAACTCGCGACCCTCACCTTGGCAAGGTGATGCTCTACCAACTGAGCCACGTCCGCACTGCGCTCACTATACCCCACCCGTCACGGGTGTCTGGGCCAGCGACCGGAGCGGGTGACAGGGATCGCACACTGTGCCTCCCTCTTGGAAAGAGGGCGTTCTGCTACTGAACTACACCCGCTGGAACCTTGGGGTTTGAGCCCCTCGGCGCGCTTCAGACTCTAGCCGATCACCTGGGGTTCACCGCAACTCGGCGCCTGGCGACCGGTGCCCGCGGCCCTCGGGGGCGCCCCGAGGGCCGCCTCAGACGGCGTGCGCCTCGTTGAACGCGTCGTAGACCTTCTTGGGGATCCGGCCGCGGGCCGGCACTCCGAAGCCGTTGGACTCCGCCCAGGCACGGACGGCCTTGGGGTCGGGGGCCACGGCGGTGTGGTGGAAGGTCTTGCCGGACTTCGCCCGCTTCCGCCCCGCTTCTACGTAGGGGGCGAGCGCCGTCCGCAGCTTCTCCGCGTTGCCCGAGCTGAGATCGATCTCGTAGGTCTTGCCGTCGAGCCCGAACGCAATCGTTTCCGAGGCCTCTCCGCCGTCGATGTCGTCGGAGAGAGTGACCACTACACGCTGTGCCACGGATATCGGTCCTTCCATTGAGGCGCGCTGCCGTGCGACGGCTCCGGCGCCGAGTGTCGCAGGCTGGTGCCGTTTACCGCTCTTCTATTTGTACGTCGCCCGGCCTGGTAATGCGAAGCGGCGGAATTACGCTCCGGGCGTCCTCCCGCACCGGGGACCCTACTTTTCTCGGGCCGTTTCTTGCAGGGGTTTCCGCCCTCGATACCCGAACGTGACCGAACTTCGCTTGTCTATCCGCGTAGAATCGGCCGCCCGGTAGGCTGAGCCGTGCAGCGTCCGGCTGCTCCATCACCGCACCACCACCGGGAGTAACCAGTGGCCCGCGTCGTAGTCGACGTCATGCTCAAGCCGGAGATCCTCGACCCCCAGGGGCAGGCGGTGCAGCGCGCCCTGCCCCGCCTCGGCTTCGAGGGCGTCACCGATGTCCGCCAGGGCAAACGCTTCGAGCTGGAGCTTCAGGGGCCGGTCGACGGCGCCGCCCTCGACCGGGTCCGGGAGATGGCGAGGACCTTCCTCGCCAACACCGTGATCGAGGACTTCACCGTCCGCGTGGAGGCGGTCGAGGCCGCCGAAGGCGCTGGGGACGACGCCCCCGGCGCGGCCGGGGACGCGGCGGTGGCCGGGGGTGTCTCGTGACCACGCGTGTGGGAGTCGTCACATTTCCCGGATCGCTGGACGACCGCGACGCCGCCCGCGCGGTAAAGCTCGCGGGAGGCGAGCCCGTCACGCTCTGGCACGGGGACAAAGCGCTGCATCAGGTGGACGCCGTGATCCTGCCCGGCGGATTCTCCTATGGCGACTATCTCCGCTGCGGCGCCATCGCCCGTTTCTCTCCCGTGATGGAGACGATCATCGAGCAGGCGCGGGGCGGGATGCCCGTTCTTGGCATCTGCAATGGATTTCAGGTGCTGTGTGAATCACATCTCCTGCCCGGCGCCCTCACGCGCAATGATCACCTTCACTTCGTCTGCCGGGATCAGCGCCTGCGCGTGGAGAACGCCGCCACCGCCTGGACGTCCCGCTATGTCCCCGGCCAGGAGATCACCATTCCGCTGAAGAACGGCGAGGGCGGGTACGTCGCCGACGAGCGCACCCTGGATGAGCTGGAGGCCGAGGGACGCGTGGCGTTCCGTTACCTGGAGGGGAACCCCAACGGCTCCCGCCGCGACATCGCCGGGATCACCAACGCGGCGGGCAACGTCCTCGGCCTGATGCCGCATCCCGAGCACGCCGTGGACACCCTCACCGGCCCCACCGACGACGGCCTCGGCTTCTTCGCCTCGGTCCTCACCGGGCTGGTGGCGGCATGACCCTCGACACCGTCAAGCACGCCGAGCAGACCCCCGAGACCGAGCAGCCCTGGGCCGAACTCGGCCTGAAGGCCGACGAGTACGCCCGCATCCGCGAGATCCTCGGCCGCCGCCCCACCGGCGCCGAACTGGCGATGTACTCGGTGATGTGGTCCGAGCACTGCTCGTACAAGTCGAGCAAGGTGCACCTGCGGCAGTTCGGCGAGAAGGCCCCGCCCTCCGACGCCCTGCTCGTGGGCATCGGAGAGAACGCCGGGGTGGTCGACGTCGGCCAGGGCTACGCCGTCACGTTCAAGGTCGAGTCGCACAACCACCCCTCGTACATCGAGCCGTATCAGGGCGCCGCGACCGGCATCGGCGGCATCGTCCGCGACATCCTCGCCATGGGCGCCCGCCCGGTGGCCGTGATGGACCCGCTGCGCTTCGGCGCCGCCGACCACCCCGACACCCGCCGCGTGCTCCCCGGCGTGGTCGCCGGCATCGGCGGCTACGGGAACTGCCTGGGCCTGCCGAACATCGGCGGCGAGGTCGTCTTCGACCCCTGCTACCAGGGCAACCCCCTGGTCAACGCCCTGTGCGTGGGCGTGATGCGGCACGAGGACATCCACCTGGCCAAGGCCTCCGGGCCGGGCAACAAGGTCATCCTCTACGGCGCCCGCACCGGCGGCGACGGCATCGGCGGCGTCTCCGTCCTGGCCTCCGAGACCTTCTCCCACCCGTCGCCCACCTCCACCCCCACTGGAGGCGCTTCGCGCCACACCTTTTCCCCGCCCGCCAAGCGCCCGGCCGTCCAGGTCGGGGACCCCTTCCAGGAGAAGCTGCTCATCGAGTGCACCCTGGAGCTGTTCGCGGCCGGCCTGGTCGCCGGCATCCAGGACCTCGGCGGCGCCGGCCTGTCCTGCGCGACCTCCGAGCTGGCCTCGGCAGGCTCCGGCGGCATGCGCATCGAGCTGGACGCCGTCCCGCTGCGCGATTCCTCGCTCTCCCCCGAGGAGATCCTGATGAGCGAGTCGCAGGAGCGGATGTGCGCGGTGGTCGAGCCGGGCAAGGTGGAGCGTTTCCTGGAGATCTGCGCCAAGTGGGACGTGATCGCCACGGTCATCGGGGAGGTCACCGACGGGGACCGGCTGGAGATCCACTGGCACGGCGAGCGGATCGTGGACGTTCCGCCGCGCACCGTGGCCCACGAAGGGCCGGTCTACGAGCGGCCGTTCGCCCGCCCGGACTGGCAGGACGCCCTCCAGGCCGACGACCCGGCCCGGCTGCCCCGCCCCTCCGGCGGCGATGAGCTGCGCGCGCAGGTCCTGGCGCTGGTCTCCTCCCCGAACCAGGCCGCCAAGTCCTGGATCACCGACCAGTACGACCGCTACGTCCTGGGCAACACGGTGCTGGCCCAGCCCGAGGACGGCGGCCTGATCCGCATCGACGAGGAGACGAACCTCGGCGTCGCCCTCGCCACGGACGGCAACGGCCGTTACGCCAAGCTCGACCCGTACGCGGGCGCGCAGCTCGCGCTGGCCGAGTCCTACCGCAACGTCGCCGCCACCGGCGCCCGCCCGCTGGCCGTCACCGACTGCCTCAACTTCGGCTCGCCCGAGGACCCGGCGGTGATGTGGCAGTTCGCGGAGGCCACCCGCGGCCTCGCGGACGCCTGCCGCACCCTGGGAACGCCCGTCACCGGCGGCAACGTCTCCCTCTACAACCAGACCGGGGACACCGCCATCCACCCCACGCCCGTGGTCGGCGTGCTCGGCGTGATCGACGACGTCACCCGCCGTACGCCCATCGCCTTCGTGGAGGAGGGCCAGCTGATCTACCTCCTGGGCGAGACGGCCGAGGAATTCGGCGGCTCGGCCTGGGCGCAGGTGGTCCACGGGCACCTGGGCGGGCTGCCGCCCCGCGTGGACCTCGAACGCGAGCGGCTGCTCGCGGAGATCCTCATCAGCGCCTCCCGGGACGGCATGATCGACGCCGCGCACGACCTCTCGGACGGCGGGCTGATCCAGGCCGTCGCCGAGTCCTGCCTGCGCGGCGGGCGCGGGGCGCGGCTGGTGGTGCCGGAGGGGCTGAGCCCCTTCACCTTCCTCTTCTCGGAGTCGGCCGGCCGCGCGGTGGTCGCCCTGCCCCGCAGCGAGGAGGTCCGCTTCACCGAGATGTGCGCGGCCCGCGGTCTCCCCGCGGCCCGCGTCGGCGTGGTGGACGGCGACACGATCGAGGTCCAGGGGGCGTTCACCCTCCCCCTGACCGAGCTGCGCGAGGCCCACGAGCGGACCCTGCCGGAGCTCTTCGGCTGAGCCCTCGCCCGCCGCGACGGCGGCCCGGTCGCCCGGGCCGCCGGGCGGCGAGCCCCGCGGCCGTCCGCGCCCCCCGGCCCGGGTGCGACCGCTCGCGCGGCGGCCGGCACGCCCCTGCGCACCGCGGGGTGTGCCTCACCGCCCGCGCGGCGGCTTCGCGTCGCCGCCTCGGTGGCGCGAAGCCGCGCGGCCGGGCGACACCGGCCCCGTGGCCCGGCCCGGCCGCCGGGCGGCGGAGCGCCGCGCACTGCGGTGCGCGGCCTCACGGCCCGCGCGGCGCCCTCGTGTCGGCGCCTCGACGGCGCCTCCCGTGGCCCGGCCCGCCGCTCGCGCGCAGCCGCCCGCCGCAGGCGGTCCGTGCGGTGGCCCGCCGAAGCAAGCGGCTAGCGCCCCGGCTTGGTCTCGTAGCGCGGCCCCTGGTCCGGGGTGTCCGTGCGCTGGAGTTCGGTGGCCAGGCGGTGGACGCTCACCAGGTCGTGCAGGAGTTCGCGGGTGCGGGCGGCGGGCAGGCCCGCGGAGCGGGCGACCTCGGTGGCGTACACGCCCTCGCCGTCGTGGCGGCGCTCCGCGTCGGCCAGCGCCTGGAAGACCCGGGCGTGCTCCTCGTCGTAGCCGGGCCGGCCTCGGCCGCGGAAGTCGTGGGCGGGCGGGGGCGGGGGCGGGATGGCCCGCTCCGCGGCGATCTCCGCCGCCTCCTCGCGCTGCTTGCCGCGGTGGAGCGGCTCGATCCGCTCCTCGTGGCCGAGCGCGGAATTGCCCGGCACGTGGGTGCGCTGCTTCGAGCCGCCGGTGGTCACCTGGCGCCCCGCGGGCAGCTCCCCGGCCCGCTGGGCCTGCCGCGCCGCCGCCCGGCGCTGGTCCTCGTCGCCTTCCATCTTCTTCCGCACCATGAGACTTCCTCCGTCCTCGTCAGCGGTTCCCGCGTCCTCGTCGTCCTCGGCAGCGGGTTCCCGGCCGCGCCGCGGGCCGCGGCTCAGCGGTCCAGCTCCTCCTGGACCGGCGGCTTCGGCGCGTCGCGCAGTTGCTTGGCCTGGCCGCGCCGGCCGCCCCTGCGGTCCTGCTCGGCGAGCTGGGCCGGGCTCAGGCCCAGGTCGGCGTTGGCCGGCACCCGCACCGAACGCGCCACCTCCTCGCGGTTGGCGTACTCGTCGGGCGGGATGCCCCGCAGCGCCTTGACCGCCGGCTCCGGGGCCCCGGCCCGCTTCGCCTCGCGGACCAGGTCGTCCTTGCCCGCGGGGAAGTCGACGTTCCTCACGGCCCGCAGGATCTCGTTCACGTTCGTGGACCCCATCGGGTCCTCCCTTCTTCAACGCCCTTCCCGGCAACGCCCTGCCGGGCGCCCGGGAACCTACCGCTGGTGCAGCCCGACCAGCGTCCCGCTGGCCAGCCCGTGCCGGTCCACGGCCCGGTGCACCTCGGCGGCCGAGGCCCGCTCCGGCAGGCCGACGGGCTCGGGCAGCGCGTAGAGCCGGAAGAAGTACCGGTGCGCCGGGTCGCCCGCCGGGGGCCGGGGCCCGTCCCAGCCGCGGTCGCCGAAGCCGTTGGTGTGCGGGGTGCCGCCCGCGGGCAGCGCACCCGCGTCCACGCCCCGGGACGAGGGGTCGATTCCGGTCACCAGCCAGTGCAGGAACGTCCCCGAGGGCGCGTCCGGGTCCTCGCACATCAGGACCAGCTCCTCGGTCCCCGGCGGGGGAGAGGACCAGGTCAGCGGGGGCGAGACGTTCTCGCCTTCCCTCGCGTAGCGCCCGGGGATGGGCGCCTCGTCGTTGAAAGCGGTGCTCCGCAGTTCGATTCCAGCCATGCCGCCGGAGTACCCGGGGCGGCCCGGCCCATTCAGCCGCCGCCCCCGCACCACCCTGGGACATTCGTCGTAAGCTCCCTGCTATGTCCGCCGTCCGGCGCAGGACCCGCGCCTACCAGCCCGACCAGGTCCGCGACGCGCTGCTCGCGCAGGCCGAGTTCGTACGGGTGGCCGCGCATCAGCTGACCCCGGAGCAGCTCGCCCGCCCCTCCGGGCTGCCCGGCTGGGACGTCCGCACCCTGCTCGCGCACCTCGCCCGCCAGATCGACGCCCTGCCGCGGCTGCTGGCCGAGCCCGCCCCGGCCGCCCTCCGCCCCCAGACCGACCTCAACGCCTGGGCCGTCTCCACCGCCGGGATCGCGGAGGACCTGGACGCGCAGACCCGCGAGGCGGCCAGGGCCGCGGACGACCAGGTCGCCGCGGTGGACGCCGCCGCCGAGGAGCTGGAGGCCGTGGTCGAGACGGGCGTGCGCGAGGACGTTCTGCTGCCGCACCGGTTCGGCGCGATGCGCGCCCTCGACTTCTCCGTGACCCGGATCGTGGAGCTGGTCACACACAGCGACGACCTGACGCGCGCCACCGGCCGCGTCGTCCGCCTGGACCGGCACGCGCTGGCGGTCACCGTCCGCGCGCTGGCCGACGCGCTGGCCGCCAAGGCGCCCGGCTCCTCCACCGAGCTGCGCGTGCCGCCGTTCGTCGCCGTCCAGTGCCTGCCCGGCCCCCGGCACACCCGCGGCACCCCGCCGAACGTCGTGGAGACCGACCCCGTGACCTGGCTGCGGCTGGCCACCGGCCGCACCACCTGGGACGCCGCCCTGGCCGCCGGCCGCCTGCGCGCGAGCGGGGAACGCGCCTCCGCCCTCGCCGCCGAACTGCCCGTGCTCGCCTGACCGCCCTGCGTGGCGGGGCGACGTGGGGCACGTCTCACATCCCGGGGGGTTCTCCGCCCAGCCCCCTCCTGGCCTAGACTCGTGACCGTGCCACGTGGTGACGGAACCCTCAACCACGATCTCGACCCCGGTGAAAAGAGCCCGCGGGACGCATGCGGCGTCTTCGGAGTCTGGGCCCCGGGCGAGGAGGTCGCCAAGCTCACCTTCTTCGGACTCTACGCACTCCAGCACCGGGGGCAGGAGTCCGCCGGAATCGCCGTCAGCGACGGCGCCAAGATCCTGGTCTTCAAGGACATGGGCCTGGTCTCCCAGGTCTTCGACGAGGGCTCGCTGGGCTCCCTGACCGGCCACATCGCGGTCGGCCACACCCGGTACTCGACGACGGGCGCCCCCACCTGGGAGAACGCCCAGCCCACCTTCCGCGCCACCGGCCACGGCTCCATCGCCCTGGGCCACAACGGCAACCTGGTCAACACCGCGGAGCTGGCCGAGCTGGTCGCCGCCCTCCCCGGCTCCCGGGAGAACGCCCCGCGCCACCGCGCCACGGCCACCAACGACACCGACCTGGTGACCGCGCTGCTGGCCGGCCAGGCCGACGAGGAGACGGGCGAGCCCCTGACCGTGGAGCAGGCCGCGCTGCGCGTCCTGCCGCGTGTGCGGGGCGCGTTCAGCTTCGTCTTCATGGACGAGCACACGCTCTACGCCGCCCGCGACCCGCAGGGCATCCGCCCGCTGGTGCTGGGCCGCACGGAGCGCGGCTGGGTGATCGCCTCGGAGACCGCGGCCCTGGACATCGTCGGCGCCTCCGTGGTCCGCGAGATCGAGCCGGGCGAGATGGTGGCCGTGGACGCGAACGGCCTGCGTTCGCAACGGTTCGCCGAAGCGAATCCGCGCACCTGCGTCTTCGAGTACGTCTACCTCGCCCGCCCCGACACCGACATCAACGGCCGGAACGTCTACCTCTCCCGCGTGGAGATGGGCCGCCGCCTGGCCGCCGAGGCCCCGGCCGACGCCGACCTGGTGATACCGACCCCCGAGTCCGGCACCCCCGCCGCGATCGGCTACGCCGAGGCCAGCGGCATCCCCTACGGCTCAGGCCTGGTCAAGAACGCCTACGTGGGCCGGACGTTCATCCAGCCCAGCCAGACCATCCGGCAGCTCGGCATCCGCCTGAAGCTCAACCCGCTGCGCGAGGTCATCGCCGGCAAGCGCCTGATCGTCGTGGACGACTCCATCGTCCGGGGCAACACCCAGCGCGCCCTGGTCCGGATGCTCCGCGAGGCCGGCGCCGCCGAGGTCCACGTGCGGATCAGCTCCCCGCCCATCAAGTGGCCCTGCTTCTTCGGCATAGACTTCGCCACCCGCGCCGAGCTGATCGCCAACGGCCTGGGCGTGGCCGAGATCGGCGCCTCGCTGGGCGCGGACTCCCTCGCCTACATCTCGCTGGACGCCATGGTCGAGGCCACCACCATCGACAAGCAGAAGCTGTGCCGCGCCTGCTTCGACGGCGTCTACCCCATGGAGCTCCCCGACCCGGCCGTGCTCGGCAAGGACGTGCTGGAGCAGCCGGCGCCGGACGCCGCCCGGCGGTCCCTGCCGCTGCTGACCGGCGCCCCCGGCGGCGCGGACGCCCTGCGCCGCCCCTGAGCGCGCTCAAGGGCCCCAGCGCCCCCAGGCGGCCCGGGAGCCCCGAAAGACCCCACCGGACCCCGTTCCGGCCCCCGAAGAGACCCGAGAGACACCTGATGACCGAGAACGCGCCCGGTGCGCCCGGTGCCAGCTATGCGGCGGCGGGCGTCGACATCGAGGCGGGCGAGACCGCCGTCGAGCTGATGAAGGAGTGGGTGGCCAAGGCCCAGCGCCCCGAGAGCGTCGGCGGCCTCGGCGGCTTCGCCGGCCTCTTCGACGCCTCCGCCCTCACCCGGTACCGCCGCCCGCTGCTGGCCTCGGCCACCGACGGCGTGGGCACCAAGCTCGCCGTCGCCCAGCGTCTGGACGTGCACGACACCATCGGGCGCGACCTGGTCGCGATGGTCGTGGACGACCTGGTGGTCTGCGGCGCGGAGCCGCTGTTCCTGACCGACTACATCTGCGTCGGCAAGGTCCGCCCCGAGCGGGTCTCGGCCATCGTCAAGGGCATCGCGGAGGGCTGCGTGCTGGCCGGCTGCGCCCTGGTCGGCGGCGAGACGGCCGAGCACCCGGGGCTGCTGGGCCCCGACGAGTACGACGTGGCGGGCGCCGGCACCGGCGTGGTCGAGGCGGACGAACTGCTGGGCGCGGAGCGGGTCCGCCCGGGCGACGCGGTGCTGGCCCTGGCCTCGTCCGGGCTGCACTCCAACGGCTATTCGCTGGTGCGGCACGTGCTGCTGGAACGCGCGGGGTGGGCGCTGGAGCGGCGGGTGCCGGAGTTCGGCTCGACCCTGGGCGAGGAGCTGCTGATCCCGACCCGGATCTACGCCCTGGACTGCCTGGCGCTGATCCGCGCGGCCGAGGTGCACGCGTTCGCCCACGTCACCGGCGGGGGACTCGCTGCCAACCTCGCCCGGGTCGTTCCCGAGGGACTGCACGCCCGGGTGGACCGGCGGACCTGGACGCCCGGCCCGGTCTTCGGGCTGGTCGGGGAGGTGGGCCGGGTCGAGCGCGGCGAGCTGGAGCGCACGCTGAACATGGGCGTCGGCATGCTGGCGGTCGTCCCCCCCGAGGCGGTCCCGGCCGCGCTGGCGCTGCTGGCCGAGCGGGGCGTTCCCGCCTGGCGGGCGGGCGAGATCGTCCCGGCGGGGGAGGGCCTGCCCGGCGGCGCGGCCTCGCTGCACGGGGAGCACCCGGCCTGAGCCCGCGGGAACGGCCGGGTCCGGGCGCCGGGGAGGCGTCCGGACCCGGCGGAAGCGCGAAAACCCGGTCCGGCGGTGCCGGACCGGGTGGGTCGCCCGGGTCCTCGGCGCGCGGCGGGGCGCGGGGTCAGCGGCCCCGGCGCCGCGGCGAGGGGTCCGGGGACGAGGAGTCCTCGTCCTCCTCGTCCTCGTCGCTGTACATCTCCGCGTACCGTGAGTACAGGTCGTCGTCCAGCTCGTCGTCGTCCTCGGCCAGCTCGCCGTTCGGCGAGGTGTCCGGCGCCGCTGCTGCACCCAGCTCTTCGGCCAGGCGGGAGAGGTCCGTCCTGCCGCTGTTGTACTTCAGCTGGCGGGCGACCTTCGTCTGCTTGGCCTTGGCCCGGCCGCGCCCCATTGGCTCGACCCCCTCAACGACGGGGCACAACGGCCCCGGAGTGTTGACATCCGTTCATGATCGAGAGCGAGCCCTCGTAAGGGCCCGATCCATCGGCCTTCAACCGTACCTGCTTCCGCGGTCCTGCGGTACGCCGTCCGCAGGACCGGGCCGCCCGTACGGCGCCGGCTGACCATCTTCGTGCTGGTCAGCGGCGATTTTACCTTCTTTCGGTCCGCGACTCGCCCGAGGGGGGTGACAAGTCTTACGCAACCGTTCGTTCAGCCGTCCGCCGAGGCTCCCGCGGGGGCCCCGGCCGCCGCCGTCCCGGCCCCCTCCGCGGCGCGGGCCATCCGCTGCTCCGCGATCCGGTCGGCGGCCACCGCCGGCGGCACCCCGGAGGACTCGGCGTGCCGGAAGATCTCCAGCGCGGTGTCGTAGATCCCGGCCGCCTTTGCCTTCGCACGCGCGAAGTCGAAGCCGTGCAGCTCGTCCGCGACCTGGATGACGCCGCCGGAGTTCACCACGTAGTCGGGCGCGTAGAGGATGCCGCGGTCGGCCAGGTCCTTCTCCACGCCGGGGTGGTCGAGCTGGTTGTTGGCCCCGCCGCAGACGACGCTCGCGGTCAGCAGCGGCACGGTGGCGTCGTTCAGCGCCCCGCCCAGGGCGCACGGCGCGTAGATGTCGAGGCCGGGCGCGGAGATCAGCTCGCGGGTGCTGCCGAGGGCCGTCACCCCGGGGTGGTCGGCCAGCACGCGGCGAACGGCCTCCTCGCGCACGTCGGTGACCAGCACGCGGGCGCCGGCCTCCGTCAGCCGGCCCACCAGCAGCCTCCCGACCTTGCCGACCCCGGCGACCCCGACGGTCCGCCCGGCCAGGTCCGGGGTGCCCCAGCGGTGGGCGGCGGCGGCGCGCATGCCCTGGAAGACGCCGAAGGCGGTGAGCACCGAGGAGTCGCCCGCCCCGCCGTTCTCCGGGGAGCGGCCGGTGGTCCAGGGGCAGGCGCGGGCCACCACGTCCATGTCCGCCACGTAGGTGCCCACGTCGCAGGCGGTGACGTAACGGCCGCCCAGGCCCGCCACGAAACGGCCGTAGGCGAGGAGCAGTTCCTCGGTCTTCAGGCGCTCGGGGTCCCCGATGATCACGGCCTTGCCGCCGCCGTGGGCGAGGCCGGCCAGGGCGTTCTTGTAGCTCATGCCGCGGGCCAGGTTGAGGGCGTCGCGCAGCGCGGCCTCCTCGGGGGCCGCCTCGCCGGGGTAGGCGTGGAAGCGGGTGCCGCCGAGGGCGGGGCCCAGCGCGGTGGAGTGGATCGCGATCACGGCCTTGAGGCCGCTGCGCGGGTCCTGACAGAGGACGACCTGTTCGTGGCCGCCCTGGGCCGAGTGGAACAGTGATTCGATCACGCCGGTCACGGTGGTGACTCCTGTCGGTCGAACGTGGGTCGGGCGGGGTGACGCGGTGGCGCACCCGCCCGGTGCGCTCGCCTGGTGGGCGAGGGCAGTTGGCGCGGCGCCGGCGGCCGGGCCCCCTCGGGGGAGCGGCCCCGGCCGGTGCAAGAAGCGTACGGCGATCACGGGCCGGGGGGTGCCCCTAGTGCCCCGGGCTGACACGATCAGGGGGGAGCCGGCGGGAGGCCGGACGGCGACGAGCGGGAGGGTGGAGTGCCGAAGGTTCCCTACGCGGCGTATCTGAGGGTCTACGAGCCGCTGGCGGCCTTTCCGCAGCCCGAGCGGGAGCACTGGGCGGAGTACGCCCGCAGGGAGCGCCTGCCGACCGCCCAGGACGAGGCGCGGGACGCGCTGGCCGGCCTGGTGGGCATCCCGCCCCGGGTGGCCCCCGCGCGGGAGAGCGCGGACGCCTTCGTGGCCACGGTGGACGGGGTGCTGTGCGTCTGCCCCTGGCGGACCCGGCTGCGCTCGTGGATGGCCCTGGGGGAGGTGGGCCACTGGCTGATGCCGGAGGCCGTGGTGGACCTGGCGCTGCCGCCGGGGGTGCGGCGGCGGGCCGCGGCGGAGTACGCGGAGTGGCGCACCCGCAACCCCGACGCGCGGCCGTGGATCCGCTCGGCGCTGTGGCACGTTCCGGTGCGGTGGTTCGCGCTGTTCGCGGACGAGGAGCGGCAGTTCCGCAAGGCCGGGGAGACGGCGAACGGGGTGCCCTCCCTGCGGTACCGCACGCCGATGGTCCAGGCCAGGCGGCGGGTGGCGCGGGCGCTGCGCACGGCCAGGGAGGCGATGCCGCAGGGGCCGCTGACCGCGGCGCTGACGGACGTGGGCCGCTGGCTGGAGGAGTTCCACCCGCGTTCGCTGGTCGAACTGGACTACGGTGGGCTCATCTATACGATCTCTGAGGACCAGTTGGCGTCTGACCACTCCGTGGCGGACGTCGCCGAGGGGCTGGCCGCGCTCGCGGCGGGGGACGCCGAGCGCGCGAGCCGGCTCTACGAGGAGCTCACCGACCGGTGGATGACCGTACGGGAGCGGCAGTTCGCCAACTGAGCCCGCGGGACCTCCGTCCCGGGAAGCGAGGGACTAAAGCCCCTAAGGGGTCCCAAGAGGCCCAAGGGTGATGGATGGCACTGTATGGAACTCTTGCCAACAAGTAGTCTCCTCGTGTCAAAATAGGACAAGGAGTTCGCGGGGGTCCTTCCCCGGCGGGGCTGATGGTGAGTCATCACGCCATGACGGACCGTTACGGTCGAGTGACTGTCCGCTATGGCACGTTCCAGTCGGCTTCCGCCGAGGTTGAACACCTGAGAGGGCAATTCCATCGGTTTGGCCGACCCGGCTGGACGGATGGTGTAGTTGTAGTGCCGAGGACAAGCCGTTCGTCCTATAACCGACTCGACCCCCGTCTGCCATTTCGGGCAACGCGGGTGAAGGTGCAGAATTTAGAGGAAAGAACCGTGATGGTTCGGTTCTCCCGAGGAGGCCGCTCATGACCGCTCGCACCCCTGATGCCGAGCCGCTGCTGACCCCGGCTGAGGTTGCCACGATGTTCCGCGTCGACCCCAAAACGGTCACACGCTGGGCAAAGGCGGGCAAGCTCACGTCTATCCGTACGCTCGGCGGGCACCGCCGCTACCGCGAGGCGGAGGTCCGCGCGCTGCTCGCGGGCATCCCGCAGCAGCGTGGCGAGGCCTGAAGCACGACCGCACCACTACGCACCACTACGCACCACTACGCACCACCGCGCACCACCGCGCACCACTCACTCCGCGGCGGCGCCGGAGCCCCCACTCCGCGCCGTCCGACGAGATCGCGCCGGACTCCGCCGGGTCCGGCGCGATCCTTGTCTCCGCGCGTTGAGTCCCCCCGGGGCCCGGAAGCGGGCCGGTCGGCGGCCCGCCCCGCCGTGCAATTGCACATATTAAATTGGCGGTTCTCTCTACGGGGTCGAACGAGCTCAGCCCGCAACCAAGTTCAGTGACTCCCGTCACACGCCCCGGCTCTTGACCGGCCCGCCGTGCGTGGGGTAGAGTGCGGCCGACCCTGCCGCGCCGCTCCCGTCCTGACCCAGACCTACCCAACGCAGAAAGCCCGGACCCCCCGTGTGGGGTCCGGGCTTTGGCGCTGCGGTCCTGACGGGATTTGAACCCGCGGCCTCCACCTTGACAGGGTGGCGAGCACTCCAAACTGCTCCACAGGACCATCTGTGCGAGCGCGACTCTACCCCAGCCCCGGGCCGCCCGGCGAATCGCCGCCGGTGCCCCTACGAGGAGCCGGGCGGGGCCAGGGCGTCGATGGCCTTGACGATCCGCTTGTCCGAGACCGGGTAGGCCGTGCCCAGCGCGTGCGCGAAGTAGCTCACCCGCAACTCCTCGATCATCCACGGGATTTCGGCCGCCGCGGCCGGAACCCGCTTCGGCGGCGGGAACTGCTCCAGCAGCCAGGCGTACTCGTCCCGCATCTCGTGGATCTTCGCCATCCGCGCCCGGTCCCGCTCGGCCTGGTGCGGGAGTTGCTGCATCCGGCGGTCGGCCGCCGCGAGATATCGCAGCAGGTCCGGCAGCCGCCGCGCGCCGTGCGCGGTGACGAAGCCGGGGGCCACGAGGGCGTTCAGCTGCCCGCGCAGGTCCTCCCGGGCCGGGGCCAGGGCCGGGCTGGTCAGCCCCGCCAGCCGCCGCTCGCACGCCTGCCAGGCGGCCAGCACCTCGCGGACCTGCCGCACCAGCCGCAGCGTGAGGTCCGTGATGTCCGCGCGCACCGCGTCGAACAGCTTGCGGAACGCCTCCTCGTCCCAGGCCGGGCCGCCGTGCTCCGCGATCAACTGGTCGGCCGCGGCCGTCACGCAGTCCGCGAAAAGCGCCGCCACGCTGCCGTGCGGGCTGCTGGAGAGCGCCAGCTTGGCGGCGTTGTCCAGCCGCCGCTGCGCGAACCGGGCCGGGTCGGAGGGGAGTTGGAGCAGGACCAGGCGCCGCGTGCCCTCCCGCATGGCGCGCCGCTGCTCCTCCTCGGTGTCGCACAGCCGCACCGCCACGGACGCGCCCTCGTCCGCCAGCGCCGGGAACGCCCGTACCGGCTGCCCGCCGCGCCGCGTCTCGAAGGTCCGCGGCAGCGCGCCGATCGTCCACGAGGTCAGCCCGGAACGCTGCGGGATCTCCGCGGGCGAGGCGGCCGAGAAGGCGTCCTCCAGGGCCGCGCGGGCCCTCGGGCGCAGCCGCAGCCGCAGCGCGTCCAGGTCCTTGTCCTCGGCGTTCTCGGCGTTCCCGGCGTCCGTGCCGTCCGCCGCCGGCTTCCCGCGCCGCTCGTCCACCACCCGGAAGGTGATCCGCAGGTGCCCGGGCACCCGCGAGGCGTCGAAGTCCTCCGGCGCGATCCGCACGCCCGCCACCCCGGTCAGGAAGGCCGCGAGCGCGGCCGTCAGCGGGCGTTCCTCCGGCTCCGGCGTCTCGCGCAGGAACCGCTGGGCGAAGTTCGGCGCCGGGACGCAGTGCCGGCGCAGCGGCTTGGGCAACGACCGGATCAGCTCGGTCACCAACTGCTCGCGCAGTCCCGGGATCTGCCAGTCGAAGCCGTCGGCCGTCACCTGGTTGAGCACCTGGAGCGGCACGTGCACCGTCACGCCGTCCGCGTCCGCGCCGGGCTCGAACTGGTACGTCACGCGGAAGCTGAGCCGCCCCTGCCGCCAGGTGTCGGGGTAGTCGGCCTTGGTGACGGCGCCGGCCCGCTCGTTGATCAGCATCGACTTCTCGAAGCTGAGGAGGTCGGGCTCCTCCCGCCGCTTGCGCTTCCACCAGGAGTCGAAGTGGGCGCCGGAGACGATCTCCTCGGGCAGCCGCTGGTCGTAGAAGGCGTACAGCGTCTCGTCGTCCACCAGGATGTCGCGGCGCCGGGCGCGGTGCTCCAGCTCCTCGACCTCGGCCAGCAGCTTGCGGTTGTCGTGGAAGAACTGGTGCCGGGTGCGCCAGTCGCCCTCGACCAGGGCGTTGCGGATGAACAGGTCCCGGCAGGTGGCCGGGTCGACGCGGCCGTAGTTCACCTTGCGCTGGGCGACGATCGGCACGCCGTAGAGGGTGACGCGCTCGTAGGCCATCACGGCGGCCTGCCTCTGCTCCCAGTGCGGCTCGCTGTAGGTCCGCTTCACCAGGTGCCCGGCCAGCGGCTCGATCCACTCCGGCTCGATGCGGGCGTTGATCCGCGCCCACAGCCGGGAGGTCTCCACCAGCTCGGCCGACATCACCCAGCGCGGCTGCTTGCGGAAGAGGCCCGAACCGGGGAAGACGGCGAACTTCGCGCCGCGCGCGCCGAGATACTCGTGCTTCTCGGTGTCCTTCAGCCCGATGTGCGACAACAGGCCCGCCAGCAGCGATTGGTGGATGCGCGCGGGGTCGGGCTCCCGCTCCTCCTCGGCGTATTGGAGGCCCAGCGTCCGCGCCACCGAGCGCAGCTGCGCGAAGATGTCCTGCCACTCGCGTATCCGCAGGTAGTTGAGGAACTCGGCGCGGCACAGGCGGCGGAAGGCCGAGGAGGACAGCGCCCGCTGGCGTTCGCGGACGTACCTCCACAGCGCGAGCAGCGCGAGGAAGTCCGAGTCCTCGCCCGGCCCTTCGCGGAAGCGCGCGTGCTTGGCGTCCGCCTGCTGCTGCTTGTCCGCCGGGCGCTCCCGGGGGTCCTGGATGGACAGCGCGGCGGCGATGACCATCACCTCGCGGGCGCAGCCGTTGCGGTCGGCCTCCAGGACCATCCGGGCCAGCCGCGGGTCCACCGGGAGCTGCGCGAGCTTGCGGCCCACGGGGGTGAGGCCCTTGGCGTCCAGCGCGCCCAGCTCCTCCAGGAGCTGCACGCCGGCCTTCACCGAGCGGTGGTCGGGCGGGTCGATGAACGGGAAGCGCTCCACCGCGCCCAGGCCGGCCGCGTTCATCTGGAGGATCACCGAGGCCAGCGAGGTGCGCAGGATCTCGGCGTCGGTGAACTCGGGGCGGGAGAGGAAGTCCTCCTGCGAGTACAGCCGGATGCAGATGCCGTCGCTGGTGCGCCCGCAGCGGCCCTTGCGCTGGTTGGCGCTGGCCTGGGAGACGGGCTCGATGGGCAGGCGCTGGACCTTGGTGCGGTGGCTGTAGCGGGAGATGCGGGCGGTGCCCGGGTCGATGACGTACTTGATGCCGGGGACGGTCAGGGAGGTCTCGGCGACGTTGGTGGCCAGCACGACGCGGCGGCCGGGGTGCGGCTGGAAGACCCGCTGCTGCTCGGCGTGCGAGAGGCGCGCGAACAGCGGCAGGATCTCGGTGTGCCGCAGGCGGCGCTTCTCCAGGGCCTCGGCGGTGTCGCGGATCTCGCGCTCGCCGGAGAGGAAGACGAGGATGTCGCCGGGGCCCTCGGCCTGGAGCTCGTCCACGGCCTCGGCGATGGCGGTGACCTGGTCCCTGGCCTCCTCTTCCTCCGCCGCTTCCTCGTCCTCCGGCTCGCCGTCGCCGCCCGTGAGGGGCCGGTAGCGCACCTCCACCGGGTAGGTCCGCCCCGAGACCTCGACGACCGGGGCCGGGCGGCCCTCGCGGTCCGCGAAGTGCCGGGCGAAGCGCTCGGGGTCGATGGTGGCCGAGGTGATGACCACCTTCAGCTCGGGGCGGCGGGGCAGGAGCTGGGCGAGGTAGCCGAGCAGGAAGTCGATGTTCAGGCTGCGCTCGTGGGCCTCGTCGATGATCAGCGTGTCGTACCGGCGCAGCTCGCGGTCGTGCTGGATCTCGGCCAGCAGGATGCCGTCCGTCATCAGCTTCACCAGCGTGTCCTCGCCGGCCTGCTCGGTGAAACGCACCTGGTACCCCACCGCGCCGCCCAGCGGCGTGCCCAGCTCGTCCGCGACCCGCTGCGCGACGGTGCGCGCGGCGATCCGGCGCGGCTGGGTGTGCCCGATCAGGCCCTGGACGCCGCGGCCCAGCTCCAGGCAGATCTTGGGGAGCTGGGTCGTCTTGCCGGAGCCGGTCTCCCCGGCGACGATCACGACCTGGTGGTCGCGGATGGCCGCGGCGATCTCGTCCTTCTTGGCGCTGACCGGGAGCTGCTCGGGGTAGCGGACCGGCGGCACGGCGGCGCGGCGGCGCTCGACGCGGCCCTCGGCGGCCTCGATCGCCCCGGCGATCTCGGCCAGCACCGACTGCCGGGCCTCCGGCTTCCTGACCCGGCGGGCGCCCTCCAGACGCCGGCCCAGGCGCCGCTGGTCGGCCAGCATCAGGGCGGGCAGGCGCTCGGCCAGCCCGGCGGGCGAGAGGGGGGTGGGATGTGTGGACATACGCGTCCAAGGGTCTCACCTCGGCACCCGGGGCGGCGAGCCGATATCCCGCACGCGCGGCGCGGACGTTCTGCCCTCCTATGGTGTGCTTCGTGCGCCTTCCACCCCTTCACCCCCTTCGCGCCCCCCGCCTCCGCCCCTACCTCCCGGCCGTCGTCGTGGCGCTGATCGTCGCGGCGGCGGCCGGCCTCTTCGCCGGCTCCTACACGTACGCGGTCAAGTCCCCGACGCCGCACCGGGTGCCGGTGGCCGCGGTCGGCGAGGGGACGGGGCCGTTCCTGCGCACCCTGCACCAGCGGCTGGGCGCGGAGCTGGTCGTCCACCGCTACGCGCGCCGTCCACAGGCTGTGGACGCCGTCGAGGCGCAGCGGGTCTTCGCGATCGTCCGGGAGCGCGGGGACCGGGTGGACCTGGACCTGGCCTCGGCGGCCGGCGCCTCGGTGGCCGAGCTGCTGCGCTCCGACGCGCGCGCGGCGGCCCGTGCCCTGGGCGCCGACCTGCGCGTGCGCGACCTCAAGCCGCTGGAGCCGGGCGACCCGCGCGGCCTGTCCCTCTTCTACATCACCATCGCGGCCGTGATCGTCGGCTTCCTGGGCGCGGTCCAGCTCGCCGCCAACGCCCCCGGCCTGCGCCGCGGCGAACGCGTCGCCTGCACCGCCGCCTACGCGGCCCTCGGCGCCCTGGCCATCGTCGCGGCGGTGGACTGGGTCCTCGACGCCGTGCGCCTGCCGCTCCCGCTGTCCTGGGGAATCCTGGCGCTGACGATGTTCACCTCGGGCATGGTCTTCACGATGTTCAACGCCCTGGTGGGCCGCTGGGCCATCCTCCCCACCTGGGTCCTGATGGTGATGCTCGGCAACCCCTCCTCCGGCGGCGCCGTCTCCTGGCCCCTCCTCCCCTCCTTCCTGGGCACCATCGGCCGCTGGCTGCCCCCGGGCGCCTCGGTCAACGCCCAGCACACCGCCGTCTACTTCGGCGGCGACCTCCACCCCCAGCCCTACCTGGTCCTCACCGCCTGGTCCGCCGCCTGCTGCACCCTCTTCTGGACCCGCCGCCCCCGCACAGCACAAGACCCCGCCGGACACCGCCCGGCAGGGCCTTGAGCTTGATCATTCAGCTTTGAAGAGGTGGCTGGGGCCGGGGTCGAACCGGCGACCTTCCGCTTTTCAGGCGGACGCTCGTACCAACTGAGCTACCCAGCCGGAGCGGTCCTGACGGGATTTGAACCCGCGGCCTCCACCTTGACAGGGTGGCGAGCACTCCAAACTGCTCCACAGGACCTGGCTGATGTGCGACGCGCCGCAGTGCGGGCCGTTGTCGCTGGAGCAGCGTATCACGGCGGGGGGACGGCCCCGGCCGTGATACGGCGGCGGGGGAGGTCAGGGCGCGTCCGGCTGGTACATCGCCTGGATCACGGGGACGCCGACGTCGCGCAAGCCCTGCCGCGGGTCGCGTGGCTGCCGGGTCACCATGCGCCGCCGAAGGCGCGGGAGGCGGCGGTCCGGGGGAGGGGGCCGCTGGCCTCAGGGAAGGGGATGCCGGCGGGCCGGCCCCGGGGCGCCTCGTCCGGGGAGTGCGCCGTGGCGTTCGCGCCGGGGGCCGCGGCCAGGGCCGTGCCGCAGAGAACGGCCGCGGCCAGGCCGCCGCCGAGGAGGCGGGACAGACGCCCGGCGCGCCCTGGCGGGCGGCCGGGGCGGGGCGGTGCGAGGCCGGGGCGGGAGGGGGCGTGCGGCATGGCGGCTCCCCTTCGTCGGGGGAGGGCGGGTCAGCGGGGCGTTCCCGGCCGTCGAGTCGGGCGGGAACGGTGCATGCCGACCATCGTTCGAATGGCGAACGTCAGGGTGGGCGGTGGGGCGGTATCGGTTTCGGTCGCCGCGGGCGAACGAAGTGGTCGGAAGGCATCCGTTGGGCACCTGATGCGCCGCCTTCACGGCAGTTCGGCGCCAATACAGTACAATTTCCGACTTTTCGCATGGTGTGCCGCGGCCGAGGAAAGCCACCCACCGCGGAATGGCTCCGCGTCAGAAGAAGTGTGGAAGTGAGGTAAGTGTCATGTGGGTTGAGGACCTGACGACGACCGCTCGCGAGGCCGAGGCCGTGCACGCCCTCGTGGTCGAGGGAGAGGCGTCCCGGAGCGAGGGCCCGGGCTCCGCCCAGGGCGTCGCCCTCCTGCTGCTGGCCGCGGCGGCCCTGCTGTCGGCCAACCCCCGGAAGGAGGAGCCGCTGGAGGACGCCTTCGAGGGCATGGCCCAGAACCTTGCCTGCGCGGCGGCCTTCTAGGACTCCTTGATGTCGGTAGCACATCAGGCGGCGCTTGGTGCGGTCGAGTCGGCCGCCCAAGCGCTGGCCACCGAGCTGACGGCCGCTCTGCGGCCAGGACCCGCGGCGGCGTTCCGCCTGCGGGACTGCGTGTCCGACCGGGACCAGCAGGCGCGGACGCTGGGCGCGATCCGGGGCGCGGGCCCCGACGCGCTCGCGCCGTTCCTCCTGGCCGGACACCCCTTCGACGCCCTCGACGCCGACCTGGTGCGGGCCGCCGTCGCGGCCTTCCCCGCCCCGGCACCCCAGGCGCGCGACGCCGCGCTGTGGGCCGCCAGGGACGCCGCGCTGGTCCGGGTGCTGGCCCGGCTCGGCGTGGACGCCACCCGGTGGGACGGCCTGGCCGCCCAGGGCCCGGCCGCCCGGACCTCCGGCGGCGCCGCCCGGACCCCCGGCGGCGCGCAGGCAGCTCTCCCCGAGCCGCCGGACGTTCCGCACGAGGGCACGGGCAACGCCAAGGGCGCCTGGGTGAGATGGAGCGCGGGCCTCGTCCGGCTGGCGCCCCTGGCCCTGCCGCCCGTGGAGGGGCCGCAGCGCCGGCAGGTCCTCGCCCGGCGCGCCGACCTCGCCCGCGGCATGGCGCGCGCCCTGCTGCGCCGCGACCACCTCAGCGCCGCCCGCCTCGCCCGCTGGATCGCCCTGGACGCCGGGCGCGCCGCCCCGCCCGAGCCCCTGCTCGCGCCCGCGACGGACTACATCGCGGCCCTGGCGCCCGCCCAGCCCCGCGCCCTGCTTGAGCTCGCCATCGCCCACCGCCTCCTGGCGGGGGAGGGCGGCGAGCGGGACGGAGGAACGCCATGACCACCGTCGGCCCCGCCGCCGCGACCACCATCCGGCTGGCCCACCAGGTCAGCGACGCCGCCCTGGAGTGGCTGGGCCGGATGCGGACCTCCTTCGCCCTCCCCCGGGACGTGGCGGACCACGAGATCCCCGGCGACGGGCTGAAGTCCCTCAGCGAGCTGGCCCTGGCCGCGGGCACCGTGCTGCGCACCGCCGTCGCCGGCCCGCGCACCACGCAGACCGCCCAGGAGCTGATGGACTTCGCCTGGCGCGAGTTCCGCGGCGGCGACCTGCTCCACCAGCTCCAGCGCCACACCCCCGCCGCCACCCACCCCCGGGAGATCTACGGCCACTTCGCCGTCGCCGGATACCGGCACGAGGGCCTGGACACCCTGTGCGCCCGCCTGGACCGGCTGCGCGCCTCCCGGTACACCGAGCACGTTCCCAACCGCCGCCTCGCCGTGCTCGGCGCCTCCCGCCGGCTCGGCCTGCCCGACCCGCCGGACGCCGAGGAGCTGACCGCCCAGACCTGGCTCGGCGGACGCCCCGAGCCCTGGATGCTCGACACGAACAACGCCTACGGCGTCACTCACACCGTCTTCCACCTCACCGACTGGGGCGCCCGCCCCGAGGGCCTGCCCGCCGACCTCCAGGAGTACCTGGAGCAGTGGCTGCCCGTCTGGGTCGAGGTCTTCTCCGAGACCCGCTCCTGGGACCTGCTGGCCGAGTTCCTGATCGTGGACGTCTGCCTGGAACGCCCCCGCTTCTACGACCACGTCTGGGAGCGGCTGGCCGAGGCCCAGCGCGCCGACGGGATGGTGCCCAACGGCGTCACCCGCCCCCCGTCCGACCCCGAGCACGCCTTCCTCAACCACCACCACCCGACCATCGTGGCCGCGGTCGCCGGCTCCCTCACGGTGCTGCGCGCCCTCCAGACCGCGGTTCCGGGCGCCTCCCGGAGCGCGGGGTGACCAGCGGCGGGATCAACGGCGAGGCCACCGGCGGGACCGGCGGCGACGCCGGCCCGACCGAGCTGCTGAAGGAGGCGGCCGGCGGCCTGCTGGCCGGCCGCCACACCCCCGGGGTCATCGCCGCCCTGGTCCAGGGGCCCAACCAGGCCGTGCACGCGGCCGGACGGCTGAGCTGGGCGCGGGACGAGCCGGTCACCACCGACACGCCCTTCGCCCTCGGCTCGGTCACCAAGCCGTTCACCGCCCTGCTCCTGGCCGTGCTCGCCGAGCGCGGCGAGGTCTCCTACGACGACCCCGTCGAGGCCCACCTGCCGGCCGCCGCCGCGCCCCGCCGCGCCCCCGACCCGCCGGTGACCCTGCTGGACCTGGCCACGCACAGCGGCGGCCTGCCCCGCCGTCCGCGCGGCCTCTACCGGCGCGGCCTGCCCCAGTGGTTCACCGACCCCTACGGGTCCTACCGCATCTCCGACCTCTACCGCGACACCACCCGGCTGCGCCCCCGCCGCTCCCGCACCGTCCGGTACTCCACCTACGGGATGGGACTGCTCGGGCAGCTGCTGGCCAACGCCGCGGGCACGGACTACGCCTCCCTGCTCGCCGAGCGGGTGCTGCGCCCCCTGGGCATGGACGCCACGGGCATCCCCGGCACCCCGGCGCCCGGCGGAGCCGCCCGCCCCGCCACCGGGCACCGCCGCGGACGGGCCGTCCCCGCCTGGACGTTCGACGCCCTGGCCGGCGCGGGCGCGCTCTACTCCACCGGCCCCGACCTGCTGCGTTTCCTGCACGCCAACGTCCACCCCCACCTCACCACCCTGGCCGCCCCCCTGTCCGCCACCCACCAGCCGTACCACCCCTGGCCCCGCAGCCCGAACGACGTCAGCCTCGGCTGGTACCACCGGGTGGCCCGGGGCCGGACGCTGCTGTGGCACACCGGCGGCACGGGCGGCTTCACGGCGTTCGTCGGGTTCAGCCCGGACGCCAAGGCCGGGGCGGCCGTCGTCGCCAACGTCACCCCGACCCACGCCCAGCCCGTCGTCCGGGCGGGGCGGCGGCTGCTGCGCGCGGTCATCTTCTGAGACGGCCGCGCCGCCGGCGGAACCCGGAGGGGGGCGCGTCCGACTACTGACCCGGAGACCGGCCCGGGAGCACGCGAGAGCCGCGAGGCTGACGCCGGGCCGGACACACCGGAGGTGGCTCGGATGGGTGGTGCACGCGGCGCGCGCAAAAGGCGCGGACCCCGCGCGGCGGGGACGGGTCTGGCGCTGGCGCTGACGGCCGCGCTGACCGCCGCCTGCGGGGGAGGCTCCGGCAGCTCCGGAAGCGGCGGGGCCGACGGGGAGGAGGGCGGGGGCGGCCCCGTGAGGGTGGCGGCCTGCGAGGGCGCCGAGATCCGACTCCCCGCCCCCGCGAGCCGGATCGTCACCAGCGACGCCGCCGCCCTGGAGATCCTGCTCCGCCTCGGCGCCGGGGACCGCGTGATCGGCACCGGCTTCCCGCCCGCGCCCGGCGCCCTGCCCGCGGATCTCGACGCGCGCGCCCGGGACGTTCCCGTCCTCGGGGAGACCCTGATCGACCGCGAGACGCTGCTCGCCTCCGGCGCCGACGCCTACGTCGAGTCCTTCGTCCACTCCTCGGACGGCGGGGCGACCGGGCGTCCCACCGACGAGGAGTTCGCCGCCGCCGGCGTCACGCCCGTGCCCCTGCTGGCCACCGCCTGCGACCCGGCCGCCTCCGAGCGGCAGGACAACCTCACCCTCGTCGAGGAGGACATCCTGCGCCTGGGCACCCTCACCGGCACCGCAGAACGGGCCGCCGAGCTGATCGCGGAGATGGAGCAACGCCTCGCGCCCGTCCGGGCGTTCACCGCGGGCGTGCCGCAGGCCGAGCGCCCCGACTACTTCCTCTTCGACTACGACGCGGGCACCCGCCAGCCGATGGCCGTGTGCAACCGGCAGACCGGCCACGCCGTGATCACCGAGGCCGGGGCGCGGAACGTCTTCGCCTCCTGCGACGAGGCGTTCCGCCCCACCGGCTGGGAGGAGGTCGTCGCCGCCGACCCCGACTGGATCCAGCTCGCGGTCCGCGCCCGCGGCAGCGAGGCCGAGCGGGAGCAGGCGTTCGACGAGGCCGAGGAGTTCCTGCGCACCTTCGCCGGAACGCGGGACCTGGCCGCCGTCCGCGAGGGCCGCTTCCTGCGCATCGGCTCCGAGGAGACGACCCTCGCCGGGGTCCGCACGGCCGAGACGGCCCGCGAGATCGCGGAGGCGCTCTACCCGGGGCGCATCGACGGGGCGAACGAGGCCGACGGGTCAGCGGAGACCGGAGGGGAGGGGCGGTGAGCGGCGCGCCCGTGCCTGCGGCGGCCGTTCCCCCGGCCGTTCCCGGGCCCGGAGCCACCGCCGAGGTCGCGGCCGTCGCGCCGGACGGCCATGGCGGGGAACGCCGGGCCTGGCGCCGCCGGCGCGCGTTGCTGCCGGCCCTGGTGCTCGCCCTGGCGCTGCCCGTCGCCCTGACCGTGGCCGTCTCCCTCGGGGCCACCTCGATCCCGGCGGGCGAGGTGTGGTCCGTCGTCGGCCGCCGGCTCGCCGGGGAGCCCGCCAGGCCCGGCACCACCGACCTCGTCGTGTGGCAACTGCGCGTGCCGCGCGCCCTGTTGGCCGCCCTCGTCGGCGCCGGCCTGGCCCTGGCGGGAACGGCCGTCCAGGCCCTGGTCCGTAACCCCCTTGCCGATCCCTACCTGTTGGGCATCTCCTCCGGCGCCTCGTTCGGCGCCGTGGCCTACCTGGTGCTCGGCGCGGGCGCCGGGGGACTGCTCGGACTCGGCCTGACCTCCGCCGCGTTCGCCGGGGCGCTGCTCGCGTTCGGCCTGGTCTGGGGCATGACGGCGCTCGCGCGCGGCGGGGGCTTCGCGCCGCTGCGGCTGGTGCTGGCCGGGGTGGCGATCGGGCAGTTCCTCTCCGGCGTCACCAGCTACCTGGTGCTGCGGGCCGGGGACGCGCAGCAGGTGCAGGGCGTGCTGTTCTGGCTGATGGGCAGCCTCGGCGGCGCCACCTGGGACGACCTGGCGATGCCCGCGCTGACCGTCGCCGCCGCGCTGCTGTGGCTGCTGGCCCGCGCCCGGCCGCTGAACGCCCTCGCGCTCGGCGACGAGTCGGCGGCGGGGGCGGGCGTGCGGGTGGCCTGGCTGCGCCGCGAACTCTTCGTCGTCACCAGCCTGTTGACGGCCGCGCTGGTGGCGGTGGCCGGGGCGATCGCGTTCGTCGGGCTGATGGTCCCGCACGCCTGCCGCCTGCTGGTCGGCGGCGACCACCGCAGAACGCTGCCGCTGGCTGCGCTGGGCGGGGCGGTCCTGATGGTGGTGGTCGACGTGCTGTGCCGCACCGCCGTGGACGGCCAGGAGCTCCCGGCCGGGGTCGTCACCTCGGTCCTGGGCGCCCCCGCGCTGCTGTGGCTGCTGGGGCGCCGGTGAAGTGCGCTGCCCCCCGCGGGGGCACCAGCGGGCGACACGGCGCGGCGTCCGGGCCCCGGGCGGCGATGACGGCCCCGCCGTGCCGCGCGGGCGGAGGCGCGGGCACCGCCGCAGCGGACCCGGAGGAGGCGCGGTGAGCGACGCACATGCGGCTGCCGGGCCGCAGCCGACGACGACGGCCGCACCTTGCCGCGTGGGCGGAGAAGCGGACCATGGAGACACGGTGAGCGCCGCGGCCGGCGAGGTGCCGGTGCACGCTTCCCCGCCCGCCGGGTTCGGGGGGCTCGCGGGCCTCGCCGTCGAGGATCTGGACGTGCGGCTGGCCGGGCGGGCGGTCGTCTCCGGGGCCCGGCTGATCGCCCCGCCCGGCCGGCTGACCGGGCTGATCGGGCCCAACGGCAGCGGCAAGTCCAGCCTGCTGCGCGCCGTTTACCGACACCTGCGGCCCGCCGCCGGGCGCGTGCTGCTGGACGGCGAGGACCTGGGCGCGCTACCGCCCGCGCGCGCCGCCCGCCGGGTGGCCGCGCTGCCGCAGGAGCGCGGCGAGACCTCCGAGGCCTTCCAGCTCACCGTGCGGGAGGTCGTCGCGCTCGGCCGCGTGCCGCACCAGCGGGCGTTCGCCGCCGAGTCGGCCGCCGACCGGGCCGCGGTGGCCGGGGCGCTGGCCGAGACCGGGATGGGCTGGGCGGCGGACCGGCCGTTCGCCGCGCTCTCCGGCGGGGAGCGCCAACGCGTGCTGCTGGCGCGGGCCTTCGCCCAGGCCGCGGACGTTCTCGTGCTGGACGAGCCGACGAACCACCTCGACATCCGGCACCAGGTCGAGCTGTTGACCCTGCTGCGGCGCCAACGTCGCACCACACTGGCCGCGTTGCACGACCTGAACGCGGCGGCGGCCGTCTGCGACCGTCTGCACGTGCTGCGCGACGGGCGGCTGGTGGCCTCCGGCACGCCCCGCGAGGTGCTGCGCCCGGCACTGCTCGCCGAGGTCTTCGGGGTCTCCGCCACGGTGGTCGAACGCCCCGACGGCGGCGGCCCGTTGATCGCCTTCCACTACCCGCCCGACACTCCCGGAGAGGAACGTCCGTGACCGAGCCCGCGCATCAGCCGGCGAACGACAGGAGACCGGCCGGCCCCTGGATGCGGGCCGTGGCCGCGCTGGCGGTCCTCGCGCTCGTCTTCGCCGCGGCGTACGCGGTCGGCGCGGCCGTCGGGCCGGTGGCGCCTGACGGGCCCGCGCCGGGTGACTCCGGCGAGCCCGGCACGGGGAACTCAGGCGGGCATGGCCACGGCGACTGACGCGGGGCCCGCCGCCGCGCCCGCGCCTCACGCCGCCGCGCCGGGCGGCCCGCCCGGCGGGGGCCCCGCGCGTCTGGCCGCCGCCGCCCTGGCCGCCCCGGTGCTGCTGCTGGCCTCGGCGCCGCGGCTGGCGTTCACCGAGAAGCCCTGGCTGTGCTTCGTGCTCGCCGCGCAACTCGCGGTCTGGGGCGCTTGGCCCTGCTACCGGCGGCTGGCCGCCCGCGCTGCCCGCGCTGCCCGCGAGCCGGACGGCGGCGGCCCCCCGGCCTGGGCCGACGCGGCGGTGGCCGCGGCCGTGGCGGGGCCCTTCGGGTGGGCGGCGTTCACGCTGTTCCTGGGGCCCGGCCCGGAGGCGGGGCAGCGCGCCGCGACCGGCTGGCTCGGCGTGACCGCCGCCGCCGCGCTCCTGGCGCGCGCCCCCGCGGGCCCGGCGCCCTGGACCGGCGCGGTGGCGGCGGTGAGCGCCGGGTTCTGGGCCGGGGCGGGCGCGCGGCCGTGGACGGCCGTCGCCTCGGCCGCGCTGCTGCTGCTCGCCGCGGCGCGGCCCGGCCCGGGCGAACGCCGGGAGCGGCGGCTGGCGTTGGTGCTGCTCGCGGCGGTGACGGCCGTCGCGCTGACGGGCGCCGGGCTCCTGCTGCCCGCCGCGGGCTTCGCCGTGCTGTCGGGCGCGGCCCTGGCCGTGCTGCCCGGGGCGCCGGCGCCCCGGGTGCGGGCGGCGGCCTGCGCGACGGTGCTCGCGGTGCTCGCCGGGTGGGCCGCGATCGGCGCTGCGGGCACGCCCGCCCGCCCGGCCGTCGTGCAGGCCCGCGTCATGGTCCCGCTGCCGGGCAACGAGACCGGCACCTCGGCCTACTTCGACCTGCGCAACGACGGCGGCGCCGACGACGAGCTGACCGAGGCCCGCCCCGCGCCCGGGGACCTCCCGGCCGAAACCGAGGCGGCCCTCAGCGGCCCCGCCCCCCTCCCGGCCGGCGAGACCCTGCGCATGGCCCCCTGGACGGTCAACGTCCTCCTGGAGCCCGCCCCGCCCCTGCGCCCCGGCCAACGGGTCCGCTTCACCCTGGAGTTCCGCGACAGCCCATCCATCGAGGTGACGGCCGTGGCCTTCCACCCCCGCGACTGGTAGCCCCGCCCGGCCCGAGGCCCCTTGCCGGGGGCACCTGTCAAGGCGTTGCCCTGCGGGCGGCGTGCGCGCCCCCTGCGGGGCCCCGGCCCCTAGGGGCCGGGGCCCCACCCTCAGCCCCCGGCCCCCGGCTCGCGGTCCGTCGCCAGGAGGGTGAGCAGGGCCTCGCGGGCGCGGGCCACGCGGGAGCGGACCGTGCCGACGGGGCAGTCGGCCACCGTCGCGGCCTCCGCGTAGGAGAGGCCGAGGAGCTGGGTGAGGACGAACGCCTCGCGGCGCCGCGCGGGCAGCCGTTCCAGCAGCTCGGCCAGGGCCACGCCCTCCTCGAAGCCCGGCAGCCCGCGCGGCTGGGCCCGTTCCGCCGCGGCCTGCCAGTCCGCCAGGCCCGCGGGGCGCGGCCTCGCGGCCAGCGCGCGCAGGTGGTCGACGACCGTCCGGCGCGCGATGGTCAGCAGCCAGGTGCGCGCCGTCGCGCGCCCCTCGAAGCGCGGCAGCGAGCGCAGCGCCCGCAGGTACGTCTCCTGCACCAGGTCCTCGGCGGCCCGGTCGTCGCCCGCGAGGTGAACGACGTACCGGCGCACGTCCGGCCGCGTGGCGCGGACGAAGCGGTTGAGCGCCGCCTCGTCCCCGTCCCGGGCCAGCAGCGCCCAGCCGGTCACCTCCCGGTCGGCGCGGCCCCGCTCCTCGCGGCCCCGCCGACGGCGGTCCGCCTCGCGGCCGTCCGCCTCAGGCCGGTCGGCCCAACGTGTCTCACGCGTCGGGGATGATAGGCGCATGCCCTGCCCCCGTTTCCGTGACGCGATCTCCGCCCGCGCCGACGGCGAGGACCTGCCCCCGGGCATCTCCGGGCGGCAGCTCGACGCTCATCTCGCGGGCTGCGAGGCCTGCCGGGAGTGGCAGCGCCGGGTCGGCGAACTGCGGGACCTGACCGACCGGTTGCGGAAGGCCGAGGGGGAGGTGCGGGGCGGCGGAACGCCAACGCCCCTGCCCCAGTGGGAAGACGGCGGCGCGCGGGACGCCGCCCGTTGACACACTCATGCCGTGAGTCCTCATCTGCTGGGAAATCCGGTGTCCTTGCGCGAGAACCGGACCCCGCGGCGGCCCCCGGGAGGGGACCACGGCATGGACGAGGAGGAAGGGCCGCAGCGCCGGAACGCCCGGCGGCTGCGGCGCCGCGTCGATCCGTGGCGGCGCGGCGACGGCCGGGGCGGGCCGCAACAGCCGCCGCAGCGGCGTGAACACCCGGGCGTCCGCGGCCCAGGCCAGGCGGAACGCGGCCCGCTCGCCGTGGCTGAGCCACACCGCCCCGGCCAGCGCGACCAGCAGGTGCGCGGCCAGCATCCCGGCCCCGTGCCCGCCGTGCCCCAGGCCGTGGCCGGTCAACGCGGCGTCCGCGGCGGCCCCGTGCGCGTGATGGGCCACGTCCAGCCCGGCCGCCCGCACCACGCGCAGCGCCTCGGCGTCGCCCGCCGGGTCCCGCCCGCAGAGCAACGCCCGCGCCAGCGCCCGGACTCCGGCCGCGCCGGACGCGCCGCCCCCGCCCCCCGCGCGGAACTGCCCCAGGGTGAACGCCACGTGCAGCGCCGCCTGAACGCCCACGGCCCCGGCGCCCACCGCCACCCGCCCGCGCTCGCGGCCCGCCGCGCACCAGGCGGCCAGCGCCACCGGCACGAGCGCGAGGGCAACGACGGTGCCCGGGACGGGCGTTGCGGACATCTCGGCATGGCCGAGGGCGGCGAGCAGCACGCACACGCCCGCGAACACCCCGGCCCGCAGGGCCCGGACGCCGGGCCCGCCCGCGCTCACGACGCCCCGGCGCTCAGGCCGTCAGGGCCCGCTCGAAGGCCCGGCGGGTGCGCCCCGCCGGGTCGAGCACCGCGAACGTCACCTGCCGGAACGCCCCCGCGAACTCGCCGCCCGCGCCCAGCAGCCCGGCGAACTGCCCGGCCACGTCGGCCGGTTCGTTGCCGAAGACGCCGCAGCCCCACGCGCCGAGCACCAGGTGCGTCACGCCGTGCCGGGCCGCGACCGCCAGCACGCCGCGCGCCCGCCGGGCGAAGACGCCGGGCAACAGGCCGGTCTCGCCCGGCCGTTCGCGCTCGATCACGCGCCGGTTGGGCGCGGCGGAGGTGAGGAAGGACACGGGCACCGGCGCGGGCAGCCAGCCGCCTTCCTCGTCCCGGTACACCGGCACCCCCGGGGACCAGATCACCCGGTCGCTGTAGAAGGGGTCGCCCTGGGCGCGGTGGAAGGCGTAGAACTCCGGGCAGCGCGCCAGCGCGTCGTACAGCGCCCCGGCCCGCGCCAGGTCCTCCTCCTGCGCGACGGTGCCGCGGACCACGCCGCCGCCGGGGTTGCGGGCTGAGGCGAAGTTGAGGGCGGCCACGTGCCCGGCCCCGGCCCCGGCCAGCCGCCGGGCGGCCACCAGCGTGCTCTCGCCGGTCACCTCCACCGGCCCGCCGGACCCGCCGGCGGGCGCGGGCAGCCCCGCCAGCTCCTCCGGCGCGTACAGCCGGGTTCCCTCGCGCATCTCCCGGAGCGGGTCCCCGAGTTCGACCCGGCGGCCGTCATGGTCGTACCACCCGCGCTCGAACGCGGCACGGGTCTCGTCGAACCACCGGCGCATGCTCTCCGAACCGCTCACCCACCCGACCCTACCCGCCCCCCTCCGCCCCGCTTCGCCCACCTTCCGCCCTCCCCCCCGTCCGGGTCGCGCCGCGGGCCCGCGGCGCCCTGATGGGTGAACGCGGCCCAGTGCCGCACCTCGTGTTCTCCTCGGTCAACGGGCCCTCCCGGGGCGGTGGTCGACGGTCAGTGCGGGGCGGGCGGGAGCAGGGGCCACTGGGCGGACAGGCGCATCGCCGCCTCCGTGACGGCCGGGTCGCGGGCGCCGGCGGCCAGGCCGTCGACGTAGGCGTGCGCCGCCGCCTCGTACAGGTCCTCCACCTCGCGCAGCGCCGCGTCCACGCCCTCCCGCCGGGCGCGGGTCTCGGCCGGGTGTGCGCCCGCCAGCCCCGCCGCGCGGCCCGCCGCCCGGCGGGCCCCGGCCTCCGCGGCGCCCAGCCGCGTGCGTTCGTCCGCGGCGCCGCGCAGGGCCGCCACGTACGGGTGGGCGACGCCCAGGCCCAGCAGGAAGGCGATGCCGCCCGACAGCAGCAGGAGGACCACGAACAGCAGGCTCATCGTCCCCTCGGAGATACCCAGTTCGGCCAGGACGCTCTCGCCCCGCAGCAACTCCGGGTCCACCACGTCGCGGTAGCGCTCGGGCACCTCCAGGTCGCGCTCCTCCGCCAGCAGGCTGGTCCGCAGCCGGCCCAGCACCCAGCAGGCCGCGGCCCACGCACCGACCAGCGCCCAGGCCGGCAGGGTGAGGGCGCGCGGGGCGCCGGTGGCGGAACGGCCGCGCAGCAGGCGGCCGAGCAGGTGCGGCACCACGATCATCACCGTGCCGACGGCGAAGGTGAAGGTGGCGGTGAGCAGGTTGGACGCCGGGTCCCCCGTGCCGTGCATCCGTCGGAACACCGACCAGTAGATGGGGAGTTCGACCAGGGCCAGGCAGGCCAGCAGGGCGAGCATCGCGCCGCGCGAGACGGTCGCCCCCGCGTCGCCCTCCCACGCCGTCCGCTCCGCCGCGCGTACGGCCGGGTCCGCGCCCGGGTCGGCGTCGGGGTCGGCCACCTGCGCCAGCCCCTCCGAGGGCCAGCCCCCGTCCGGCGCGGGCCTCCGGGCGCGCCGCTGGGCCACCCAGCGGGACAGCGCGTCCCGCAGCTGCCTTCGCCGCGCCTCGTGGGCCGCGAGGCGGTCGAGCTGGCCGGTGGTCGCGGCCACCCGCGCCTCGGCCTCCTCGCGGGCGGCGGCCCCGGCCCGCTGCTCGGCCGCCGCCGACTCGGCCTCGGCCTGGGCGAGTTGGGCCGCGCGCTCGGCTGCGCTCTGCTCGGCGGCGGCCCGCACCCGCACGTGCTGGCGCACCTGGTCGCGCTCCGAGGCCAGCGCCGCCAGCCGGGGCGGGCGGCCCTCCCCGTGCAGGACCCACGCCTCGTACTGCCCGCGCCGGGCGGCCCGCTTGCCCTCCCGGCGGCACCGGTCGAGGAACGCGGAACGCCCGGGGCCGGGGCCGCCGGCCCCGGCCAGGCCGCCGACGTCCGGGGCGGGCCGGGGCGCGGCCCGGCCGGAGGGCGTGGCGCGCCGCCCGAAGCGGGGGTTCCGCCCGCCGCCCGGGTCACTGGCGGTATGCGAGGTCGACATCGGCCTCCCCCCGCTCCTGGAGCAACTCCCGCCAGAAGGCGTCGAAGTCGTCGTACGCCGCCGGGTCGTCGCTGTACCGCATGCCGTACCCGGCCGGGTACACGACCGTGCCCGCTGGGAGTTGGGGCAGGCGCCCGTCGGCGGCCAGCCCGTCCATGGCCTCGGCGCGGGCCTCGGGCGTCGACAGGTCGGTGCTTCCCAGCACGAACGAGGCGTCGTGCTGCGCGAAGTCGCTGACCACCAGCACGTGGTACGCCTCGGCGTCCGCCGGGGCTGCGTCCGCGACGCGGGCCAGGGCTCCGAGCACGTCCGAGCCGGGGTCCCTCTCCTGGGCGCAGTCCAGCAGCCTTTCGGCCTGCTCCATGGCGATCACCCGGCGGACCTCCCGGAGTTGGTCCCGGTCGTCGGTGGAGTCGGCGTCCGGGTCCATCTCGAGTTCGGGTTCCTGGCACTCGGAGCCCTGCGAGGCCGCGGTGATCGGGGCGAACGCCAGCGTGCGGCACTCGCGTTCGGCGAGGAAGTCGGGCAGCGCGGTCCGCAGCTTCTCCCGGCCGTCGAAGCCCTCGGGGGCGGCTGCGGCCGAGCCGGAGCCGTCCACCAGGACGGCGCAGGCGGCCGTGTACCGCTCGGGCCCGCGCAGGCCCAGGGCCTCGGAGAGCCCGCAGGCCGTGGTGGCGGCGCCGAGCAGGGCCAGGGCGAGCAGTCCGCCCGCCGTCCGCGTGCGTGCCATCTCAGCGCCTCCCGCCCGGGCCGGGCGCGGCCCCGCTCGTGGCCGCCGGGCGGCGGCCCTGGTTGTCCAGCAGGTACAGGGCGCGGTGGATGGCCGAGGCGCCGGGCGGCGCCTCGGCCTCAGGCCCGCCGGTGGGGGCCGACAGCCACAGGTCGGGGTCGGCCCAGGAGGGGTCGAGCTCCACGCGGGCCGGGCCCCAGCCCGCCAGGTAGGCGGGCGCGGGGTCGGGCAGGTCGCGGTGGTGGCGGCGCACCTCGTCCCAGTAGCGGGCGAGTTGCTGGTTGGCGTGCTCGGTCACGGCCCGCGCCCGGTAGCGGCACACGTCGGCCTTGGCGCGCCACTCGCCCACCCGCGCGCCGAACTTGGCCAGCCCGGCGGGCGCCTCCCTGCCGCGGACGTCGTACTGCGCCACGACCTGCACCGCCTGGTACCTGAGGTCGGCGACCAGCCGCCACTCCCGGTCCAGCAGCCGGGACCGCAGCTGCTCCGCGGCGCGGCGGGCAGTGGCGTGCTGCTCGCGCACGAACGGGGTTTCCGGGGACTCGACCTGGCCCTGCGGCGGGACGTGCGGGATGCCGGCGAGCCCGTCGCGCCGGCCGCGGTGGCGGGCCGTCCAGCGTGCGAGGTGCGGAGGGGCCGCCCGCCGGACGACGCGGCCCACGCTTTCCGTTCTGATCATGCTCGGAATTCCCCCTGCTCTTCGCGCGCCGGCCGCCCTCGCATTTCTCCGGGGGGCGGGGTGGGCGCGGAACTCCGTGGCCGCTCATTCCGTCGGCCGGGCGCTTCCCGGCGGCCACAGAAAAAGCGATAGCACGCAAGCGCCCCCGGGCGGGCGGCCGTTGCCCCGCGTACCGGCAATCGACCGGTCTTTCCCCCGAACACGCCCGGCTGGTTACCGGCGCGCGTGCCCGGCGCGGTCGCGCGCCGGCGCGAATTCCGCACAAGTGGGCACCGGCCGGGCCGCGAGGTTCTATGTTGGTAGGCATGGCCACGGACGTTCCGCACGCCGCCCCCACGCACGCCGAACTCGTCACGGAATTGAAGTCCTTGCGCCGCCCCGGTCTGATCGGGCTGCGCTCCGTCGAACTGCCCGCCCTGCGGGACGCCGCCGTCCGCTGCGGGTTCTGCGCCGGCCCGGAGGACGCCCCGCTGGGCGTCGAGGAGTTGCTGCGGAAGGCCGTGCGACGGCTGGGTGAGGAGGGGCCGTTGGGCCGCGCGGCCCTGGTCACCTTCGGCCTGGCGGCGGGCACGCGCGGCAACCCGGCCCAGGACCGCCGCAAGGATGCGGCCCGCGCGTACGGGGTGAGCACGGAGACCTTCCGCAAGCACCAGGAGGTCCAGGTCATCGCCCAGGTCGCGGAGGCGGTCCTGGCCCTGTGCAGGGCCGCTGACGCGGCGGCCGTCCGCGACGGCGTCACGGGAGCGGGCACGCCGCCGGTCGCGGCCGTCCCGGCCTCCACGCCGCCCGGTTCCGCGGCGCCGCCGCCGGGCTCCGGGACGGCGGGCCCGGGAACGCCCGGGCCGACCCGGTCAGGGCCGGTCATGACCGGGCCCGTGCCGCCCGGCCCGGGAGCGCCGGGTGCCGGGCCGACCGGCCCCGGGGCCTCCGGCCCGGGAACGTCCGGCTTCGGAGCGCCCGTTCCCCGAGCCCCGAGCCCCGGACACCGCGGCCCGGGGACGCCGGGCTCCACGGGCACCGACCCGTCCGGGCCGGGAGTGCCCCTCTCCGGAAGTTCCGGCGCGGGAGCGCCCGGCTCCGGCCCGTCGGGTTCGGGAGCGCTCGTCTTCGAGAGTTCCGGCGCGGGTGCGCCCGGCTCCGGCTCGTCCGGTCCGGGAGTGCCCGTCACCGGGGCGTACCGGGCCGGCGGGACAGCCGGCAACGGCCGAGCCTCCGCCCGCGACGGCTCGGCGCCGCTGCCGAAGGACGACGACAGCCCGCCGTTCCAGGTGGAGACCACCGTCGCCGACGCGCCCACGCCCTTCGTGCTGCACGTCTCGCCCGTGGACCTGCTGCGCGACATCGACATCGTCGTCTCCTCGGAGAACGTCTACCTGGAGCTGTCCAAGACCTTCTGGCCCACGGTCTCGGGGGCCCTGCGGCGGGCCGCCGCCGTGCGCGACGCGGCCGGCGAGCTGGTGGACGACGTGCTGGCCAGGGAGCTGGACGCCTGGGTGCGGCGGCACGGCCGCCCGGGGCTGCCGGTGCGGCCGGGCACGGTCGCCGCGACCTCCTCCGGCGCGCTGGCCGCCCAGGGCATCCGCCGCATCTACCACGCGGCCGTGGCCGTTCCGCTGGCAGGCCGCGACGGCTACGAGGTGGCGACGGGGGACATCGCGCGCGCCGTGCGCGAGACCTTCGCGCTGGCGCGCGCCGAGCGCGACGCCTACGACCCGCCGCTGTCCTCCCTGTGCTTCCCGCTGATCGGCACCGGCCGGGGCCGGGTGCCTCCCGAGGTCAGCGCCCGGTGGATCGGCTGGGCCGTGCACGAGGAGCTGGTGCGCGACCCGGACTGGACCGTCCACCTCGTCATCCGCAACCGGGCGACGGCCGCCTCCATCGCGAACCTGGGCACGGCTCGCCCGCCCGCGCCGTAACGCCCGCCCGCGCCACGGCCGTTCACCCGCAGCGCCCGCGGCGGGCCCGCCGGGAGGCGTCGCGCTCGCCCGGGTCCGGCCCCGGGCGCCAGCTACGGTCGTTCAGCCGCGTGCCGGCGGCGCGCAACCGGCGCTCCAGCTCGGCCAGTTCGCCGGGGCGCGGCACGCCGTGCAGCAGCACGCCCCGGCCGTCGGGAGCCGCGACCGCCTCCAACGCCGGTGCCGCGGCGGTGCGTTCCAGGTGCGGGCCGTAGCGGCGGCGGCCCAGCGGGGTGCGGGGCAGGAGGCGCTGGTTGGCCGAGCCGCGCCACACCAGCGTCGTGGGCCGGGCCGCCTCGTAGCGGCCGGTGATCAGCGCGTCGGCGTCGCGGACGGCCGCGGCCCGGCGCGGGTCGGCGGCGATCTCCTCCTCGGTGTGGCCCGTGTACACCAGCAGGTCCGCGCCGTCGGGGCCGCCGCGCGCGGCCTCGCGAGCCGCCGCCGCCCCCGCCAGCAGCGCGGACAGTGCCTCGGGCTGCGCCAGCGGCTCGCCCCCGCTGACGGTCAGGCCCTCCGCGCCCGCCTCCAGGGCCTCGCGCCACCGGCCCACCAGGCGGTCGACGGCCTCCTCGCTCCCGCCCTCCGGGTCCCAGGTGTGCCGGGACATGCAGCCCCGGCAGGCCAGCGCGCAGCCCTGGAACCACACGCCGAGGCGCCGCCCGGGCCCCAGCGTGGCCACGGGGAAGTGCATGCTGGCGATGCGCGCCATCGAAGGCTCCGATGGCGCGGGCGCGTCGGGGGCGCGCTCCGGCGCGTGCGCCGGTTCTCTTTGTGGCTCCTGGTGGGTCATGGGAATTCCTTCCGCCGGACCGCCGCGGGAATGGGCGGCGGGCGTTCCGTCGCCACCTTGCCCCGGCCCCGGAACGGGCACCCGGGGCCACCCGGAAATCCGCCGGATGTCACCCGGAAATGGACCCGGGAATAAGGGAGTTCGGCCCCCTTTCCGGTGCAGGATGGTGACCGGGCCGCGACCGCGCCTTTTTACCGGCCGCCGTGCGGAGGTGACCGCGATGACCGATCCGACCGAATACGAGGCCCCCGGGGGCGGGCCGCCGGGGGGCGGCCCGGCCGCCGCCTCCGTGGCCTCCCCGACCGAGGAGGAGCCACAGGGGCCGGGACCGGCCGGGACCCGCGGGGACACGACGCGCCTGCCCGGGGCGTTGCGCCACCGCTTCCGCCTCCGCGACGCGCGCCCCTCCGACGACCCCGTCCGCGCGGCGGTCTACTGGGTGCAGGACGACGCCGGCGAGCGGCACGTCGTCAAGTGGTACGAGCGCGGGCACGCCACCGGGCCGCGCGTGCGCGAGGCGCTGCTGGGCACGCCCCTGCCGCACGCGCTGCGCCTGACCGAGGCCGGGGAGATCGGGGGCCATCCCTACGAGATAGCCCCGTCGTTCGGCGACACCGACCTGGCCCAGTACCGCCGGGGCTTCCCCGGCCCGGCCCCCGGGGCGCTGGTGCGGTCCGTGGTCGCCCAGCTCCACGCGGCCCTGGCCGCCGTGCACGAACGGGGCCTGGTGCACCGGGACATCAGTCCGGCCAACGTCGTCCTCGGCTCGCTCGACCCGGCAGACCCCGACCTGACCCTGATCGACTTCTCCATCGCCCGGCACCGGCTCGACCGCCCCGGCCGGCACGAGCCCTGGCAGGGCACCGCGCGGTACATGTCCCCGCAGGCCGCCGCCATGGACCAGTCGATGGAGCCCGCCGACGACTGGTGGTCCTTGGGCATGCTCGTCGCCGAGCTGGCCGGCGGGCGGCACCCCATCCGGCACGACGACCGGCGCTACGTGCTGCGCGCCGTCACCTCCGGGGAGGACCCCGACCTGTCCGCCGTCGCCGACCCGCGCGTGCTGCACCTGTGCCGGGGTCTGCTCACGCACCGGCCCGACCGCCGCTGGGGCGCGTCCGAGGTCGCCGAGTGGCTCGCGGGGGGAACGCCCCCGGTGCACGCGGACGTCCGCCCCGCCGCCGCGCCCGGCGGGCCGGGCGGGGGGCCCGGCGGCGGGGCGCGGGGCTTCGTCTTCCTCGGCCGCGCCCACACGGACCCCGTCGACCTGGGGCTCGCATGCGCGGATCACTGGCCGCAGTTCGCCGCCACGCTCGCCCGCAGGGGGCGGCGCGCCGAATTCACCCGCTGGCTGCGGCAGTTCGCCACCGCGCCGGAGGTGGACGCGGCCCGGCGCGAGGAGTTGCCTCGCCTGCTGGCCGCGCTGGAGCGGGCCCCGGACGTGGTCATGCTGGTCCGGCTGCTCACCTGGCTCGCCCCGCAGTTGCCGCCCGTCTTCCGCGACGCCGACCTGCACCCGTCCACCGGTCTGCCCGCGCTGGCCCGGCTCGCCGAGGGCGGGGACGCGCGCGCGGCGGCCCTCGTGCGCGAGCTGTCCGAGCACGCGGTGCTTCCGCTGCTGAACGCCCGGCCGGGCGGGGACGGCCTGGCCCTGGCCGACCGCCGCTGGCGCGCGGCGCTCGACGCCTGGCGGCACGAAGTGGACACGCTGCGCGGCCTGTTCCCCCCGCTGCGGGCCACCCTGAGGGACCGCCCGGAGGCGGTCGTTCTGGACGACCGGGCGGTCGCCGCGCTGCTGCACCTGGCCGCCGACCCCGACCGGTGCCGGGCCCGGCTGGACGCCCGCCTCTCCTCCGTGGAGCGCCAACTGCCCGCCCCCGTCGACTGGTTCGAGTGGCTGGTCCGGGACCGGCGGCACGCGCTGCGGCTGCTGCTGGCCGACCGGCTCGCCCCGCTGGCCGAGGACGCGGCGTACCGGGCGGACGCGGCGCGGCGGCAGCGGGAGGCGGAGGCCAGGGTCACGGCCCTGGGGTGGTGGCTCCAGCGGGCCGTGGACGCGCAGCGGCTGCCCTCCGCGCTGGGGTGGGCGGCGGCCGGGGCCGCCGGGGTGACGTTCCCGTGGCTCCTGGTCATCGGCGCCGCGGACGTCGCGGGCCTGGCCCCGCAGGGCGCGGTCGTCACCGCGTGGGGGCTGGCCATCCCCGCGGCGGCGGCGGTGCTGGCGATGGAGCTGTGGATCGCCGTCCGGGTCGGCGGCAGCGCGTACCACCCCGGTTTCTCGCTGGCCGAGGCGGTGATCACGGGCGCGGAGCGGATCGCCCGCCCGGCGCGCCGGCACCGGACGCTGGCCGCCGCGGCCCTGTCCGCGGCGGTCTTCGTCCTCTTCCTGGCGATGACGGTGGCCCCCTGGTCCTGGCCGGCCGCGACGGTGATCGCCGTCGGCTGGTGGACCTGGCGCCGTCACTGGGCCTGGCGCTCCGACCTGGTCACGCGGTGGCTGGACCGCCGGGCGCCGAACGCGCCGAACGCGCTCGGTGCGGGCGGTGCACCGTCCGGGGACGCCGCCGGGCCCCCCGGCGGCGGGCGGCGGGGCCCCGGCCCGGACGGCGCGGGCGCCCCCGGGGAGCGCGAGGAGGGAGACACCGACGTGCCCGGAACGGCGGGAGGCGGGGCTTCGCCCGGTGACGCCGGGGCGGCCGGGGCCGGCCCGGGAGCGCGCGGCGGGGTGTCACCCGCCGCGGCGGACGACGGCGGCGCCGGGGCGGGCGGGCGGGCCGCGCCGCCGGGACCTGGTTCGGGGACGGGCGAAGGGGGCGGATCGTGAGCTTCGGATACGCGGATCCTCAGGTGACGGTGGTGACGCCTGCCTTCGACTTCCCCGACGCGCCGCAGGTGGCCGTCCCCGACCTGGAGGGGATCGTCGACGGGGCGACGGACGCCGCGTTCGACGCCGTCGTGGAGCTGGCCGGGGCCGCGCTGATCGGCCTCGGCGCGCTCAGCGGCGCCCTGCTGGCCGCCCGCGCCGCCATGGCCGGCACGCAACTGCTCGCCGACGCCGCCGTCCGCGCCGGCCAGGCGCACCGTGTCCGCGAGGCCGCTCAGTGCCGGGAGGCGCGGCTGCGCGAACTGTGGCAGGACGCCGCGTTCGCCGTCGCCGGGACCAACGCCCGGCTCGCCGCGCTGCGCGCCCGGACCGTCCGCCTCTCCGCTGGCGGACCGGGCGGGAGCGCGGGCCCCGGCACCGGCCCCGGGAGCCCAACGCCCCCGCTGCCCGGGCCCCTTGACCCCGCCGGGATGCGCATCGAGCGCGTGCACCAGTGGCTCGCCGAGGCCGACCGCGCCATCCGCGCGGCCGAGGCGGAGCTGGCCCGCCGCACCCTGACGGCCGCCGCCGACCGGGACGGCGCCGAGTCCGGGCGTTTCCCCGGCGCCGCCGAGACGCTCGCCCGCCTGCGCGCCGAGCGGGAGCGCGCGCTGGCCGCCTACGCCGCCGCCGGCACCCCCGAGGCGGCCGACGCCGCCATCCCGGCCTACGAGTCCACCGTCCCCGACGCCCACGCCCTCGACGCCGCGCGGGCCGCCGCCTTCGGCGCCGGGCTGCTGGCCGGCCTCGACCCCGCCGTCACCCCGGAGGAGTACGGGCGCGTGCACCGCGCCGTCGGCCACGCCGCCGAGCTGGCCGACCGCGAACCGGCCGCCGCCCGGCGGCACCTGGAGGAGGCGCTGGACGCGGCCCACCTCGCCAACTGGGAGGCCGCCGACCGCCGCGAGACCGCCGAGTGGGCAGCCCGGCAACTGGCCGTGCTGGAACGCCCGTTGCCGCCCAGCGCGTCCGCGGGACTGGCGGACCCGGCCCCCGAGATCGCCGCCCTGCGCGGCCTCCTGGCCGGAAGCGGGCCCGTCGAGCCGCGCCTGCGCGCCGAGATCAGCGTCCGCGTCGCCGCCCAGGAGGCCGCTCTGCGCCGGGTGTACGTCCTGCGGCAGTTCACCGAGGCCATCGCCGCCGCCGGGCCCCGGTCCGAGACACCGGGGGAGGCCCTGCCCGGCCTGACCGTGGAGGACCCGGCCCCCGGCGTCCGGCACCTGGTCTGGCAGCCCCCCGGCTGGGACGAGGACCACTGGCTGCGGCTGACCGTGGACCCGCACGGCGCCGTGCGGGTCAGGACCGAGCACCGGCCGCGCGCCGCGGGCGAGGAGAGCCGGGAGGCCAGGGAGCTGGACCTGCGGCGCTGCCGCGAGGGCCGCGCGCTGCTCGTCGGCATCGCCCGGACGTTCGACCGGGCCGGGCTCGCGCTGGACCTCACCTACGACGACACGCGGACCTTCCCCGGCCCCGACGTGACGGCCGCCCGCGCGCTCCACACCCGGCTCTCGGACGAGCCCGCCGTGCGGTACCGCGACCCACGGGAGCCCAAGTGACGAGGCCAAGGCCGGAGTTGCCCGGCAGCCTGAACGCTCCGCCCTTCGCGCGGGAGCTGGCCGGGACCCTCAGCGTCCACGCGCAGTACGTCCTGCACGGCAACGTCCACGACGACTACCTCCTCACCCACCAACGCGACGACCACGCCCTGGACCTGCCCGGGCTGCTGTGGCCCGTCCTCTTCAGCCTGGGGTACTCCGCCCTGGTCCGCTACGACATCGTGGACGGCCTCACCGTCTACCCCGACCAGGAGGCGGAGGCGGCGCTCGTGGAGAGCGTGATCGGCCGCGGCCGGCTGGGCCGCTCCCGCGGCGGACGGCTGGTGCGCGGCGAGCGCCCGCCCCAACTGCTCGACCTGGAGCCGCTGCTGCGCGCCATCGCCACCGGCCTGCCGGAGCGGGCCGCGCCCCGGGAGGACCCGCGCGTCTCCGCCGGGCAGGCGGCGTACCGCCCGGCCGAGGAGCGGCACCCGCTGCGGCTGGCCGTGCTGGTGGACTACGCCTCACGCATCCCCAACGCCGTCTCCCGCCTGGAGCCGGCCGAGCGCGACTTCTTCCTCGGCTGCCTGAAGCTCGCCAACGAGGTGGAGCCCGCGCCCCATCCCCGCGACGGGCGGGCTCTGTTCAACCCCGTGATCTGGGTGACGGACAGCGAGCGCGACCTGCCGACCTGGCTGGTCTCCGGCAGCGCCCGGGTGCGCGCGATCGGCATCCCGCTTCCCGACTCGGGGGACAGGGAGCGGATGGCCCGCCTCCAGGCCGCGGAGTTCGACGCGCCCCCGCCCGAACCGTTCGCCGAGGGCTCGCTGTTACTCAAAGGCGCGCCGCGGCCCGGCGGCGGCACCCGCGAGGAGTACGAGTTCGCCCGCGCCGCGGCCGGCCTGCGGCTGCGGGACATGCGCGAGAGCGCGGTGCTGGCCCGCGACCGGGGGCTGCCGTTCGCGCGGATGCCCGACGCGGTGCGCATCTACCGCCTCGGCGTCGGCCGCAACCCCTGGCGCGGCGACCACGTGCGCAAGGAGATCAGGGACGGCGAGAAGACGATCCGCAGGCGGGTCCTCGGCCAGGAGGCCGCCGTCCGCCAGACCATGGACATCCTCAAGCGGGCCGCCCTCGGCCTGTCCGGCGCGCAGGCCGCGCACCCCGGGCAGCGCCCGCGCGGCGTGCTGTTCTTCGCCGGGCCTACGGGCACGGGAAAGACCGAGCTGGCCAAGGCCGTTGCCGCCACGCTGTTCGGCAGCGAGGACGCCTGCCTGCGCTTCGACATGAGCGAGTTCTCCGCCCCGCACTCGGCCGACCGGCTGGTGGGCGCCCCGCCCGGGTACGTCGGGTACGAGGCGGGCGGGGAGTTGACCAGCAAGGTGCGCGAAGACCCCTTCCGCGTCGTCCTGTTCGACGAGATCGAGAAGGCCGACAAGGGCGTGCTGGACAAGTTCCTCCAGGTGCTGGAGGACGGGCGGCTGACCGACGGGCAGGGCATCACCACGTACTTCAGCGAGTGCGTGCTGATCTTCACCTCCAACCTCGGCGTGCAGCGGGAGAATCCGCAGACCCGCCGCAAGGAGTGGGTCGTCGCGCCCGGCACGCCCTACCCCGAGCTCGCCGCCCGGGTCGGCGAGGGCGTGCGGCGGCACTTCACGGAGGTGGTCGGCCGCCCCGAGCTGATGAACCGGCTCGGCGGCAACGTCGTCGTCTTCGACTTCATCAGCCCCGCCGTCGCGCGGCGGATCTTCGACCTCCAGGTCGCCAACCTCACGGCCCTGCTGCGCAACGACCACCAACTGCACCTGGTCCTCGCCGAGCCGGTCGCGGAGTGGCTGGCCACGCGCTGCACCGCCCGCCTGGAGGACGGCGGGCGCGGGATCGGCAACGACCTGGAGACGGCCCTGATCAACCCCCTGGCGCGGGAGCTGTTCGCGCAGGAGGAGCTGCCGCCGGGCAGCCTGGTCACGGTCCGCTCGATCCGCGAGGACGCCGACAGCGGGGTCCGGCTGGAGCTGACCCTGGTGCCCGGGCCGCGCCCGGCGCCGGCGCGGGAGGAGCCCGCGCGGGAGGCCCGGCCGTGACGGACACGGCCCCAACCCCTCGCGGCCAGGAGGACGTTGACCCGGAACGGGCCCTGAGGTCGGTGATCGACAGCGTCAAGGCGCCCCGGACCGGGAGCCCGGCAAGCGGCGTGCCGCTGACGCCCGGGACCCCTGAGGGCGTTCCCGAGGACCCGGCCGGGCCGCCCGGGGACCGGCCCCCTCCGGGTCGTCCGGGGGACGACGCGGCGCCTCCCTGCTGGAACTGCGGCCAGGAGCTGCCCCCCGGCCCCGACCCCTGCCCGCACTGCCTCGCCTCCCGGGCCTGGCTGGAGGTGACCCTGCACTGCCCGCAGCCGCTGAGCCTGCGGGCGGGCGACGCGCCGCTGCGCCTGGGCCGCGACCCGGCCTGGGCCCCGCTCGCCGCCCCCGGCCTGGCCGGCTCCCCCGGCGTCTCCCGCCGCCACGCGGTCCTGGCGCTCGCCGCCGACGGCACGGCCTGGGTGACGGACGGCGAGGGCCCCGCCCCCGGCGCGGCCCCCTGCGTCCCGGCGAGCGTTCCGGCGGGAGCCCCGGCGGCGGGAAGCACGAACGGCACCTGGGTGAACGGCACCCGCCTCCCGCCCGGCGGCTCCCTCCCCCTGAGGGACGGCGACGGCCTCGCCCTGGGCCGCCGCGTCCACGGCACCATCCGGGTCTACGCCCCCGGCAGCGCGTCCGGCAGCGCGTCCGGCAGCGCGTCCGGCGGGTAGATCGCGGCCCGCAGCGCCGCCAGCATCCGGTTCGCCGCCCACAGCCCGTCCTCGGTGGAGAGCGTGTAGGTCATCTCCGGCTCCGCCTTCAGCGCCCCGGGCGCGCACCGGTCCCCGAAGAGCACGTAGGCGTTGCGCGGCCGGTGCCGGCGCGACTGCCACACCATGCCCGCCGCCCGGGGTGCTCCCCGGCGCAGCGCCAGGGCCCACTGCCGGGTCTGGGCGTAGCCGGGGCCCTCGCTCTCCAGCAGCCACGCGTCCTGCCCGACCGCCGCCAGGTCCTCCTCGGCGACGAGCTGAATCAGCGTCAGTGGCTCGGCCGTCCACAGCCGCGAGAGGCGATAACGCGCCGCCTGCGCCCAGGGGATGAGCCGTTCGCCGCCGGGGCCGCCGAACTCCCGCGAGCGCAGGAAGACTTCGGCCAGCGCGGTGGCGGGCTGATCCGCCACGTACAGGTACGGGAACGGGTCGGCCTCCGTCGAGTCGAAGCGGCTGCCGCCGAAGTGCGAGTGCGCCACCAGGGTCTTGAACTCCGCGGCGCCCCGCCCGGCCGGGTGGCAGCGCCACAGCTCGGTCCCGGAGGGCAGCGTCGTCAGCCTCGGGGTCAGCCCGGGGGGCGGGGGATAGGCCGGCATCAGTCCTCCCCCTCGACCAGCGCGCGGGCGGCGGCCGTCAGCCGTTCGTCCGGGATGCTGCCGATCAGCTCCGCGGGCGTTCCGGCCAGCCAGCGGTTCCCGCCCAGCCACCAGTCGGCGGCGCCCCACGGGTCGCGGTCGGCCAGCAACAGGCGGTTGACCTCGGCCACCACCCGGTGCGGCGAGCCAGCGCCCACCGGGAACTGGAAGTCCGGGTAGCGCGCGCCGCGTTCGGGGTCGGACAGCCGGATCAGCCCGGCACCCAGCGGGTCGGCGGCGGGCCCCGGGTCGAGTTCGGCCCCGGAGCGGGAGGGGGCGTTCAGCAGGCGCCGCCGGGCCGCCGCCAGGACGCGTTCGGCGGCCAGGTTCGCCTCGAGATCGGTGAGTTGGCGCAGCAGCGCCTCGGCCCGGTCGGGGACGGCGACCACGGCGGCGGGGCTGCTGCGCATCTGCTCCACGGCCAGCTCGCGCAGCGGGCTGTCGAAGGGCAGGGGGATCAGCGCCTGCCGCACCCGCATCAGCGCCCTTCTGACCTCCCGCGGGTCCTCCCCGGCCGCCGTCAGCGCCGTGACCGCCGCGAGTAGCATCCGTAGCTGATCCGGCGTCAACTCCGCGCGCAGCTCGTCCAGTCGCTCGCCGATCTCGTTCAGCAACTCGGCGGCCGAGTTCGCCGCGTCGCCCTCTGCTGCTCCCACTCCCGCTCCTCCTCCAGCTCCCTCACGGGTGCCGTCCGTATCCTTCGCCGGTCCCTGCCGGTCCTTACCCGTCTCCGCACGACCCGTTCCCGCGCGCCGGCCGACCGGCCGCAGCCGGACGGGGGTTGCCCGCCCCTCCACCGCCACGTGGTGGTGGAAGACGGCCATCAACAGCGCCGCCGCCCCGTCGGGGACGGTCCAGCGCGACCCGACCGCGTCCGTGGCCCCCCGCGCCACGAACGCGGTCGTCCGCGCCAGCGCCTCGTCGTGGTCCCGCCGCGACAGGTCGGTCTCGCAGGCACTGAGCACCACCAGCGGCCCGGCCCCGCCGGGCCCGGGCGCCGGGCCCGCCGGGCGGTCCAGGATGCGGGTGACGGTCAGCCGCCCGTCCGCGCCGGGCACGGGGGCCAGGTCCAGGCCGGAGGCGGTGGGCCGCGGGCCGGCCGAGCCCTGCGAGGCGATGTGCAGGAGGGAGGCGGTGGCTCGCTCCGGCGTGCCGGGCAGCACGCCCAGCAGCTCCTCGGGGGTCCCGGGCCCGTGCACCGGGGGGCCGGGGTCGTCCAGGAACCAGGTAGACCAGCGCGTGCGCCCCGCACCGCTCCAGTCCGGCCGCCAGCTCCGCGGGCCCGGGTGGCGCCCCCTCCGCGCCACCCGGGCCCTCCCCCGCGCCGGGGGCGGCGCGCAGCGCGGCCAGGGCCTGCCGCCGCAGCGTGCTCGGGATCAGTGGCTCACCGGCGGCCGGCCACTCGGCCGCCCCGGCGGCGGGCGCGGCCCGGCGCCACCGCTCCGCCAGGTCGCGGTGCCCCAGCGCCTCCAACTGCTCGGGAACGCCCGCCGGGACCGCCGCCGCCCGCAGCACCAGCCCCCGCCCCGCCGCCGCCCGCGCCACGTCCCCCTCGGCCACCGCCCACCCGGCGACCACCAGCCCCCGACTGGCCCCCGCCCGCGCGGCGCGCAGCCCGTGCTCGGTGCCCGGCTGCATCAGCACTTCGTTCCCCAGTACACGCGACGACGCGAGCCCGGCGCCGATGGCCCCGGAGGCATCCCCGGCCTCGGCGCTCCCGCGCGGGGCGCGGATCTCGGCGAGGTCCCGCAACAGGCCCCGGCGGGCGTCGAGCTGGGTCGCTGACTCCGAGTCAGCCTTCATCCGCTCCAGTTCGGCGATGGCCGTGTCCAGGCCGGCGGCGTCCCCGTCCAGCTCATGGGCGAGCCTCAGGGCTAGGGGCAGGAAGCGGCGGGCCCGGGCTTCTTGCCCGGCGAAGGAGGACTCGCCGCCCGGCGCGTCCCTGGCACGTTCCACCGCCGCTCTGATCCGCGCGGGATCGCGGCCCAGGAACCCGGAGAGCACCGGCTCGTGCAACGCCACCGAGTCCAGGAGGGAACGGAAGGCTGCCGGCGCGCCAGGACTGTCCCGTGCCCGTTCCAGGTGTCCGACGGCCTCACGGATGGCCTCGCGCACGCCCGCGGGGTTCGCGACGCCCGGGGCAGTGGCGTCGGCGAGGAGTTCGAGCAGGGCCGCGTTCCGGTCGGCGCCCTCCTCCGCGGCCGGAGAGCCGGGTTCGGGGCCGGCTTCGGGGCCGGCTCCGGCCGCTTCCTCCGCCGGAGCGGCCGGGATCTTCTGCTCGCCCATCAGCGGCAGGTGAGAGAACACCACCTTGAGCTGGTCGTCGAACGGTCCGACGACCCGCGCCTCCGCCCCCAGCCGATCGAGCAACTCGACGACAGGGCGCGCGTCCCGGGTGCCCGGCTCGGCGCGAAGGAATCTGACGAACGGCGCGAACTGTGCGAACTGACTCGCCAGGGGCTCGGGCAGCGGCTTCGCGTTCAGCCTCGCCAGCAGTTCATCGACCTCGGCCGCCCAGGACTCCAGGCCGTCCGCCGATTCCGGTCCGAGCCGGCTCGTCCGGTCCAGGATCCGGCCGAGACCGGGCAGGCCGCCTCCGGGCCGTGAACCGGGCATCGGGGCAACGAGCGGGAGGAGGAGCAGGGCCGCCCTGAGCCGGTCCTCCTTTGTGAGGTCGCCGGGCGTTCCGGCGGCGTCCGCGGCCCGGACCGCGCGGAGCAGGCGCAGGCCCTCCGAACGGTCCCGGTCCGGGTGCTCGCTGCCCTGCACGTAGCGGATGGCGTGGAGGCAGCCGAGCCTTGCCCGCAGCGTCGCGGCCCGCGGGGCGTCGTTCGGCAGCGCCCGTTCCACCGCGGCGATCGGCGCCAGCACCTCATCCGGCACCGGCGGGCCGAGCGGTGTCGCGCCGCCGGTCGGGTCGCGCAGAGCGCTGTCCGCCGCGGCCAGCGCGCGGGAGACCTCGTCCTCCTCCATGCGGTCCATGGTGGGGGCGCGGGCCGGGGCCCGGGTGCTCGCGGACGGAAAACGCCCAGCTATCGCCCCGGCCGTTGCCGGTCTCCGGCCCGACGCCCCGGCCGTTGCCGGGTCGCGGCCCCAACGCCCGTGCCAGGGGCGTTCGTTCAGGCCCCTGCCGTCGCCGGGGCCGGCTCGCGGGGCTCGTCGGTGGCGTTGCGGATGAGAAGGCCGGCCGTGTGGGCGATGTGCTCGCGCAGCAGGCGCGCGGCGAGGTCCGGGTCGCGGTCGACGGCGGCGCGCAGCAGGGCGCGGTGCTCGCCCGCGATGTCGCGGTCCGGCTCGCGGCCGAAGGAGACCGACCACTGGAGGTAGAGCGCGGCCTCCTCGCGCAGCGCGCGGGCGGTGGCGGTCAGGCGGCGGTTGCGGCAGCCGTCGAGCAGCGCGAGGTGGAACGCCCGGTGCGCGGCGGCCCACTCGTCGCTGGGGTGGTCGGTGTCGTCGGGGCCGAAGAAGGGGGTGCGCTCCAGGACGTGGTGCGCGGCGACCAGGCGGGCCTCCCAGTCCATGTCGCCCTCGACGACGGCCAGCCGCAGCACGGTGGACTCGATCTCGACGCGGGCGGTGGTGAGGTCGGCCAGGTCCTCGTGGGAGAGCGGGACGACGGCGTAGCCCTGGTGGGACTGCGCGGTCACGAAGCCCTCGGTGACCAGCCGGGTCAGCGCCTCGCGCGCGGCGCCGACGCTGGTCCCGTACCGGGCGCACAGCTCGGGGAATTTCAGCCGCTGCCCCGGCAGCAGCCGCCCCCCGAGGATGTCCCCCCGCAGCCGCCGGTAGACCTCACCGGCGCGGGTGGTCCCGTTGTCGTTCTTGGCCATGGCAGACAACCTAGCAGGCGTGCGAAAAGGGGGAAGGGTTTCGAAAGGGATGTTCCCGGCGACGGCCCGGCTTCGTCGGGCTGGGCCCGGGTGCTGCCCGGTCGCGGGGGCGGTCGCGGGAACGGTCGAGCGAAGAATCTACTTTCGAATCTTTTCATGAGGTTCGTAAGCTGCTAGCGTGCCCGGCATGCGTATCGCGAATGTCTCCGGCCGTCTGGCCGTGATCCAGCCCTCCGGCCGTGCCGTGGATGTGGAACGCGCCAGCGGCGGGCGCTTCGGCCCGGGCCCGCAGGCGGTCTTCGAGCGGTGGGGAGAGTTCCGGGAGTGGGCGGCGGGGGCCGCCCTGCCGGAAGGCGACGTCTTCGACGCGGGCGAGCTGGGGGCGCCGGCGCCGGCGCCGCGGCAGGTGTTCGCGATCGGGCTGAACTACCGGGACCACGCGGCCGAGTCCGGCTTCGCGGTGCCCGAGGGGCTGCCGCCGGTGTTCACGAAGTACGTCTCCAGCCTCAGCGGGCCGGTCAGCGAGGTCCGGCTGCCGCGGGGTGGGAACACCGACTGGGAGATCGAGCTGGTCGCCGTCATCGGGCGGCGCGCGGAGAACGTCCCCGAGGCGGAGGCCTGGTCGTACGTGGCGGGCCTGACCGCCGGGCAGGACCTCTCGGAGCGGGTGAAGCAACTGGCCGGTCCGGCGCCCCAGTTCAGTCTGGGCAAGTCGCACCCGGGGTTCGCCCCCACGGGTCCCGTCCTGGTCACCCCCGACGAGTTCGCCGATCCGGATGACCTGGAGCTGGGCTGCTCGGTCAACGGCGAGGAGGTCCAGAAGGGCCGCACCCGCGACCTGCTCTTCCCCCTCCCGTCCCTGATCGCGCGGCTGTCGGCGGTGCTGCCGCTGCTGCCCGGGGACCTGGTCTTCACCGGCACCCCGGCCGGGGTGGGCATGGGCCGCAGCCCCCAGCGTTTCCTCGCCCCGGGGGACGAGCTGGTCAGCTGGGTCGAGGGCATCGGCGAGCTGCGCCAGACCTTCACCGCCTGACGCCGCCCGGGTCATCAACCGGTTTGTGACGAAGGAGTCCGATCCATGGCGCTGCACCGACTGGCCTCCGTGACGATGGGGGTCCCCAACACCGATGAGACGCGGGCGTATTACGCCGACTTCGGGCTGAGCCCGGAGGAGGACGGCTGGTTCGCCACCCGGGACGGCGGCCGGCAGCTCCGCGTCGTGCACGCCCCCAGCCGCCGCCTGGTGGAGCTGCGGGTGGGCGCGGACACGCCGGACGACCTGGCCGCGGCGGCCTCCCGCCTGGCCCGCCTGGGCATCGAGGCCACCCCAGGCGCGGACCTGATGACGCTGACGGCCACCGAGCCGGTCACCGGCGCCCGCGCGGTGCTCCAGGTGGAGCCGCGCGTCACGCAGCCGGTCACCCCGCCCACCCCCTACAACGGCCCCGGCCGCCAGGACCGGGTCGGGACGCGGGCGCCGGGCATCGAACGCCAGGAGGCGATCCAGCCGCGCAAGCTCGGGCACGCCGTGCTGGGCACCACCGACTTCGCGGCCACCGCCGCGTTCTTCCGCGACGGCCTGGGCTTCAAGGTCAGCGACCTGATGGGCGAGGTGGGGGCGTTCCTGCGCTGCTCCACCGATCACCACAACGTCCTGGTGCTGGCCGCGCCGGTGCCCTTCCTGCACCACACCTCCTGGCAGGTGGACGACGTGGACGACGTCGGCCGCGGCGCGATGGCGATGCTGGAGGGCCACCCCGAGCGGCACGTGTGGGGCCTGGGCCGCCACCACGCCGGGTCGAACTTCTTCTGGTACCTCAAGGACCCGGCCGGGAACTTCTCCGAGTACTACTCCGACATGGACTGCGTCGTGGACGACCAGCTCTGGAAGCCGGAGGTCTTCGAGGGCGCCAAGGGCCTCTTCAGCTGGGGCCCGCCCCCGCCGCCCTCCTTCATCAAGCCCGAGGACCTGGCCTCCCTGATGACCGGGAGCCACAGCGCCTCATGAACGGCCGTATGAACAAGGTGATCGGCAGCGCCGCCGAGGCCGTGGCCGACATCGGGGACGGCGCCTCGCTGGCCGTGGGCGGCTTCGGCCTGTGCGGGATACCGGAGACGCTGATCCGCGCCGTGCACGCCGCCGGAACGGGCCGTCTGCGGCTGGTGTCCAACAACTGCGGCGTGGACGGCCGGGGCCTGGGCATCCTGCTGGCCGCCGGGCGGGTCACCCGGGTCACGGCCTCCTACGTGGGGGAGAACAAGGAGTTCGCCCGCCAGTACCTCGCCGGGGAGCTGGAGGTCGAGCTGATCCCCCAGGGGACGCTGGCCGAACGCCTCAGGGCGGGCGGTGCCGGGATACCGGCGTTCTTCACGCCGGCCGGGGTGGGCACGCAGATCGCCGAGGGCGGCCTGCCCTGGCGTTACGCCCCCGACGGCACCGTCGCCGTGTCCTCCCCCGCGCGGGAGACCCGCGTGATCGAGGGCCGCGAGTACGTGCTGGAGAACGCCATCACCTGCGACTTCGCGCTGGTGCGGGCCGCCCGGGGCGACGCCCACGGCAACCTCGTCTTCGACAAGTCCGCCCGGAACTTCAACCCCCTGGCCGCCACCGCCGGACGGATCACCGTCGCCGAGGTCGAGGAGCTGGTCGAGCCCGGGGCGCTGGATCCCGACGAGGTGCACCTGCCCGGCGTCTTCGTGCAGCGGGTCGTTCCCCTCACCCCCGCCCAGGCGGCGGACAAGCCCATCGAGCGGCGCACGGTTGCCGCGCCTGCGGCACGAGGAACGGTGGCGAGCGTCTGATGCCCTGGACCCGCCCCGAGATGGCCGCCCGCGCCGCCGCCGAACTGGCCGACGGCTCCTACGTCAACCTCGGCATCGGCCTGCCGACCCTGATCCCCAACCACCTCCCCGAGGGGGTCCACGTCGTCCTCCACTCCGAGAACGGCATCCTGGGCACCGGTCCCTACCCCGGCCCCGACAGGGTCGACCCCGACCTGATCAACGCCGGCAAGGAGACCGTCACCGTCCTGGCCGGAGCCGCGTTCTTCGACTCGGCCACCTCCTTCGGGATGATCCGCGGCGGCCACATCGACACCGCCGTCCTGGGCGCCATGCAGGTCTCCGCCACCGGCGACCTCGCCAACTGGATGATCCCCGGCAAGATGGTCAAGGGCATGGGCGGCGCGATGGACCTCGTCCACGGCGCCCGCCGCGTCATCGTCCTGACCGAGCACACCGCCAAGGACGGCACCCCCAAGATCCTCCGGCGCTGCACCCTGCCCCTGACGGGCCGGGCCTGCGTTCACCGGATCATCACCGACCTCGCCGTCCTGGACGTCACCCCGCAGGGCCTGACCCTGACCGAGACCGCCCCCGGCGTCACCGAAGCCGACGTCCGGGAGGCCACAGACGCGCCCATCGTCCAGCCCTGACCTGCTGGGCGCGACCAAGGAGGGCCGCCGGCACGCACCTCGCGCGCCGGCGGCCCTCCGCCTTTCCCGCAACCTCCGGCTACGCCCCCCGCGCCCGGTCCAGCACCGCCCCCGCCGCGGCGGCCGAGGGCACCTCGTCCCCGCGCCAGGCCACGAACCCGTCCGGCCGCACCAGCACGTACCGCGCCCCGTAAAGCCCGTGCAGATCCGGCCGGTTGAGCCGGTAGCGGGTGAACGGAACGCCCCGGGCCGCCGCCGCCGCGTCCCACTCCCCGGCGTCCGGCGCGCCCACCTCCAGCAGCGTGAAGCCGGGCCCGAGCAGGTCGTACAGCGAGTGCGCCCGGTCCAGCCAGCGGTGCGGCAGGCGGCTGCCCGGCGCGCCCGAGGGCCGGTAGAGGGAGGTCTCGGACGCCGGGTCCGGGCCCTCGTCGCCCTCCGCGATCAGCGGGGAGCCGGCGTAGGAGGCGCCTAGCACGAAGCCCGCCGTGTACGTCTCGGGCACCTTGGTCTGGCGGATCAGCTCCGCGGCCTTGGCGCGCAGCGCCTCGCCCTCCTCGCCGTCCGTGTCCAGGCCCGGGGCGGCCAGCTCGCCGGTCAGCACCCGCATGTTCCGCTCGGCCTCCGCGATGGCGCGCAGGGCCATCGGCCGGCGCTCGGCCTCGTAGGAGTCCAGCAGGCGCTCCCCGCCCCAGCCGCGCAGCGCGGCGGCCAGCTTCCAGCCCAGGTCGGCCGCGTCGCCGATGCCGGTATTGGCCCCGAACCCGCCCCAGGGCGGGTTCTGGTGAGCGGCGTCCCCGGCCAGGAAGCAGCGGCCCTCGCGGTACCGGTCCGCGACGAGCATCCGCGCCGTCCACGGGTCGACGGCCCGGACCTCCACGGGGAACTCCGCCCCGATCATGGTGTGCACGGCCCGCCCGAACCACTCGCGGTCCGCGTTCTCGGGCGCCCCGACGACGATGGCCCACCAGGTGTCCTGCGTGTCCAGCGTGCCGAGCAGGCCGTTGACCTCCTGGTTCACCACCCAGTACTGGACGGCGCGGCCGTGCCGGTGGGCGGCGGAGAGGCCGGGGGCGCGGAAGATCGCCTGGACGTTGCGCACCTCGTGGCTGCGGCCCGAGAGCGGGATGCCGGCGGCCCGGCGCACCACGCTGCGCGCGCCGTCCGCGCCCACGAGGAACGCCCCGCGCACGCGCCGTTCGCGCCCCTCCGCGTCCACGGCGACGGCTGTGACCCCGTCCGCGTCCTGCTCCACGCCGGTGACCGTCCAGCCCCACCGGGCCAGCACGGTGCCGCGCCGCGGCAGGGTGGCGCGCAGCGCCTCCTCGACCCGGCTCTGCGCGCACCACTGGGCGGGCTCGGCCAGCTCGGGCGCGGGCGGGTCGGACAACGAGAACACCCCGTCGAACCGCTCGATGCCCGGCCCGGTCAGAGAGGAGCAGAAGACGACCGAGTCCGACCAGCCGAACGGCAGGCGGGCGTTGTCCCGGATCGCCCCGGCCAGGCCGAGGCGCCGGTAGATCTCCATCGACCGGGGGTTGATCTGCTTGCAGCGGGGCGAGGCCAGCTCCGCCTCCGCCCGCGGCTCGATCAGCACGCACCCGATCCCGCGCGCCCCCAACTCGTGCGCGAGCGTGAGCCCGACCGGCCCGCCCCCGGCGACGATCACCTCGGTGACGACCTCGGCTGCCACGTCGGTGCCCCCGTCCGGGGGAAGCGGCTCCTGCGGGGGACGGGCTGAAGACATGGCGGCGCTCCACGGCGACTCGGCGGGCGGACGTTACCGCCATGTCTACGGGACGACATTCGTTAGGTCAATGCTCTTTCGAAAGTTCGCGGGCGGGGAAAACGGGCCCGCGGACGCCCCGCCCCCGGTGAACAGGTCACCCACGGTCAAGGACCTGCGTCTGTGTGTCCGCTTTCCGCCCTTCGAACGGCACTCGCCGTCGGTAGATTTTGTCCCCTTACGGTCGCAGGGCCGGGGCTTCCAGGGGGCAGGGGCCCGTCCCCGAGCCGGGGCGGGCGAGACACGCGCGACAGGGGGAATCACGTGACAGGCACCACGCGGCACGACAACTGGGACGACGACTGGGATGCCTTCGTCCAGGCGTTCCGGCACGCGATCGCGCCCATCGGCAGTGACGGCAAGCCCGACCGGCAGGCGAAGGCGAACGCCATACTTCCGCCCGTCGTGCTGCTCTCCGCCGGAGGCCGGCAGCAGGCCGTGCGCAAGCTCGACGCGTGCGTGCCCCGCGTCGACGCGCGGGACCCGCGCACGGAGCTGATCCGCCCCGTGGACACCGCCCCCGCGCACGGCCTGGCGCCGTTGTGCGCCGAGATCAGCATCGCCGCGCTGCGGCAGCGGGCACCCCGGAAGACGGGCCGGCTGAGGCTGACGAACTTCTCGCTGATGCGCGACGCGCTGGCCTGGGCCCAACAGCAGCAGGGCGGCCCGGACCAGCAGGCCCCCAACCCGCCGCCCGCGGACGGCGACGCGGCGATCCGCCCCGGAATCCGATTGCGGAACCACTGCTACACACTGGCCCGCGGGCCCGGCCTGCGCCTCCTGTCCTGGCTGGGCGGGGTGGTGGAGGCGCCGGGCGGGTTCGCCTCGCGGTGGGCCCTGGCCGCCGGCCCCGTCTTCCACCAGCTCCCCCGTTGGCTGTGGGCCCGCCGCCGCACCCGCCGGCTGATGCGCTCGCGGCGAACGGCCTGGTTCGCGAAGCTGATCCACGACGGCCCGCTGGCCGGCGGTGACTTCTTCGAGGAGCTGCACGACCGGCTGACACCCCTGGTCCGGGGGAGCGACAGGCGGTCCCCCGAGCGGCGCGAGCGCGAACTGGAGCAGATGCTGCTGCGCGCCCTGCTGACGGACCTCGCGCGCTGGGGGCGGCCGGGCCGGATCTCCCCGTGGCGCCGCAGGCGGACGACCCGCTTCCTCCTCCTGATCCGCCTGGCGGACGGCGAGGCGGGCAGGCGGGGGGCGCGTTTCCTGGAGGAGTACGCGCGGGCCGCGGTGGCGACCGGCTGCGGGGCCGCGCTGGTAGCTGCCGACGCACCGGCCGGGACGCCCGTCGCGGGCCAGGAGGCCACGCTTCCCGAGGCCGCGGCCCGGCTGCGCGCGAAGGACGGCGCGGGCGGCGCCGTAGCCCCTCTGCTGGTGCCGCTGCCGGGGGAACTCCCGGGCGGCGACCCCTATCAGGCCCGCCCCGTACGGAGGATCTGGTGCGGCCCGGCCGTCGAGACGGTCGCGTGGTGCGCGGCGCTGGCGATGGGGCTGGGGTCGTTCGCGTGGTCCCTCGACCCCTTCCCGGAGGACACCACCTGCCTCACCTTTCCCGCCGGGCAGGACGCCCCGGGCGTTGCCCCCGGCTCGGACCAGGAGGCGCCACCGCTGGACGCGGAGTACCGAGAGGCGCGGCGGCGGATCGAGGAGCAGAACGAGGCGGCCGACCGCGCCGAGCGGGCGGGCGAGGGGACCGTGAGGACCGTCGCCTACATCGGGGCGGGCGCGACCGGGAGCGACGACGAGCTGGCGCGGCGCTCCGACGGGGCCGTGCCCGAGCTGCGGGGCGTCGCCCTGGCCCAGCAGGACATCAACGAGGCCGCGGCGCGTGACGAGGACAGGATCTGGCTGCGCGTGGCCCTCTACGACCAGGCGGGGGAGCGGTACGCGGACGCCGCGACCGTGGCCGAGCAGATCATCCGGGACGCCGAGGCGACGGCGCCCGAGATCATCGGGGTCGTGGGCTTCGCCCAGAGCCGGACGCAGACCCGGGACGCCGTGGGCGACCTGACCGAGGCCGGCCTGCCGGTCGTCACGACCTCGGCCACGGCGAACGAGATGGATCCGGGCCAGTACTTCCGCGCGGCGGCGCCGCCGAACAGCCGGGAGGCCGAGGTCGTCAGCCGGTTCGCGCGGAGCGCGAACATCGTCCGGGAGAACCCGGAGGCGGGTCAGGACACCCCCGGCGGGTGTGTTCCCGCCGAGGCGGCCGTCGTGGTGCAGGACCCCCGCGACCTCTACAGCGACGGCATCGGGGACCGCTTCGCCGAGGAGTTCGCGGAGGGCGCCGAGGGCGTTGAGGACGCAGGGGACGCCGAGGATGCGGTACTCCAGGTGCTGCACACCCCCGAGGGCCCGCCCGCGCCCGCGCCCTCCGAGGGGTCGCGCGTCGCCGCCGACACCCCGGAGGAGATCGCGGTCGAGGTGTGCGAGGCGGTCACGGACGAGCCTCGCACGGTCGTGTACTGGGCGGCCCGGTCCGTGGAGTTCCAGGCATTCCTCCACGAGTACGAGAGCGTCACCGACTGCACGGACGACGCCCTGACCGTGCTCGGGGGGAACGAGCTGACGAACGCGGTGCTGTCCGGGTCCTACGACACCCCTGCCTGGCTCCGCCTCTTCCACACCGCTCACGTGCTGCCCATCGGCCACCAGGCGCTCAGCGACGAGGCGCAGGACTTCAACGACGACTACGACGCCGCGTTCGGAGAGGACGACCTGTGGCGCAACGACGGCCACGCCGCCCTCGCCCACGACGCGCTGCAACTGCTGGCCGACGCGGGCAGCGACGCGTTCCAGACCGTCGGCGACGAGGTCGCGGCCCAGAACGTGCAACAGAGCCTCGACGGCGGCCTCAGCAGGCAGGGCGCCAGCGGCTACCTGGCCTTCGACGGACGCGACGCGTACTCGGAGGACAAGCCCGTCGTCGTCCTCCACCACACCGACGACGGCTCCGGCCCGGTCCTGTACTGCGGCCGGTTCACCCGGGACCCGGCGGAGGAGGAAGCCTCCGGCGGCGGGCTGAACGAGGAGGTCTGCGGGTAAGCGGCCCGGCGTGCCTCAGTCCTGCTGGCCCAGTCCCTGGCCCTGCTCCGGCCGGCCGTGCTCCGGGCGGGTGCGGGGGCGGGCGCCCGGGGCCGGCCGGCGGCCCACCCGGAGCATGCCGCCGGGCTCCTCGGTCTCGGGGGTCAGCTCGACCTCGATGCGGTGGGTGGTGTCGCGGGAGGCGCCGCCGCCCACGTCCGCCGTGAGGACGCCGATGCGCAGGCCCGCGCGCCCGTCGGCCGCGCGGTGGACCTGGACGGCGAACTCCAGGTGCACGCGGTCCACCGCGAACCGCACCGACTCGCCCTCCCCGTCCTTCCACGCCTGGGTCAGCTCGCGCCGGACCTGGCCGATCACCTCCGCGAGCCCGATGAAGCCCTCACCCGCCACGTTCATCCCCGCCACCCCCAACTCCGCCGGTGTGTGCGGAAGTCTACGGGGCGTGACCCTCCGCGAGTATGCTGTGAACCCATGGGGGACAATGCGACGGAGCGTTGGCTGGCCCGCATCCGAGAGTCACCTCAGGGGCCGGTTCTGGGGGCGGGGGTCCTGCTCGGCGAGGAGCACGTCCTGACCTGCGCGCACCTGCTCCCGGGGGAGGACGTGCCGGTCACCGTCGAGCCCGTACGGGACGGTCCCGCAGGGGCGCGGGTGGCCGAGGGCGGGTGGGCCCCGGAGCGGACCGACGCGGCCTGGGGGCCCAGCGGCGACCTCGCCCTGCTGAGGCTGAGCCGCCCGCAGCCGCCCGGCCGGGGCACGCGCCTGCTGCGGCTGGCCCCGACCCGGGGCCGCGAGGTGCGGATGTACGGCTTCCCGGACGGCGCAGAGGCCGGCCTCGTCCTCTTCGGCCGCCTCGACGGCCTGATGGCCGACGGCCGCGTGCAGATCTCCGCGCGGCGGGGCAGCGCCGCCGTGGTCCCCGGGTTCAGCGGCGGCGGGGTGGTGGACGAGCGCACCGGGCGGGTCATCGGCATCGTCGTCAGCACCTGCCGGCGCGGCGGCATCTCCGTGTCGTTCATGATCCCCGTCGAGACCGTCCTCCAGCACGTCCCTCGGGTCGCCGCGCACGTGGACGGCGAGGCGGTGGCCGACCCCGGCCCGGCGGGCGCGGACCCGGGGCCCGGCCCCGAGGCGGACCCCGATGCAGATCAACTCCCGGAGGAAGACGCCGAGTTCGCCGTCCGCCTGGCGGACTGGCTCAGCGGCGGCGAGTCCGCCGCCCCCGTGGAGTCCGCCGTCGTCGGCCCCGGGGACCGCGCCCGCGCCCTCCCGCTGGACCGCGCCCTGTCCCTGGCCGACCGCGAGCTGCCCGCCCCCGCCCGCGCCGAGCACCTGGCCAACGCCCCGCCCGGCACCGTCCCGCCCGTGGGCTCCCTGGACCTGACCGTGGACGCCACCGCGCAGCCCACGGACCGGATCGCCGAGCGCGTCTGCGGCCGGATGGGCATCACGCCGGGCGCGGGCCGCACGTACGCCGAGCGGCTGCGCTCCACGCCCCTGCCGCTGACCCTGGTCGTGCGTGGCGTCGACCGCGCCCCGGACGGGGAGGGCCTGCTGGAGCTGCTGGAGCTGCTGGCGGAGCAGGGCGCCCGCGTCCTGCTCGTCTTCCACGGCGGCGACGAGGCCGTCCGGGAGGCGGCGACGGCGGCCCTGGCGTTCCGCTCGCGGCTGGGCGCGATCGACCGGCGCCTGGGGGAGTGCGCCGAGACCGGCTGGCGCGAGCTGCACCGCCGCCGCCAGATCGTCCGGGTCAACGCCGAGCCCGCGCGCGACGCGATGGAACGCGCCACCTCCGCGCTCGTCCGGATTCCCGCCCAGCGGGCGCGCGTCGCGCGGCTCGGCGCGCAGTTGCAGGCCGGCCGCTGCGCGGGCGGCGGCACCGGGAGCTGGGACGCGGCGGGCCTGGAACGCCTGGGCGCCGCGCTGTTCGCCCCCGCCCGGTTCGCCGCGGCGGCCGGGGAGCGGGTCACCGAGGCCCTGGCCGCGCTGGACGCGCTGATCGCGCGGCGGGACGAACTGCGCGAGCGGCTGACGGCCGTTCACCTGCTGGCCGGGGACCTGGACAGCCCCGACGGGGAGGATCTGGCGCTGGCCGATCTCTACCGCAGGGCACGGGCGTTGCTCATGCAGGGGCCCTGCGACGTGCCGGCCGCGGACGCGGCGGTCGCCGAGTACGGGGCGGAGGTCCGCCGCCGCCTGGGCCAGCAGCGGCGCCGCGACAGGGAGGACGGGCGGGAAGCGGACGAACTCCCGCCCGGCGCACGGCCGTTCCTCGGACCGCACCGGAGGCCGGGCCCGGACCCGGCGGGCGGCCCCGCGGGCGGGTGAACGGCCGGCGCCCAAGCCGGCCCCGGCCCACTGCGCCGAGCAGAACGGCCAGGCGCGGCGCGCCGAGTCGTACTACCGTGCGGTGTGGCGCCGCGACCACGCGGACGGCCCCGCCGTCCTCGGCCCGTTCCGCGTCCACCGGGCGCAGGGCCAACGCGCCGCCGCCGTCGAGGCGCTGGACCAGAACCCGGACCACGCGCCGTACCACGGCCCGGCCCGGCCGGCAGGCGTCCGGCCGCCGGCCCGCCGCGCCGGCGGCTCCGCCGAGGAGCACGGCGCCCTCATCGACCTGAGGAACCGCCTGCGGCCGGCGGCGTTCCTGTGCACGCGCCGGGCGGGAGGCGCAGGCCGGACAGCCGGCGAACGGCCGGGCAGTATGGGGACAACGGGCGCGACGGGGGCGACGGGATGGACGAGGCGATGCGAAGGAGCGCGCCCATGAGCGAGAGAACGGCCGCGGGTCCGCACGCGGCCACCCTGGTGGCCGCCCCGCCCCGGAAGGTACCCGTCGGCGCCGCGAGCGCCGGCGTCCACGCCTCCTGCGACGCCCACACCCAGGGCGTCGATCCGGCCGCCCCCGGCGACGCCCCTCCGGCAGGGCCCGCATGAGCGACACCCGCCGTTCCCTCGTGCGCCGCAGCGCCGCGCTGCTCGCGCTCACCGCCGCCACGGTCGTCGTCCTCTTCGCCGCCTACCGCGGCGTGCACGACACGGCCGCCCCGCTGCGCGAGGAGACCGCCCCCGCGATCCTCGACGTGACCGCCGCGCGGAACGCCCTGCGCGAGGCCGGCGCGGTCAGCCGCGAGGGCCCCGGCTCCGGCGGCTTCCGCGTGCAGATCGCGGTGGCCAACCAGAGCCTCGCCCGCGCCGCCGAGGCCGGCGTGCTCGGCGAGCCCGGCCTGCGCACCCTGGAGACCGTCACCGGCCTGATCGTCTCCTTCAGCGGCTGGCTGGAGCTGGCAGACCGGCTGCCCGACGAGGCGCCGCTGCGCGAGGCGTACCTGCACTACGCCGAGCACATGCTGACCGGCTCGGGCAGCGGCAGCGGCATCCTCGAGCGCCTCGACACCCTCCAGACCGGGCGGCCGGGCCCGCCGGAGGAGGGCGGCGTCGACGGCCAGGCCGACGTGCTGGCCGACCAGGCGTCCTTCGGCTGGCCGCTGCGCGCCGCCTGGGCGCTGGCCCTGCTGGGGACGGCGGCCCTGGTGGCGCTGCTGGCGGAGACGCAGGTCTTCCTGCACCGCCGCTTCCGCCGCCTGCTCAACCCGTGGCTGCTGGCCGCGACGCTCACGCTCGTGCTGGGCGTGGCCGCGCTGGCCGTCCTCGCCGCCCAGACCCACGACGCGAAGGCGGCCTCCCGCGCGGACCTGGCCGGCATCCTCGCCGCCTCCGAACCGGCTCCGGGCGGGGCCGGGTCGCGCGACACCGACACCGACAGCGTTGCCCGAACCATCCGCACCACCGCAGAGGAGGTCGCCGCCGACATGCGCGACACCGACTGGCGGGCCGGGCTGACCGGCCTCGTCCCCATCCTCGGCCTGGTCCTCGTCGCCCAGGTGACCCTGGGCGTGGCCCCCCGCATCGCCGAGTACCGGTACCGGTCGCGATGAGGGGCCGCCGGGCCGCGCTCGCGGTCGCGCTGACCGCCGCCGTCGCCGTGCTGGCCGGGGCCGCCGTCTGGCTGGTCCGCTCCGCCGCGCCCGAGCGAGGCGTCACCGTGCTGGCCTCCTGGACCGGCGACGACGCGGCGGCGTTCGCCGAGCTCACCGACGCCTTCACCGCCGAGACCGGCATCGCGGTGAACTACCAGGGCACCACCGCGCTGCGCGAAGTGCTGCTCTCCCAGGTGCAGTCGGGGTCCCCGCCCGACATCGCCATCCTGCCCAGCCTCGGCCAGCTCGCCGAATACGTCGAGCGCGGCCTGGCGTTCCCGCTGGACGGGGCCTTCGACGAGCGCGGGGAGGCCGAGCTACGGGCGGCCTACGGCGCTCCCTGGCTCTCCCCCGAGGGGCTGGGTGAGCCGGGCAGCATCTACTGGTTCCCCGTCAAGGCCGACCTCAAGTCCCTGGTCTGGTACGACCGTTCGCGGCCCTCGGCGGACCCGGCGGACGGGGAAAGCTGGTGCCTGGGCATGGGCTCGGACGCCACCTCCGGCTGGCCGGGCACCGACTGGATCGAGGACCTGCTGCTCCAGGCCCCCGGCGGCCTCGATGTGTACGAGGCGTGGGCCACCGGGGACCACGCCCGCTGGACCTCGCCCGAAATGCGGGCCGCCTGGAGGGCGTTCGGGGAGCTGGTCACGGGCAACGGCTCGGGCCGCGCCGTCGAGTCCCTGACCACCGACTACTTCGTGGCCTCGGCCGGCCTCGCGCCGGACGCCGGACCCGGGGCGCAGAGCTGCGCGCTCGATCACCGGGAGTCCAACGCCCGTTCGGCGTACGGCGCGGCGGACATCGCCTACTCCCCCTCCGCCGAGGTCTTCCCCGGCACGGCTGGAGCCCCCAACGCCTGGGAGGTGGGCGGGGACTTCGCGGCCCTCTTCCGCCAGGACCCGGACGCCGAGGCGCTGATGGCCTTCCTCGCCTCCGAGGAGGCGCAGGAGATCTGGGTCCGCGAGGCGTCCGGGGACGCCTCGACCCCGCTCTCGGCGCACGCCGGCGCCGAGGCGTTCACCGGCGACACCGACCCGCTCACCGCCGCCCTCACCGGGCACCTGCGCGGGGCGGAGACCCCCCGCTGCCTGGACGCCTCCGACACGATGCCGCCCGCGCTGCGCGAGGCCTTCCACCTGGAGGTCCTGACCTTCCTCGCCGACGTCCCCGCCCACCTCGACGACCCCACCCTCCTCGACGCCCTCCTCCAACGCCTGCGCGCCACCGGCGAATCCACCGCCGCCGCTCACGCCACCTGGCTCACCTCAACCTGCGGCCCCCCACCCCGCTGACCGCCTGGCCCGCCCCCTTCCGGGGTCCCTAGGGGGTGGCCAGGGCTTCTGTCGGAGGGAGGCGGGCGGCGCGGAGGGCGGGGTAGAGGCCGGCCAGGGCTCCGATGACCAGGGTGACGGCGAGGCCGCCGCCCGCCGCCCAGGGCGGGATGACCGCCGGCCAGCCCTGGGAGGTGGCGTAGGCGGCGGTCGCCCCGGTGCCCAGCAGGGCGCCGCCCGCCCCGCCCAGGCCGGAGAGGAGCAGGGACTCGGCCAGGAACTGGAGGCGGATCTGCCCGCGCGTCGCGCCCAGCGCGCGGCGCAGGCCGATCTCGGAGCGCCGTTCCAGCACCGAGATGACCATCGTGTTGGCCACCCCGACCCCGCCGACCAGCAGCGCCACCGCCCCCAGCCCCAGCAGCAGCCGGGTGAACGCCTCGTCCGCCGCCCGCTGCGCCACCAGCGCGTCCGAGGGGCGCGAGACCTCGACCGAGCCGGGCGAGGCCGGGTTGGCGGTCGGCCCCAGGACGCGCTGCGCCGCCTCCACCCGCTCCTGCGCGGCGCGGGCGTAGAGGGTCGTGGCGTGCCCGTCGAAGCCCAGCTCCGTCTCGGCCGCCCGCCAGCCGATCAGCGCGGCCGTGTCCAACTCCGGGGCCAGCGGCGCCGGTTCGAGGATGCCCAGGACGGTGAACCACTCCCCGCCGACCAGCACCCGCACCTCGGGCCCGGCCCGCCCTATGCCCAGCCGCTCGGCGGCCGTCGCGCCGAGGACCACGGCCGGGTAGCGGCCGGTGGCCTCGTTCAGCCAGGCCCCGTCCCGGAGTTGGGCCCCGGTGGTGGACGGCAGGCCGGTGCGCGCCGCGTAGACCCCGAGGCCCCGGTGCTCGGCCTCCGGGATGCGGTCGGTGCGGTAGACGCTCGCGTCGGTGACCTGCCCGATCGCGGAGACCGACTCGACCGGCCCGATGCGTTCCACCATCTCCTCGGCGGTCAGCGGCAGTCGGACGTCGCCGCCCGTCATGGACTGGCCGGGCGCGACGGTCAGGAGGTTGGTGCCCAGCGCGTCCAGCGTGCGGTCGAGGTCGGCGCGCGAGGAGGAGGAGATGCCGACGACGGCGAGCATGGCGGCGATCCCGATGGCGATGCCGAGCGCGGAGAGGAACGTCCGCGGCGGGCGCGTCCGCAACCCGACCGCGCCGACCTTCACCACGTCCCGTGGCCTCAGCCGCGCCGGCCGCGGCGCCGCCTCCCGCGCCGCCGGCGCGTTCCCGGCCGCCGCGACGTCCACGGCGCTCACCGCGCCGCCTCCGCCCCGGCGCCCCCCGGCGCCGGGGCCGAGTCCTCCACGATCCGCCCGTCCCGCATCCGCACCTGCCGCGGCAGCGTCGCCGCGATCTCCCGGTCGTGCGTGATGATCACGACGGTCGTGCCGTCCGCGTGCAGCTCGCGCAGCAGCTCCATCACCCCGGCCCCGGACGCCGAGTCCAGCGCCCCGGTCGGTTCGTCGGCCAGCAGCAGCGGGGGCCCGCCCGCCACCGCCCGTGCCACGGCCACCCGTTGGCGTTCGCCGCCGGACAACTCGTGCGGCCGGTGGTCCATCCGGTGCCCGAGCCCCACCCGCCGCAGCGCCGCGGCGGCCAGCCGCCTGCGTTCCCCGTGCCGCAGGCCGCTGTAGAGGAGGCCGTCCGCGACGTTCTCCAGCGCCGGGGTGCCCACCGCGAGGTGGAAGGACTGGAAGACGAACCCGATCCGCCGCGCCCGCAGCGCGGAGAGCCGGCTGTCCGGCAGCCGGGCCACGTCGTGGCCCTCGATGCGGACGCTGCCCGAGGTGGGCCGGTCCAGCGTGCCCAGGACGTTGAGCATCGTGGACTTGCCGGAGCCGGACGGGCCCGCGATCGCCACGAGTTCGCCGCGGCCGATGTGCAACGACACTCCCGCCAGCGCCGTGACGCCGCCCGGGTAGCTCTTGGTGACGTCCTCCAGAGTGATCACGACGGCATCCCCACCCGGTCGCCCTCGGCGAGGCCGTCCCCCGAGACCTCCACGCGACCGTCCGCGAACAGGCCCGTGGTGACCGGGACATAGCGTGAGGTCCCGCCCTCGATGACCTCCACCCCGAAGCCGCCCTCGGCGAGCGCGAGCAGCGCGGCCACCGGGACGGTCAGCACGTCCGGGCGTTCCCCCGCGGTGAACTCCACGTGCGCGCCCGCCTGGTCCCAGAGGCCCGCGGCCTCCTGGGCGTCCTCCCCGGGGAGTCCGACCACGACCTGGATGACGGTCTCCATCTGCCCTCCGCCGCTTCCGCCTTCGCCGCCGCCCTCGGCGGGCCGCAGCAGGGTGGTGATGTTTCCGACCACGCCCGCGAGTTCGGAGTCGTCCGGCAGCCGGACGGTCACCCCCGCGCCCTCCTCCGCCAACCGCCGGTCGGCGGGGGCGAGCTCGACGGTCACCACGCGCTCGCGGCCGGTCACGGTCAGCACCGGCCCGTCGGGCGCGACCGCGTCGCCGGCCGCCGCCCCGGCACCGTCCACGCGCAGCGGCCCTTCCGCGAAGACCACCCGGCCCAGCTCGACCGTGCCCGTCTCCGGCAGGCCCGCGTCCTCCTGCCACCGCTCCACGGCCGCGGCCGTGGCGGCGGTGTAGGCGTCGTCGGGCGTGAACCCGGTGTAGCCGAGAGCGGCCAGGTTCTCCTCGAACTGCTCCACGTCCGGCCCCTCCGCGCCCGGCTCCAGCGGCCGGTAGGCGGGCGTCGCGCCGTACATCAGCACGACCGGCAGGTTGTCCACAGAGAACAGGGCCTCGCCGCGCGCCACTTCCTCGCCCACGGCCGGGACCCGGGTCAGGGTGCCGCCCAGCCGGGTGCCCACGGCGGCCGAGGGCCCGTGCCCGAGGCGGCCGTCCGCACTCTCGACGTCGACCAGTGTCTGCCGGGTCACCTCGGCGCTCTCCGGGGGCAGTTCTTCTCCCGCTGCCTCGGCGTCCGCCCCGTCCCCGCCCGTGCCGGGCATCCCGAGCGCCGCCCAGGCTCCGCCGGCGGCGGCCATCACCACGACGGCCACGGCCGCCCTCAACCCCTTACTCCTCCGCCCCATCTCCCTTACCTCTCCCGGGAGTCGAGCTGGCCCTCGCCGTCGCCCGGCATCTCCGCCTGGCAGGTCTCCTCGGCCGCCTCATAGTCGGGGTCCTCCATGATGGCCGGGTCGTCGATCGCGATCCCGCCGTTGGGCAGCGGGTCGGGGAAGTCCTCCACGCCCTCGTCGCGCATGCACTGCGCGTACCGCTCGACGGCCTCGCGCCGCTCCGGGGGCAGCGTCTGATCGGGCTGGAGCGCCGGGTCCAGATGCCGGCACGCCTCCATCGCGGCCTCCACCACGGCCTGGTCCTGGCCGTCCATGTTGAGATCCATCCCCCCGCCGGGCTCCGGGTCCGGAACGTCCAGCCCCTGCTCCCGCATGCACCGGGCGAACTCCAGCACCATCTCCTCCGGCTCCAGCTCCTCCCCGCCCCGGCCGCCGCCCTCCCCGCCCCCCCCCCCCC
>NZ_JAVREN010000030.1:0-69940 GCF_031845405.1 Streptomyces boetiae
GCCCCCAGGGCCGCCACCACTGCGCCGTCAACGCCCCACCCCTGGAACCGGGCCGGGGCGGAGACGAGTGAACGCGCGCCGTGCCACCGGCGATTGGCTCCCCTGGGCGGCGTTCAAGGCACTCAGGAGATGAGCTCCACCGCGCACCGCACCCCGACCGCGCGGGCCGGCCGCGCGTCCGCGGTCACCAGGGGGCAGCCGTGCGCCTCGGCGGCGGCCACGTACGCCGCGTCGTAGCCGCTGACGTTGCCGCGAAGCTGCCACATCCGGGGCAGCAGCGAGTCGAGGGGAACCACGCTGACCACCATGCGCGGAATGCTCTCCACGGCCGGGCGCGCGCGGACGTCGTCGAGCTTGCGCCCCAGCCACAGGCCTCGGAGGGTGCTGAAGACGTCGGTCTTCCAGTGCTCGGGGACCGCCCAGGCCGGGTCCGACGAGGTGCTTATGCGACACGGCGTACCCGAGGTGGCGCACGGCCCCCGGCACGTGGGCGGTCAGCCCCCAACGCGCCCTGGCGGCCGGCCTGGTGTGCCGCCCGCTGGCCGAGACGGTCACCGACACCTGGGCCTGGCTGAACGCGGGCGGCACGCCCGTCCCGAACCCGAGGTGGGCCGAACACGGCCTGCCGCCGGAGAAGGAAGCGGCGATCCTGGCGGCGCTGCCGGAGCGGTGATCAGGGGCCCAGGGCCAACGGGGAGGAGCCGCCGAGTCCGCGGGCTGCGGCTCGCGCGGTGAAGCCCTCCATGCGTTCGCCCATGTGGCGGGCGGCTGCGGCGGTGGAGAGTTCGCTGCGCAGAGGTCCGCGCGCAGAGCCGTCATGCGTTCCAGCAGCCCCAGCGTGCGCCACTCCGGCTCCAGTGCGAGCACCGGCTCGACGGCTTCGAGGGCACCGTCCACCTCCCCGCGCAGCAGGCGAGCGCGGGCCAGGTCCACGGCGGCCTTGCTTCTCAACGCCGGGCGCTCGTTGTCGACATCCTCGGGCAGCCCCGGGGCGGGAAGCGGCTCGACCTCGGGGACGGCGTTCAGCTCGTCATACAGCCGAACACCGTCCTCTACGCGACCAGGAGCATCAGGCCACGGCGCGGGCCGCGGTGACGCCCAGCGGTCAGAAGAGAGACAGCGAGGCGTTGATGCGGCGGGGCGCGTCCAGGGCGCGGCTCAACGCCTGGACGGGGAGCGGGGGTTGGGCCGTGTCGCCGGGGTCGGTCGTGAGGGCGTAGTAGATCTGCTCGACCGAGGGCGGGCCGACCGCGAGGTTGCGGAGGGCGGCCTGCTGGGAGTCGGCCTGGCCGGTGGTGACGAGGTAGGCCGCGGCCATCGCGCCCGTGCGGCCGACGCCCGCGCCGCAGTGGACGTAGACGGGGCCGGGCGCGTTCTCCACGGCGGTCAGGAAGGACGCGACCTGCTCCTCCGTCGGGGTCTGGCCGTCGCGGATCGGCAGGCGGACCAGGTCCAGGCCCGCCTCGCCCGGGTGCCCGAGCTGGCGCTCGCTGAGATCCTCCGCGCGCAGGTCGATCACGGTCGTGATGCCGCGCTCGGCCAGCGCCTCGTACCCGTCAGGCCGCGGGGCCGAGCCGCGCCACACCTGGTCGTCGACGCGCAGGAAGTGGTTGATGCCCGCGACGCGCTCGCCGTCCGAGTAGTGCTCCCGCGCCCAGAACGACACGCCGAGCGTGCCGAGGACGGCCGCAAGCCACAGGGACACGTACGCCAGCACGCACAGCCCGGCGATCTTGCCCGCGCGCCGCAGGACGCGGCGGCGGCGCGAGGAGCGCGGGGCGAGGGGGGAACGGACGCCGTCCGGTGGCGCCTCGTCGGCCGGGAGGGTCGGCGGGGCGGACAGAACGGGCACGTGATCACCACCGGGGACGAGTGTGAGTGCGAGGGGGTAAACGCCCGGATGGGGACGAACGGGCGCGGTCGGGGCAGCTGACCACGGCGGCCCGGGGTCTGTCCAGCCTCCCAGGTCAGGGGTGCGTGACCTGCGCCACGCCCAGCACCTCCGCGCCCGTCCGGTCCGCCCGCGTGTCGGCCAGGCAGCCGCGCAGGCGCCGCAGGTCGTGCGCGGTCAGGGCCGGCCGCAGCACCCCTGTGAAGACCCCCGGCTCCAGCCGGGCCAGCGGCGCCCGGTCCCGCAGGGCGGACGTGGAGCGCCGGCAGTCCTCCCACAGCGCCCGCGCGGCCTGGTCCACGGCCTCGCCCCGGTCGGTGTTGCGGACGGTGACGCGGAAGACGACCGCGCTGGCGGCCGAGTCGGACGGGGGCCGGGAGGGGCGGGTCTGCGTGGCGTCCGACACCGCGTCCACCAGCAGGAACGCCGCCACGGCCGCCACGGCCCCCGCCGCGAGCAGCAGCGCGGTCCGCCGCGGCCGGGCGGGCGGCACCGGCGGGGGCGGCGGCTCCGCCGGCCGCACCCCGCGCACCCCGCCCGGCGGGGCAGCCAGCCGCGCCAGCCGCCCGGCCAGCCGCCGCTCCGCCCCCGGCCGCGCCGTGGCCGAGGCCACCTTCTGCACGCACAGCGCGACCACGGCAAGCGCCGCCCCCGTCGCCATCAGCACCGGCACGAAGACGAAGGTCCGCCCCCCGCCCGGCTCGTCAAGCCACGCGAAGCGGTGGCGCCCGCCGCCCTCCGCCTCCCGGCCCTGTTCGAGGCGCCGCAGCACCTCCTCGACGCGGGAGCCGTTCTCCGCCAGCTCGCGCCGCAGGCGCCCCACCCGCCCCAGCAGGACCGCGGCCACCAGCGGCACCTCCACGATCAGCAGCAGGACGCCGCACAGCAGGGCGCGCTGCCACTCCCAGCGGTTGAGGTAGACGAGCAGGTAGAGGGCCGCGCCCACGGCCGAGGCCGTCCCCAGCAGCCCGGCGAGGACGCCGCCCGCGCGCCGGGCGTTCACGGGGCCCCCGCCGGCGTCTCCGCCGAGACCGCCCCCGCCGCGCCGTCCACCCGCACCCGCGCCCCCGGCGGGAAACGCTCCAGCGCGCCCGGCACGCCCACCACCGTCGGCACCCCGTACTCCCGGGCGAGCACGGCCAGGTGCGCCAGCACGCTGCCGGTCTCCGCCACCAGCCCCGCCAGGCCCGGCAGGTGAGGCGCCAGCGCCGGATCCAGCGTGCGCACCACCAGCACGGCCCGCTCCGGGCGTTCCCCCGTGCCGTGCCAGGCCGTCCCCGTGCCGAACCCGCCGCCCGCGCCCTGCCCCTCCCCGCCCCCGGCCCGGCGCCCGGGCCGCTCCGGAACGATCCGCCCGCCCGCTGCCAGCCGGAAGGCGGCCGGCAGCTCGGGCGCCTCGGGCCGGGGACGGCGGCCGGCCAGGTCCGCCGGGAACCGCCCGGGCGAGGACGGCTCGGGCGGCCCCGCCGCCAGCGCGTCGGCCAGCTCGGGCCAGCGCAGCAACGCCAGGCGTTCCAGATCCGGCGCGTCCGGCCCCACCCCAACGGCCGACTCCTCCGCAGTGCCCCGCCCCCGCGCCGCGACCTCCCGCACCACCCGCGCCTGCATCTCCTGCACCCACCGCACCCGCATCCGCAGCCCCTCCCGCACCGGCAGCGCCGCGACCCCGCGCGGCGCGCCCGTGCCGCCCGTGCGCGCGGGCAGCGGGCCGGGCCCGCGCAGCGAGGGCGGGAGCAACGCCAGCAGCACCGGGTGCCGCGCGATCAGCGCCGCGTCCTCCCCGGGCGAACGGCCCGCCGCCCGGCACTCCGCGAGCACCGCCAGGGCCTCGCCCGCCGCGGTCAGCCCGGTCCCGGGTCCGAGCAGCGCCCCGGCCAGCGACTCCTGCGCGTGCAGCGCGGTCAGCACGGTGCGTCCCCAGGCCAGGGCTGCCAGCAACTGCCCGCCGAGCATCCCGCCCGGCGGCGGCAGCCCCGCCAGCTCCCGGTCCACCTCGGCCATCAGGTCGGCGGCCAGCAGCGGCAGCGCGCTGCGCAGCCGGCCCATCCGCCACGCGGCTGAGGCCCGCCGGGCGCCGGGTGCGGGGTTGAGGACGTGCAGCACGGGGTGCGGGGAGGGGACTGCGCCCAGCAGGCGCAGGTCGGCGGCGGCGCGGCCGTTGACCGTGGTGACGGTGGGCAGCGTGCGCAGCAGCCGGCGCGGGGCCGTGCCGCCGATGTCCAGGGCGAGGGTCAGGCCGTGCGCCATCGGCTCCAGCCACATGTCCTCCTCCAGCGGCTGGAGGACCTCGGGGAAGGTGTCGGCCACCGGCCCCGGGCCCAGCAGGCGCGCGCGGCTGCTGGGCCGCGCGCCCATCGCGGTGATCGGCCGCGCCTGGAACAGCCACAGCCGGTCCGCCTCGTCGAAGCCGAACTCCATGTCCTGCGGCCCGCCCAGCGCCCTCTCGGTGCGGCGGGCCAGCTGCACCAGGCGCGCCAGGCGCCGCCGCCCGAGCACGCGGTGCCTTCGCCCCTCCGGCGGCTCGGTGCCCACCAGCCGCCCCAGGCGGGTGAGTTGATAACGAACGCCCTGCGCCGCGCCGCCGACCAGCCGGTCCGGGCCGCCGCGCACCGCGCTGACGAGGATGCGGTCGGGACGCCCGGCGACGGGGTCGGCGCCGAAGACCACGCCTCCGGCGACGGCACGCCGCATCGGCTGCACGAGCACGGCCATCCGTTCCCCGGGCTCGCCCGCATCGGCCGACTCCCGCACGCGGCGCACGGCCGTCCCGAACTCGTCCCAGCCGCGGACGTTCAGCACGGACACGAAACGGCCGGCCCGGGAGGAGTCGGCGCTGTCCTCGCCGGTGGAGGAGGAACGCACGACGAGGGCCTCGTCCCCCTGCCCGCGCAGCCCGGCCCAGGCCCGGCGCAGCTCCTCCTCGTCCGCGGCCCCCTCGCCGTCGCCGGGCGGCACCAGCGCGAACCCCGGCAGCACCGGCAGCCCCGCCGCCCGCGCCCGCGCGAGCGCGGCGGCCTTGGCCCCCGTCACGGCGGCCTCCCCCGCCCGCCCACTCTCCAGCGGCACGACCACCAGGCCCACCGCACCCTTCCCCACGCGGCCCCACCTCCTTCGTCCCCCAGCCTTCGCCCGCCCCGCCCACGCCGCCACCGGTATCGGCAACCGGGTGAGGCCCGCTGCGCGCGGCGAGGAACCACTCGACCCACGGGCCGTCCTCCCCGGCCCGGCGGAACGACCGGGCCACGGGCCGGCACCGTGCCCACCCGCCGCCCCGAGGCACTGCGGCGGCACCGCGCTGCGGCACGCCGCGCGCGGCGGGGGGAACGCCCGGCCGAGGCAGGCTCGGGCACGCGCCCGGAGGCTGGGCGCGAGGCCGTCAGCCGGGCAGGGCCTCCTGGGGCATCGCCGGAAGGACCGCCGAGGCGGGGGAGGGGCCCGCCCCCGGGACCGGGGCCATCACCGTCCGGGGCGGAGCCCCGGTGCCTGCCCCCGCAGGGGCCGGAACGGCCGCGGCCGGGAGCGCGGGCGCGGGCGTCCTGCGCGCCGCCGCCTCCGGGTGCGGGCCGGGCGCGGCTGGCGCGACGCGGAAGCGGCCCGGGGTCGTGCCGTGCTCCCGCTTGAACGCCTTGGCGAAGGCGAACTCCGAGGTGTACCCGACCTGTTCGGCGACGACGCGGAGGGTGTGGGTCGTGGTGCGCAGGAGGCGGGCGGCCAGGGTCATGCGCCACCAGGTGAGGTACGTGAGCGGGGGGCGGCCGACCAGGCCGGCGAAGCGGCGGGCGAAGGGGGCCCGGGAGAGGCCCGCCTCGTCGCCCAGCGTGCGCACCGTCCACGGCCGGGCCGGCTCCCGGTGGATCGCGCGGAGCGCGGCCGAGACGCCCGGGTCGTGCAGCGCCGCCGCCCAGCCCGAGCCCGGCCGTTGCTCGGCCAGCTCGTCGTACCAGGCCCGCAGGATGTAGAGCAGCAGCGTCTCCAGCAGCGCCGGGACCGCCCCGTCCGCCCCGGGCAGGGGCGGCCCGGCCAGCTCGCCGCCCAGCAGGTCCACCGCCGCGCGCAGCGAGCCGTGCCGCCCCACGCGGGCGGGCAGGTGGATGACCTCGGGCAGCTCGGCCAGCAGCGGGTGCGGCCGGGCCCGGTCCAGCGGGAACGCCCCGCACAGCAGCACCGTCCCCGGGCCCTCGGCGTCCTCCGGCCCGACCGACCCGGCCAGGCAGGTGGTGAGCGTTTCGGCGGCGGGGCTGCCGGGCGCGTCGGTCAGCTCGTGCGCGCCGCCGTGCGGCAGCAGCAGCACGTCGCCGACCCCGAGCCGCAGCGGCTCGGGGTGCGGCGGGGTCCCGGGGAAGAGCCATGCCTCGCCCTGGAGCACGACGTGGAAGCCGGCTCCCTCGAAGGGCCTGGCGCGCAGCCGCCAGGGCGCGGGCAGACGCCGCCTGGCGGAGTGCGGGCGGCCGGTCCGCATGGCGGCGACCGCGTCGCTGAGCACGTCCATGGGCTCGACTGTATCGGGCAGGGCCATCCACCTGAGACGAACGGACAGTTCAGCGAGACTATCCGGCACGGGTGGTCTCGAAGCCGCTTTCCACGGTCAGTTCAGCGAATCTCCACCAAACCCCACGCAGCGCGCGTAGATCGCCGCAGTTGCCGAGGGCCGTCCGCAGGCGTCCTCGGCCGCCCTCAGTCGTACTGGACGGTCTCCGAGCCGAAGAGGAAGGAGGCGTGTTCCAGGACGTCCTCCAGCGGGTCGTCGATCTGGCCGGTGTTGACCAGGCCGACGCGGGGGCCGATCTTGGGGTCTCCGTAGTAGTGCTCGTCCGCGCTGGCCACGCCGGAGCCGAGGGCCGCGAGCCCGGCCGTCATGCCGGCGGTCAGTGCGGCGGCCATCGGCCAACGCGCCCACACCCGGACATTCCTCATCATGACTGACCGCCTTTCCGCTGGTGGAGTGGTCGGTGTGCTAATCAGCCGTGAGCCGGGAAGGTTACGGTTTCACCTGCTCGTACTACTGTGCGCCCGGGGCGGGTTGCCGCCGGGTCGAGGAAGGTGGGGTGGCGCCATGGTGAGGCGGACGGCGGCGACGGCGGCGGCCCTGCTCGCGGTGGTGCTCGCCGCCGCCTGCGACACCCCCGCCGGGGAGCCGGGCGCCTCGCCCTCGGTCACCACCGCGCCGGAGGCCGCGAGCACCCTCCCGGGCCTGCCCGCGCCCGAGGCCGCGCGCGAGGCGCTGGAGGGGCTCACCGTGGCCGACCCGCGCCCCATGACGGGCTATTCGCGCGACCACTTCCCGCACTGGACCACCGAGGACGGCTGCACCGTCCGCGAGACCGTGCTGCGCCGCGACGGCACCGACGTCGAGGTGGACGACGACTGCCGCCCGGCCACCGGCCGTTGGCACAGCCCGTACGAGGACGCCGACTACACCGACCCCTCCGACATCGACATCGACCACGTCGTTCCGCTGGCCAACGCCTGGCGCTCCGGCGCCGACGCCTGGACCGAGGAGGAGCGGGAGGCGTTCGCCAACGACCTCACCCGCCCGCAGCTGATCGCCGTCGGCAACCGGATCAACCGCGAGAAGGGCGACCAGTCCCCGGATCAATGGCAGCCCCCGGAGCGGGAGTTCTGGTGCACCTACGCGCTGGCCTGGGTCGCGGTGAAGGACGCCTACGGCCTCACCGTCACCGGACCCGAGCGCGCGGAGCTGGAGGACATGCTCGGCACCTGCGGATGAACGCCGGCGGCGCGGGCATCATCGCCCCGTGAACGGTGTGGAGGGCGCGGGGGCCGAGGGGCCGGGCGGCGACGGCACGGTGCCGCTGCCCTTCGAGGCCCGGCGCGGCGCGGAGCACGGCTGGTACGTGGTGGACCCGGTCGGCGGCCTGGTGCACGTGTCGGGGGAGGACGGCCGTCCCCGGGCGGCGTTCTTCGGCGAGGACCGGGCGGCGGCCGAGGCCGTGGCCGCCCGGCTCAACTGCCGCCACGGCATGGACCGTCGCTGAGCCTGCCGCCGCCGGGCCGCTCAGATCAGGCCGCCGGTGCTGCGCCGGTTCGCCTGCCGGACCTTCTCGCGCAGCAGGTCGCTGGCGCTCACCGGGTGCACGTCCTCCGCCGGAGCGTCCCACACCCCGCCGCCCTTGACCGGCCGGAGCTGGTAGGTCTGCCCCTGGCGGCCGACCACGACGCCGACCCGCAGGGAGCGGGAGTCCCGCGCCAGCGCGCCTACCTCGACCTCCGGCGGGCGCGCGGCGGCCTCGGCGCGGGGCGTTTCCCCCGTGGAAGGGGTGGCGGGGCGCCCGGCCGTGCTGTCGGCGGTGCTGTCGGTGGTCGTCATCGGCGGCTCCCCCGGGGCTGCGGGTGGTGGGACGGTTGCCGCGCACCAGCATTCCGCCTCGGGCGCCCCCTGAACAGCCGTCGGTGTTCACCGTTCGGAAACGACCGGGCGTCCGCGCCCGAAACGCCGACGTGCGTCCGAACTCGCGTTGTTCGCACGGCACTGGGTCACACGCTCAGAGGGCGTTGGCCCGCGTCACCTCGGCGTACCACCGCCCGCTGTCCTTGAGCGTGCGGCGCTGCGTCCCGAAGTCCACGTGCACCAGGCCGGTTCTGCGCCCGTAGCCGTGCTCCCACGCGAAGCAGTCCAGCAGCGGGTGCACGAGGAAGCCGCGCAGGTCGACGCCCTCGCCCAGGGCCCGGTGCGCGGCGGCGAGCCGGGCGGCCAGGCCCAGGCGCCGCTCCTCGTCGTGCACGCGGCCGTCGCCCGTGCGCAGGTCCTCGAACGCCCCGCCGTCCGCCGTGAGATAGAGGGGAGGCGGGTCGTAGTGCCGGTGCAGCCCGGTCAGCGCGGCGTGCACCTCCCCGGGGGAACGGCCGCAGCAGTGCGCGTCGAGGAAGTCCAGCGGCGCGGAGATCAACTCCAGATCCCCGCCCAGCACATGCTCGCCCGGCATCGCGTCCGCCGGGTACGCCCCGCGCAGCAGCGGGCCGAGGAACCACGCGTCCGGGGGCCCGTCCCCGCGCGGCGCCAGGCCCAGCGCGATGCCGATCGGCGCCCGCGCGCCCCGGGAGCGCAGGGCCCTCAGGGCCAGCCCGTGCGCCAGCAGCAGGTGGTGGGAGGCGCGGACGGCGGCGGCCGGGTCGGTGAGGCCGGGGGCGTGCAGCCCGGTGCCGTACCCGGCGAAGGCCGCGCTCCACGGGTCGTGCACGGTGGTCCAGGCCGCGATCCGGTCGCCCAGGCGCTCGTGGACGGCGACGGCCCAGGCCGCGAAGTGCTCGGCCGTCGCCCGGCGCGGCCAGCCGCCCGCGTCCTGGAGGCTCTGCGGCAGGTCCCAGTGGTAGAGGGTGGCCCAGGGCCGGATGCCGTGGCCCAGCAGCCCGTCCAGCAGGCGGGAGTAGAAGTCCAGGCCCGCGCCGTTGAGCGGCCCGTACCCCTCGGGCTGGACGCGCGGCCAGGACAGCGAGAACCGGTAGTGCGTCACGCCCAGGTCGGCCAGCAGGGACACGTCCTCGGCGAGCCGGTGGCAGTGGTCGGCGGCCACGTCCCCGGTCTGGCTGCGGTGCACCGCGCCCGGCGCGTGCGCGAAGGTGTCCCACACGGAGGGCAGGCGCCCGCCGGTGCGCACGGCGCCCTCCACCTGGTAGGCGGCCGTGGCCGCGCCCCACGCGAAGCCCTCGGGGAAACGCACGGGGCCGCCCGCCGCGTCCGGGCGCAGGCGGCCGTCGGCCCCGGGCCGTCGCGGGTCAGGGCGTTCCGCGTTCGTGCCGTCGGGTACGGGCCGTTCCGCGCTCGGCTGGTCATCCCTCATGGGCCGGACCCTAGACCGCCCGTCCCGGCGGCCCGTCGCGGCGCGCCCGCCGGGCGCCCCGGGCGCCGGGGTCAGTGCGGGGGGCGGTAGTTCTCGGCCTTGTCGAGGATCGCGGTGAAGCGCTCCCACTGGGCCGCGGCCTCGGCCGTGGGCCCCACGGTGAAGTCCTCCGGGTCGAGGAAGTCGAGTCGCTCGCGCGTGGCCGGGTCCAGATCCCGCCACGCGGCCTCATCCTGCGGTGACCGAGCCACAGTCGTCGCACACCCAGTTGCCGTTGTTGAGCCTGCGGCCGTTGTTCGACCCGCACGATGGACATTCCACAGGGCTGCCCCCTCACGCATCCCTCGCTGTGGGGCACCGACTGTAGCGTGCGGGGGGTGGGCGCGGCAGCCCCCGTCGCGCGCGGCGGGCGGCCTGTGCGGGCCGTCCGCCGCGCGGTGGTCAGGTGATCCGGGTCAGGCGCGCGGTGAAGCCGGGTTCGGCCAGGTCCGCGCCGACCGCGACGGGCACCTCGGTTCGCCGATCGCCCGAGCCGATCAGCAGCCGCCCGACCGTCTCCCCGGCCTCGGCCGAGCCGGGAACGCCGCCCTCGGCCGGGCCGTCCAGCTCCAGCGCGACCTCGAGGCCCGCCCAGCCGGCGACCCGCACGTCCTCCGCGACGACCAGGGGCGCGCCGCCGCCCAGGCCGTCGTCCACCCGGCCGATCTCCTGCCCGGCCTCGAAGACGGTCTCGTCCGTCAGCGCGTCCTGGGCGAACCGGATCAGCGCGTCGCCCGCCGTGAGCGCGCCGGTGAGGATGGAGTTGTCCGAGGGGTGCGGCGGCTGGCTCAGCACGGCGCCCAGGATCAGGCGGGTCTCGCCGCCCGCCTCCTGCTCGGCGGCGAACAGCAGGCTGCCGCCGGCCCGGGGCGTGGTGCCCGTCTTGATGCCGATGACGCCGTTGACCGGCACCAGGCCGTTCCAGTTGGAGTGCTCCACGCCCTGGCTGTCGACGTACGACGGCATCCGGACGATCTGGCGGAAGACCGGGTCCTCCATGGCCGCGCGCGCCAGGAGCACCTGGTCTTCGGCGGTGGAGACGGTCTCCGGGCTCAGGCCCGAGGGGTCGGTGTAGGTGGTGTGCTCCATGCCCAGCTCCTCGGCGGCCTCGTTCATCTGCCGCACGAACTCCTCCTCGGAGCCGGCGCTCCAACGGGCCAGCAGGCGCGCGACGTTGTTCGCGGAGGCAATCATGATCGCCTGAAGCGCCTCGCGCTGGGTGAGAACGCTGCCCTCCTCCACCTCGACGGTGGACTCGCCGTCCTCGCTCAGCGCCGCCTCGTCCTCGGCCCGCTGGTCGACGGGGATCTCCGCGCCGTTGCTCTCGGTGTCCATGCCGTGCTCGCGCAGGACCAGATAGGCCGTCATCACCTTGGCCACGGAGGCGATCGGGACCGGCTCCTGCTGATCGCCGGAGGAGCCGAACGTCCCCAGCCCCTCGACGCCGAGCGCGGCCTGTCCCGAACTGGGCCACGGGGCCTCGGGAACGCTGCCCCCGAAGCTGAACGAGGGGGCCGCGGTCAGCTCCAACTCCGGCTCGGGCAGGGGGCGCAGGGACTGTGCGACGACGAACAGCAGCAGCAGGAACAGGACCAGCGGGGTCCAGATCTTGACCCGGCGGCCGAAAGTGCGCAGCGGAGTGGGCGGCGGGGCGGGCCTGTTGGTCAGCTCGGCCAGCAACTCCAGCGGGTTGCGCTGCGCGTCCGGAACGGGCGGCGGCGCGGCGGGCCTCGGCGGCGCGACCGCCTCCGGCGCGGGCTCGGCCGCGTGCGCCTGCGCGGCGCGGGGCCTTTCGCCGGGCGGGGCGTTCCTTGCCTTCGCGGCCTTCGCGGCCTTCGCGCCGTCGGCCCCGGGACCGGGTCCCGGCTCGGCGCCGGCGTCCCGCTTCGGGCCGAGGACGGTGGTCGCGGAGTCACCGCGCGGGGCGTCGTCCGGCTCCCGCTTCGGGCCGAGATCCATGGTGGCCGGACTGCCACGGGGGGCATCAGCCCCTGGCTCGGGGTCCGGCCTCGGGCTCGGGTCCATGGCCGCGGGGCTGCGACGGGGGGCCTCGTCCGCGTCCCGCTCGGGGCCGAGGACGGTGGTCGCCGAGTCGCCGCGCGGGGCGTCGTCCCCTGGCTCGGGGACGACGCGGGTGATCTCGGGGTCGTCGTCCTCGCCCGGCCTCGGGGCGAGTCGGGTGACCTCCGGGCCGTCCTCGGGCGCGGCGACGACACGGGTGATCTCGGGGTCCCCGTCGTCCTCCGGGGCGGCGACGACGTGGGTGATCTCGGGGTCCCCGTCGTCCTCCGGGGCGGGGACGACGCGGGTGATCTCCGGGTCGTTCCCGCCGGCCCGCCGGGCGGGGAACGCGCGCCGGGGCGCGGGCGTGCGCGGATCCACCGGCGGCCGTTCGCCCTCCTCGGGCAGTCGCAGCACGGCCGTGTGCTGGTCGACGCCCTCCCCGGCCTCCGCCTCGTTCGAGAGCCCGTCCGCGGCGCCGTCGTTCGCGTCCGCGGACGCGTGCCCGCGGTCCGCGTCAGCGGCACCGCCGCCGGGGGCGTTGCCCGCCAAAGCCGGGGGCCTGACCTCCGTCTCCCCGTCCCGGCCTTCGGACGCGTCCGTCGCGCTACCGGGGGCGTTGACGGCCGGGTCCTCGGGACCGTCGTCCGGCGTCCGGGGCAGGCCCGCGTCGTTGCTGGAGGCGTGCGCGTCCTCGGACCCGTCCGGTGCGCGGCCGGGGGCCGGGGCTTCGGCCCCGGTGACCGCCGCGCCGGGCCGGTCCTCGGGCGCATAGGCGCCCTGCGCGGGCGGCTCGTCCGTCTCCCCGTCCCGGCCTTCGGACGCGTCCGTCGCGCCGCCGGGGGCGTTGACGGCCGGGTCCTCGGGACCGTCGTCCGGCGTCCGGGGCAGGCCCGCGTCGTTGCCGGAGGCGTGCGCGTCCTGTGCCCCGCCGGAGGCAGCGGCGTCCGGCGGGGCCTCCTCCGCGTCCCGGGACGCGTCCGCGTCCGGTGGGACGCGGAGGGACGTGGTCGCGCGGTCGCCCGTGCCCTCGGGGCGCACGCGCAGCGAGGTCGTGCCGCCGTCGCCGGACGCCCGTGCCGGTGGGTCCGGCGGTACGCGCAGCGACGTCGTCGCGGAGTCGCCGGTGGAGCCGGGCCGCGTGGACAACTCCGGCCGTTCCGGACGGCCCTCGTGCCCGGTCGTTGCCGAATCCGCCGAATCCCCCTCCCCGGGAAACCTTTCGGAGTCCCCGGGCGTCTTCCCCGGTGACTCCTGCCCCTGTACCCGATCCGACCTGTCCGGGGACTCGCCCGCCACCGATCCTCCCTCTCCTTGATCAAAAACGCCGCTGGCTCTACCAGTCTGCCCGGTCCTGTGCACCGCGGTACGACAAGCCGGTGGTGGCGGAATCCTGCGCTCTGCCCTCAAGGACGACAACGACATATCTACGGGTTCCCGCCCAAATCAACCACGTGCTCTCGACAGAACAATGTGAGAGGCGTCACCCTGTCTTTCATCCACGCGGGGAGGCATGGATGGGCAGGAGTCGTAGAACCATTCCGGAGGAGCTGCTGCTGCTCGCTCTGGACCCGGCCACGGGTACCACTGCGCAGCCGCAGTCGCTCGATCTCGGCCTTGCCGGGGCTCAGCTAGTAGAGCTGGCTCTGGCGGGTCGCATAGCCCCTGATGGGGACCGAATAGCCGTGGTGCTGCCGCGGCCGACCGGAGATCCGACGCTGGACTCCGCACTGGAGCTGCTGCGCAGGCGTGGCAGTCCCGTGCGGGCCGTCCACTGGATCGGCGGGCCCAGACTCGGGCTGCGCCAGACGTATCTCTCGCATCTGGAACGCTGCGGCATGGTGCACGCGGTGGAGAACCAGATGTGCGGGGTACTGCCGACGACGCGGTACCAGGCGACGGACACCGCGGTCAGCCGGCAGATCCGGGCTCGGCTGGACACCGCGATCCGCACCGGTACGCCACCGGACGCGCGGACCGCGGCGCTGGCGGCACTGGCCCACGCCGTGGGCCTGGGCAAGCATCTCTACCCGGGGAACGAGGGGCGGTCGTCCCGCTCCCGGCTCCGGGACCTGATCAGGCACGACCCGATGGGTGGCCTCGTGGCGCACGCCGTGATGGACGTCCAGAACGGCGTGGCGGGTCAGGCAGCCGCGGCGCGCCGCCCCCAGCAGGGCAACGGCACGCGCAAGGCGGGACGCGCCCCGGCGCCGGCGCCGGCCATGGCTGTGGTCGGACAGCCGCAGTCGATCGGCGATCAGAGCCGGCGGAGAGGGGTGACGCGAGCCGCAGTTCGTCCCTCGCTCTCGCACTAGGGCACGCGTCGGCCACGCGCCGACGACCCTGACCGGGAGCCGCGGGTGGGCACGGGGTGTGGTGACGGCCACGGACGGTGGCCGTTCCCACACCCCGTGCCCGCGCCCGCACCCGGGGCGCGAACTCGGCGCGCGAACACGGCGCGCGCGGTCGTTGAGCGGCGGCGCGCGCGGCCCGCGAGCGGCGCGCGCCGAGGCTCGCCGCGGCCCGGCGCACGCACCGGCGCGCGGCCAGTCCGAAATCCGTCGTCCGATATGCCCGGCGGGCAGGCCGCGCGGGGTGGCACTCTGCTGACAGCAGCGGTCCCGTCCCGGGCCCTGCCGTCCGGCCGCCCGCCCCGGGAGGGCCCGGAACCACGCCGTAACGACGGAGGTGCTCACGTCCGTGGCGGGCAACGTCAATCCCACGGTCCGGCGGCGCCGGCTCGGCCAGGAGCTGAGGCGGCTGCGCGAGGAGCAGGGCATGACCGCGGAGGAGGTCGCCGAGCGGCTGCTGGTCTCCCAGTCCAAGATCAGCAGGCTGGAGAACGGCCGGCGCAGCATCAGTCCGCGCGACGTGCGGGACCTGTGCGCGGTCTACCAGGTCGAGGACCACCGGCTCGTCGAGTCGCTGATGCAGATGGCGCGGGAGTCGCGCCAGCAGGGCTGGTGGCACGCGTTCGCCGAGCTCTCGCCCACCTACAGCGTCTACATCGGCCTGGAGACGGACGCGTCCTCGCTGCGCGTCTTCGAGCCGCTGGTCGTTCCGGGCCTGCTCCAGACCCCCGGCTACGCCAACGCCGTCATATCCGGGGCACTGCCCGAGGTCGCCCAGGACGAGGTCAACAGCCGCGTGCAGGTGCGGCTGCGGCGCCAGCAGCGGCTGCACGACGAGGAGAACGCCTTACGGCTGTGGGCGGTCGTCGACGAGGCCGCGCTGCGCCGGGAGGTCGGCGGGCCGCGCACGATGATCGAGCAGCTGCACCGGCTCGCGGAGTGGTCGCTCCTGCCGCACGTCACGCTCCAGGTGATGCCCTTCTCCGCCGGCGCGCACCCCGGCGTGAACGGGCAGTACACGATCCTGGAGTTCCCCGAGGCGTCCGACTCCACGGTGATCTACCTGGAGGGCGGCACCAGCGACCTGTACCTGGAGAAGCCGCACGACGTGCAGCACTACAGCATCATGTACGAGCACCTGCGGGCCCAGGCGCTCAGCCCCGAGCAGTCGCGGCACTTCCTCGTGAAGCTCGCCGACGAGTACCACGCGGGGTGATCGGGGAGTGACCGGGGGGTGACGAAAGCCGGGGAGAATACACCGCCGTCGCCGCGGTGGGGAGGGGGGTCTCGCAGGGTCCATCCGGTCGAGTGAAGCGGCACATCATATGGCGATCCGGACTAGTACGGTCACGGGGCATTCGAGCCGACCGACACCTTCCGGAGAGATCATGGCGATTGAGCAGGGCAGCAGCGACACCTGGACCAAGTCCTCGCATTCGGGCGGGAACGGGGCCTGTCTCGAAGTGATGTCCCCGGCCCGGAACCGCCTGGCCGTCCGCGACTCCAAAGCTCCGGCCGGGCCGCGCCTGGCGTTCGCCCCCGGCTCCTGGGCGGCCTTCGTGGACGCCATGGGCCGCGAGGGGCTCACCGCCGCGCTGTGAGCCTCGTCGGGGGGAGGCGGGCCCGGCGGGTGCGGGCCCGGCGGGCAGCGCCTACGCTGGCAGCAGGGAGGTGCCGTAATGTCCGGATCATCGGAATCGTCGGAAGCGCCGAAGAAGGGGCCGAAGCGGGGCGAGTCGAGCCAGGGGCGGGCCACCGACCCCTCCGCCGACCAGCCCACGCCCGACCGGCTGCTGCACACCGGCGCGGAGAGGCCCCTCGACCCCGAGGACCTGGTGCGGCTCAGTGGCCGCGAGCCCACGCCCGAGCGCGTGGAGAAGGCCAGGAAGCTGCTGGAGGAGGAGGGCCCGGCCGCGGCCGAGCGCTACCTGCCCTGAGTCCGGCGCCGCCCCGCGCCCGCCGCGGCCGGAATGAAACCGGCCGCGGCCCTCGTTGCCCATCACCGTGAACGCCGCCACCGCGCGCCCCTCCGGCCCCACCGGCCGGCGCGGGCGACGCGGAGCGCGGCCGGGCGACGAGCGAAGGGCGGAACGGCCGTGGCGGAAGCGACCGGCGGAGCCGGGCAGACCGGGGCGACGGGGCAGGACGAGGCGGCCGGGCCGCCCCCCGGGGCCGTCGCCCCGGACATCCGGGGAACGGCCCGCGGAACGGCCCCCGTGCCCCTGTCCGTCCTGGACCTGGCCACGGTCGGCAGCGGCCGGACCGCCGCCGAGGCCCTGCGCGCCTCCGCCGCCTTGGCCCGGCTGGCCGAGCGCCGCGGCTACCACCGGTACTGGGTGGCCGAGCACCACTCGATGCCCGGCGTCGCCAGCTCCTCGCCGGCCGTCATCCTGGCCCACCTCGCCGCCCACACCGAGCGCATCCGCCTCGGCTCCGGCGGCGTGATGCTCCCCAACCACGCGCCCCTGGTGATCGCCGAGCAGTTCGGCACCCTGGAGGCCCTCGCCCCCGGCCGCGTCGACCTGGGCCTGGGCCGCGCCCCCGGCACCAACAGCGCCACGGCCGCCGCCCTGCGCCGCGGCCCCGGCGGGCACCTCCCGGACGGCGAGACCGCCGAGGACGGCGCCGAGGGCTTCCCCCGGCAGCTCGGCGACCTGGTCCGCTTCCTGGACGACGACTTCCCCGAGGACCACCCCTACGCCCGCATCCACGCCGTGCCGGGCCCGGTCCAGGGCCCCGGCGCCCGCCCGCCGGTGTGGCTGCTGGGCTCATCCGGGTTCAGCGCGGAACTTGCCGGGCGCCTGGGGCTGCCGTTCGCCTTCGCCCACCACTTCTCCGCCGCGAACACCCTTCCCGCACTGGATCTCTACCGCCGCGCCTTCCGCCCCTCCGCGGTCCTGGACGAGCCCTACGCCCTCATCGGCGTCTCCGCGCTGGCCGCCGAGGACCCGGCCGAGGCCCGCCGCCAGGTCCTCACCGGCGCCCTGGCCATGCTCCGCCTGCGCACCGGCAGGCCCGGCCTGGTCCCCTCCCCGGAAGAGGCGGCGGCCTACCCCTTTTCCCCGCAGGAGACGGCCTTCGTGGACGAGTGGATGGCCAACGTCGTCCACGGCACCCCCGACCAGGTCCGCGAGGGCCTGAACGCCCTGGCCACCCGCACCGGCACCGACGAGCTGATGATCACCGCCAACGTCCACACCCCGGAGATCCGCCACCGCAGCTACGACCTGATCGCCGACGCGTACGGCTTCTGACCCCCGCTCCGGGGCGAAGTGGCGGACGGGGCCGCCCGGGGGCTGTTAGGGTTCCGCCGTTTCGTATCAACGTCCAACGGGGGGAAGCGGCATGGCGCACCGGCCGAGCGTGCCCGCGGATCTCGATCATCCACGGCGCCTGTGGGCCCGGGCCGCGACGCTGGCGATGCTGGCGGCCGTCGGCATCGACGGCGACGAGTATCAGCTGCTGGGGGACGGCGAGTTGCGCTGCGACCACGCGGGCGGCAGCTACTGGTGGCGGCTGACGCTCCCTCAGGGAGGCGACGCCCGGGCCGTGTTCCGCGGGCACGACGCCGACGGCAGCCACGGCCATCTGCGCCGCACGCCCGTCGACTTCCTGGCCGGCGGCCCGCGCTGGCTGCCCTGGGAGGAGCTGCGCGAGGAGCAGAACGGCCTGACGCTGGGCTTCGTCTACTGGTGGCAGGACGGCTCCTGGGGCCGCGCCCCCTACCCCGAGGACCTGGTGGACGACGGGCTCGAGCTGTCCGCGGGCTGGGTCAGCGGCGACGGCGCGCTGACCGAGCAGCTGTGGGAGGCGGCCGACGAGGGCGAGAACGTGGACGGCGCGCTCGCCGCGTTCCTGGACCGGGCCCAGGCCCGCACGGTGGACGCCGAGGCGGTGCGCGCCCTGCTCGCCTCCTTCTCCCCGGCCGAGCCGCCCAAGCCGCAGGCCGTGGACGCCGCCCTGGAGGTCGCCGCCCGCGCGGCCCTGACCCCGTAACGCCCGAGGCAACGGCCGCCTCGGCCACGGGCGTTCGCCCTCCCCCGCCCCCCGTCGGCCGGGGGAGGACGAACGGGCTCCTCAGGACAGGGGGTTGGTCAGGTCGTAGAGCGTGATCCCGTCCACCGTGACCGGGGTGAACGTCTCCCGCACCCACGAACTGATCCGCTCCCCGGGCGAGTCGGGGTCACCCGCGCTCGGCCCCATCAGTACCGGCGTCGCGGCCTCGGCCCCGCCCCCGACCGGGACCGCCACCAGGGACCCGGGCCCGCCGCCCGAGTCCACGAACCAGTGGATCTCCCCGGCCCGCACCAGCTCCCGGAACCGCTCGAACGTCGGCGAGGGATCGGTGCCGTTGAAGCCGCCGATGGGCATCACCGGCTCCCGCGTGGCCAGTTGGTAGCCGGAGGCCACCTGCGAGCCCACCGAGGCAGCCACCCACGTGTAGGCGTCGGCGTCCTCCTCCAGCAGCGCGGCCAGTTCCTCGCTCGGGCGGCTGGCGTCCAGCAGCCCGCCGCCCGCGCCGCCCCCGACCCGCTGGTTGCCCCCGTACATCGCGGGCCCGCCGCCCGGGGTGGGCGCGCCGCCCGGCGCGCCCCCGTCCTTGCCGCCCGGCCGCGGCCCGCCCGGTCCCCCCGGCGCGGCGCCCGGCCCCAGGCGTTCCATCAGGCCTGGGCCGCCCAGTGCGCCCGCCGCCGGGGGACCGGCGACCGGGATCGAGCCCTGGTCCGGGTTGGCCACCGCCTCGGCGGCGAAGGCCGCGGGCCCGGCCAGCCCCGCGAGCAGGGCCGCCCCCGCCGTCCCGGCCGCCAGCCGCCCGGCCCACCGGGCCCCGGCGACCCGGGGCAGCAGTGGCAGCAGCAGACCGAGGACGGCCGCCGCGCCCGCCGCCGCCACGGCGTACCGCAGCCAAGGGGCCCAGTCCGGCGAGCGGTTGAGCAGCACGAACGCCCACCACGCGGTCAGCGCGGTCGCGGCGGCCAGGGTCAGGGCGGCGGCCGGGTGCGCGCGCCGCCGCCACAGCACCGCGCAGCCCATGGCCACCACCGCGGCGACCCCCGGCACCAGCGCGACGGTGTAGTACTCGTGGTAGATGCCGCGCATGTAGCTGAACACCAGCCAGTGGGTCAGCAGCCAGCCGCCCCAGAGCACGAACCCGGCGCGCAGCGGCGAAGTGCGCGGGGCGCGCAGCGTCAGCCACAGCCCGGCGGTGAGCAGCAGCAGCGCGGCCGGCAGCAGCCAGGCGGCCTGCCCGCCCGAGGAGGCGTCGAAGAGGCGGCCGATGCCGGTCGCCCCCCAGCCGCCCGAGGAGGTGATCTCCCCGCCCGGGCCGACGACGATCATCCCTCCGCCGTCGCCCCCGCCGCCCCCGCCGCCCCCGCTGCCTCCGCCGCCCACGCTTCCGGGCTCCTCGCCGTTGAGCCGGCCCAGGCCGTTGTAGCCGAAGGTCAGCTCCAGCACGCTGTTCTCCTGCGAGCCCCCGATGTAGGGACGGGAGTTCTCCGGCCACAGCTCGACCAGGGCCACCCACCACCCGGCGGAGACCAGCAACGCCAGGCCGCCCAGCAGGAGCTGCCCGGTGCGGCGCAGCAACCCGCCCGGCCCGCACAGCAGGAAGACCACGGCCAGCGCCGGCAGCACCAGGAACGCCTGGAGCATCTTCGTCAGGAACCCGAACCCCACGCAGGCCCCCGCCAGCACCAGCCACCGGCCGCGCCCGTCCTCCACGGCGCGCAGCACGGCCCAGGCGGCGAGCACCATCAGCAGTACCAGCAGCGCGTCGGGGTTGTTGTAGCGGAACATCAGTGCCGTCACGGGCGTCAGCGCGAACGCGGCGGCGGCCAGCAGCCCGGCCGCCGGCCCGAGTCCGGCGGGGGCGTCCCCGCCCGGCCCCCCGAAGGGCAGGCGGCGCACCGAGGCGTACAGCAGCCCGGCCGTCGCCGCGCCCATCAGGGCCTGGGGGACCAGCAGGCTCCAGGTGTTGAGCCCGAAGAGGCGCGCGGAGAGCGCCATCACCCACAGGGAGGCGGGCGTCTTGTCCACGGTGATGGAGTTGGCCGCGTCGGAGGAGCCGAAGAGGAACGCCTTCCAGCTCTCCGTCGCGGCCTGCACGGCGGCGGAGTAGTAGGCGTTGCCCCAGCCGGCCGCGCCGAGGTTGACCACGTACAGCAGCGCGGTCAGGACCAGCAGGCCCACCAGGGCCGGGCGGACCCACGCGGGATCCTCGGGACGCCCGCGCCACAGGCGGCGCAGTGGCGCGGCGTCGTCGCGCGCTGCCGCGTTCGCGGCGGCGGGAACGGGGATGGCGCTCATGGTCGGGGATTCCTCGGGTCGGTGACGGGATCGGTCGGGTCAGGGGTCCGGGGTCGCGGCGGAACGTCCGCCGTGGCCGGGTCCGGGTGAACGTCCGCGGTGGCCGGCGATCGCTCAACGGCCGTGCCCGCGACGGGCGTTGACCCCTGCGGTGCGGGAGCGCGGCGGAAGACCCACGCCCGGAAGAGCAGGAAGCGGGCCAGCGTCGCCGCGAGGTTCGCCGCGATGAGGGCGGTCAGCTCCACGGCCCGCCCCGGCGTCGCGTCCAGCGCGTGGAGCGCCGCGAGCGCGCCGCTGGTCAGGGCCAGGCCCAGCAGGAAGACCGCCAGCCCCTGCGCCTGGTGCCGCGCCGCTCCGGCCCGCCCCCGCACGCCGAACGTCAGCCGCCGGTTGGCGGCCGTGTTCCCCAGCGCCGTGCACAGCAGCGCCAGGGCGTTCGCCGCCTGCGGCCCGGCCGGGCCGCGCAGTGCCACGTACAGCAGCAGGTACGCGACCGTGCTCAGCGCGCCGACCGCGCAGAACCGCGCGAGCTGCGCCCCGAGCCCCGGCGGCACCCCGGCAGGTCCGGCCGCCCGGTCCCCGTCGCGGCGCAGCGCCGCGAGCGGCACCCGGCCGCGCGCCAGGGCCCGGCCGAGCCGGGCGATGCCGCGCAGGTCGGCCAGCGCCGTGGCCAGGATGTCCACCCGGCTGTCCGGGTCGTCCACCCAGTCCACCGGCACCTCGTGGATGCGCAGCCCGGCCCGCTCCGCGACCACCAGCATCTCCGTGTCGAAGAACCAGCCGGTGTCCTGCGTCATCGGCAGCAGCCGCTCGGCGACGTCCTTGCGGATCGCCTTGAAGCCGCACTGCGCGTCGGAGAAGCGGGTGGCGAGCGTGGTGCGCAGCAGGAGGTTGTAGGCGCGCGAGATCACCTCGCGCTTCGGGCCGCGCACCACCCGGGAGCCGGGGGAGAGGCGGGTGCCGATGGCCAGGTCCGAGTGCCCGGAGATCAGCGGCGCCACCAGCGGCAGCAGCGCGGCCAGGTCCGTGGACAGGTCCACGTCCATGTACGCCAGCACGGGCGCCGGGGAGGCGGCCCAGGTGTGCCGCAGGGCCCGGCCGCGCCCCTTCTCGGGCAGGTGAACGGCCGTCACCTCGGGCAGTTCGGCCTGGAGCGCGGCGGCCACCTCGGCCGTGGCGTCGCGGCTGGCGTTGTCCGCGATCGTCACCCGGAAGGGGTAGGGGAACCCGGCGCTGAGGTGGGCGTGGAGTCGGCGCACGCAGGGCTCCAGGTCGCGCTCCTCGTTGTAGACCGGGATCACCACGTCCAGGACGGGACGGCCGCGCGCGGCGGCCACCGGCGTGCGCGCGGGCAGCGCGTCCGGCTGCGCGCCGGGCGCGCGCGGCGTGCGCGGCCCGTGCGGCGTGCGAGGGGTCAGAGTCTCCATGCCGGGTGACCCTCGCGGCGCCGCCTGTCACGCCCGTGTGGCCCGGCTGTGCGAGGGCTGTGAGCGCGGCCCGGCCCCGGCCGTTGGCTCAACGTCCGTGGCGCGGGCGGCCGTTCGTCTGCCGGCCTGCGGGTCGACGTCCGTGTCCGGCCCGGTCGTTGGCTCCTCGGCTATCGGCCAGGTGACCGTGAAGACCGTCCGGCCGGGGACGCTGCCGACCGCGACCGTTCCGCCGTGGGCCGCGACCACGGCCTCCACGATGGCCAGGCCGAGGCCCGTGCTGCCGGCCGCCCGCGAGCGGGAGCCGTCGCCGCGCGCGAACCGTTCGAAGACCGTGGGCAGCACGCGCGGCGGTATGCCGGGGCCGTTGTCCGTCACGCGGATCACGGCCTCCGGCCCGGCGCGCCGCACGGCGGCCGTGACCACCGTGCCCGGCGGCGTGTGGGTGCGGGCGTTCGCCAGCAGGTTGACCAGGACCTGGTGCAGGCGGGCCGGGTCGGCGCGCACCGGCACCGGGTCGTCGGGCAGGTCCAGGCGCCAGTGGTGGCCGGGGCCCGCGGCCCGCGCGTCCCCGACCGCGTCGATGACCAGCGGCGAGAGGTCCACGCGGGCCGGGTCCAGCGGGCGGCCCGCGTCCAGCCGGGCGAGCAGCAGCAGATCCTCCACCAGCGCGGTCATCCGCGTGGCCTCCGCCTCCACGCGCCGCAGCGCGTGCGCCGCGTCCGGCGGGATCTCCTCGCGCCCGCGCCGGGTCAGCTCGGCGTAGCCGCGGATGGAGGCCAGCGGCGTGCGCAGCTCGTGGCTGGCGTCCGCCACGAACCGCCGCACCCGCGTCTCGCTGGCCTGCCGGGCGGCGAGGGCGGCGGACACGTGGCCGAGCAGGCGGTTGAGGGAGGCGCCGACCTGGCCGACCTCGGTGCGCGGGTCGGTGTCGGCGGCCGGAACGCGCTCCAGCGAGCCGACCTCGCCCTGGTGCAGCGTCTGGCCGGAGACGCGCAGGGCCGTCCCGGCGATCCGCCGCAGCGGGCCGAGCGAGAGCCGCACCAGCGGAACGAACGCCGTGCCCGCGGCGATCAGCCCCGCGGCCGAGAGCACCACCTCGATGACGACGACCCGGCTCACGGTGTCCTGGAGCGTGTCCATCGGCACCCCGGTGACCACCGTCTCGCCCGGCGTCCCGGTCCGTACGGCGATCAGCCGGTAGTCGCCCAGGCCCGGCACGGCCCGGGTGTGCGCCGCGCCGTCCACGGGCACGTCGGAAACGGCCCGCGTCTGCGCGTCGGTCAGGCCGCGCAGGGCGGCGTCCGCGAGCACGCCCGCGTCGGTCCGGCCGTCCGGGTGCAGCCGCACGCCCAGGGCGCGCGGGTCCACGCCGGGCCCGCGCAGGAACTCCAGGCCCTCCGGCTCGCCGCCCGGCGCGGGCAGGGGCGAGACGAAGTAGACGACGTCGGGCCCGGCCCGGCGCCCGGCCTCGGCGACCCGCTGGTCGAGCTGGCCCATCAGGAAGGCCCGGATCGTCACCGTGCAGGCGACGGCGATCAGGGCCAGGACGAGGGCGAGCAGCGCGATGGCCGAGGCCGTGAGCCGGGTGCGCAGGGGGCGGGCGGCCCACCACCTCCTCACGGCCCCGTCCTCACGCGGCCGGCTTGAGGACGTAACCCGCGCCGCGCCGCGTGTGGATCATCGGCTCGTGCCCCGCGTCGATCTTCCGCCGCAGGTAGGAGATGTACAGCTCCACGACGTTGGCCTGGCCGCCGAAGTCGTAGGACCACACCCGGTCCAGGATCTGCGCCTTGCTCAGCACGCGGCGCGGGTTGCGCATCAGGTAGCGCAGCAGCTCGAACTCGGTGGCCGTCAGCCGTATCGGCTCGCCCGCGCGGTGCACCTCGTGGCTGTCCTCGTCCAGCGTCAGGTCGCCGACGACCAGCAGCGAATCGGGCCGGGACGAGGCCGCGCCGGAGCGGCGCAGCAGGCCGCGCAGCCGGGCGACGACCTCCTCCAGGCTGAACGGCTTGGTCACGTAGTCGTCCCCGCCCGCCGTCAGCCCCGCGATGCGGTCCTCCACGGCGTCCCGCGCGGTGAGGAACAGCACGGGCGTCTCGGGGCGTTCGGCCCGCAGCCGGTGCAGCACCGTCAGGCCGTCGAGGTCGGGCAGCATCACGTCCAGGACCACCGCGTCCGGCCGGAACGCCCGCGCCGCGCGCAGCGCCCCCGCGCCGTCCCCGGTGGCTCGCACCTCCCAGCCCTCGTAGCGCAGGGCCATGGTCAGCAGGTCGGCCAGGGAGGTCTCGTCGTCCACGACGAGGACGCGCGGGGCGGTTCCGTCGGCGCGGTGCAGGGGGGCGGTCCGCGCCGTCCGCGTGGCGGGCGTGGCGGGCGTTTCCGGTGAGGGGGGCGTCGCCCGTCCGGCGGGGGTTCTCGATGCGGTGGTCGTCATGGGCCCACCCTCCGAGCCCTTCTTTTCGCTTTCCTGAGAGCCGTCTGTGAGTCACCTGAGAAACGGCCCCCCGGGGATCGTCCGTCCGGCCGTTGGCGCTCAGTTGCCGGGGAAGGACACCTTCGTCAGTTCTTCGGAGGTCCGCCAGACGCGTTGGGCGTCCTCGGTGCCGCGCAGGCGGGAGTAGAGCTTCTGTTCGGCGGGCGGGCCTCCGAGGTGTCCGAGTCCGCTCGGCCCGTAGAAGCCGCCGGGCCGGGCTTCGGGGGCCGTCGCGGCGTAGAGGGCGGGGAGCTTCGCGGTCTCGACGGTCCCGAGGAGGATGCCGCGGGCGGACAGGGCGCTGATGAGCCTCCTGCTTCCGGTCTCCGTGTCGCGGCCGACCTCGGGGCGGGCGGCGAGCAGGCTGGTCGGGGCGACCCCGGGGTGGGAGAGGTTGCTCGTGATGCCCCAGCCGTGCGCCTGGCTGAGCCGGTCGAGTTCGAGGCCGAAGAGCCCGAAGGCGATCTTCGACTGGCTGTACGCCTTCATGCCGTCGTAGGAGCGTTCCCAGTTGAGGTCCTGCCAGTTGATGGCACCCCGGTTCGCCGCGATGCTGATCTGCGAGGTCACGCGGGCCCGGCCGGCGCGCAGCAGGGGAAGCAGGTGGGCCACCAGGGCGAAGTGGCCGAGGTGGTTGGTGCCGAACTGAAGCTCGAAGCCGTCGGCGGTCGTCTGACGGTGGGGCGGGGTCATCACCCCGGCGTTGTTGACGAGGATGTGGATCGGGCGGCCTTCCTCGCGCAGAGCGTCGCCGAGGGCTGCGACGGAGGCGAGGGACGACAGGTCGAGGGCGCGGAGCGACACGTCGGCTCCGGGAACCGCCTGCGAGATCCTGGAGGCCGCCGCTTCGCCCTTGCGCGGATTCCGCACGGGCAGGAGCACCTCGGCCCCGGCTGCGGCGAGCCTTGTCGCGAGCCCGAGGCCGATGCCGTCGCTGGCTCCGGTGACGAGTGCGCGCCGCCCGGTCAGATCGGGCACGGTGATGTCGATGGTCTTGCGCGGCATGCGCTCCTCCTGGAGTCCTGTGCGTGAGCCGTCGGCGCTGCGAGGGGGCCGACGGGTGCCTCGACTCAATGTATGCGACGATCACAATGTATGCAATGATGACAATGTATGCGGTGCTCGGACTAGGCTGTGGACATGAAGAAGCGCCCCTACCACCACGGAGACCTCCGCGCCGCCCTGCTGGAACGGGCGGAGCAAACGCTGCGTGAACGAGGGTCGGGCGCACTGTCACTCCGGGAACTGGCCCGCGATCTCGGCGTGAGCCCCGGAGCGCCCAGCCGCCACTTCAAGTCCAAGCAGGCGCTGCTGGACGCGCTGGCCCTGGAGGGCTTCGAGCGGCTTCTTGAGACCATCGCGGCCTCCCAGGACGGCGCGGGCCGGACATTCGGCGAGCGCCTGAACGCCATGGCCCGGGCCTACGTGGGCTTCTCCCTGGCGAACGCCGCGCTGCTCGACCTGATGTTCTCGGCCAAGCACAGCCCGGAGGCATCGGAGGCGCTGGAAGTGGCCGCGCACCGGTGGGTCGAGCAGAGCCTGGAACTGGTCAGCACCGGGCAGCGCCAAGGTGAGGTGCGCGAGGGGCCGCTGGACCGTATCGCGCTGACCGTGTTCGCGCCCCTGCACGGGTACGTCGGCCTGGCGGTGAGCGGCGCCCCGCTGCCCGGGCCGGACCGGCGCGGACTCGACGACGTCATCGCGTCCATCATTCGCGGGTGCGCGCCGGACTGATGCGCCTGCGCGCCTTCGGCCCGGCCGTGCACGGCTTCCTCGACACCATCCGCGAGGGGCACCCGGACGCGCCGCTGCTCGTCGTCTCCGCGCTGTACTGCCCGCTGCACGAGGAGACCCCGGGCCCGGCCGCCTTCGACCTCGCGGCGCTGGCGGAGGGACGGCTGGGATACCGGGCCACCGGCGACCCGGCCGAAGTCGCCGCCGGGAAGCTGACGTTGACCGTCGTGCGCGAGGAGCTGTCCCGCATCGTGCGGGAACGGGCGGCCGGCGACCCGCACTTGGGTTACCTCGACGGCCGAGAGCTGTACGGCGAGGCCGACTTCGCCGACCTCCCGCTTCCGGACGGCCTCCACCTCAACACCGCCGCCCACCGCCGCGTCGGCGAACGCTTCGCCGCCCTGGCGTTCGGCCCGGGCGGCCTGCTGACGGCTCCGGCCGCCTGAGCCCCCTCGCCCAGGGCGTCGCGTTCCGCGTCCGTCCCGCGCGCCGGGTCCCGCGTCCGCCTCCGGCCTCGCGCCCGGCGTCGCGCACCCGTCCCCGGCGTCGTCACCGCGCCCGCAGCGACTCCAGCAGCCGCGCCAGCACACCCCACGTCTCCTCCAGTGGCGCGGCCCCCTCCTTCCCGTTCGCCAGCCACAGCGCGGCCTCGTTCATCGCCCCGGACAGCAGCCGGGTCAGCGGCTCCACCGGCTGCTCCACGATCACGCCCCCGGCCACCAACGCGCCCAGCGCGTCCGCCAGATGGCGCGCCGAGTGCGCCTCGTCCAGGGCCCGCCAGGCGTGCCAGCCCAGCACGGCCGGGCCATCCACGAGCATGATCCGCTGCACCCCGGGCGCGGTCGCCGCCACCAGGAACTCCCGGCATCCGGCGAGCAGTTGGTCCCAGCCCTCCGCGCGCCGCCCCGCCGCCGCGGCCACCCGGTCCCCGATCTCCCGCTGCACCTCCTCCAGCACGGCCCGGAACAGCTCCGCCTTCCCCTCGAAGTGGTGGTAGAGCGCGCCCTTGGTGACCCCGGCCGCGCCCACGATCTCCGGCAGCCCCACCGCCGCGTAGCCGCGCTCCGCGAACAGCCGCCGCGCCTCCCGCACCAGCGCCTGCCGCGTCGCCGCGCGCTGCCGCGCCCGCACGCCCTGCGTCATCCCGCCGCTCCCCACTCGCGTTGACATACCGATGGTACGCGAATAGCCTGCCTCGCGTGAGTTCACATACCGACGGTACGCGAAAGGTTCCCGCCGTGCTGACCAGCTTCTATCCCGTGATCTGCTCCCGCCGTCTCGCCGCGTCGCGGGACTTCTACACCGGCCTGCTCGGCTTCGAGGTGACCTTCGAGGCCGACTGGTACGTCAGCCTCCGCCGCCCCGGCCCGCCCGACTACGAGCTGGCCCTCCTCGACCACACCCACCCGACCCTCCCCGCCGCCTACCGCGCCCCCGTGCGCGGACTGCTGCTGAACCTGGAGGTCACGGACGTGGACGCCGAGTGGGACCGCCTCGTCACCCGCGCCGGCCTCACCCCCGAACTCCCCCTGCGCACCGAGGACTTCGGGCAGCGGCACTTCATCGTGGCCGACCCGGACGGCGTGCTGATCGACGTCATCACCCCGACCGAGCCGACCCCGGAGTTCGCCGCCCAGTACGCCACCTGACGGCCCGCTGGGCGCCGTCAGCCCGACGAACCCCCCGCGAGACCGACCCCCACGACCACGAGCGCCAGCACCCCCACCCCGACCCACCCCAGCACGATCCCCGCCACGGCCATCCCGTCCCCGCTCTCGTACCGCTCCCTGATCTGCCGGCGCGCGATGTACCCGAAGATCAGCGCGAGGATGCTGCCGATCCAGTACACCCACACGATCCCCAGCACGAGCGCGGCCACCGCCATCCCATTCACCCGCCGGGGCGGTGGCCCGTAGTAGGAGGGGTACGGCGGCGGATAACCGGACGGCGGCGTGACCATGTGTCCCTCCTCGTTTTCCACCCCCTCACCCTCCCACCCCTCCCGGGGAGGGGTCCCGGCCCCCGCCGCGGCTAGGCTGGCCACTCGCGCACCAGGCGCCCTCAGGGCAGTAAGCAAACTCCGCACCACCCCGCCTGAACCCGTAGCTCAGGCACTCCGCTCCCCGCCCGCGCGGGGCCGTGCCCCGCCCCGTTCCGGCGCCCCGGCCGGGGTCGATTGCCGTGCGCGTGCGGCGTTGGCCAAGGCGCGGGCGGCTAGCCCTCAGCGGAGAGCGTCCAGTGCCTTGACGATCAGGGCTCGGGCGTCCGCTCCGTACACGGCGAGCGCGCGGAGTTCGGCGAAGGCCCTGACGTAGAGGTCGACTTCGGAAGGCTGCGTGACCGTCACCCGGGCCGTGAGCAGTTCGACGGCCGCGAGGCGGTCGTCGTAGACGTGGAAAGCCTCCAGCGGCCGGATCGGCCTGGCGGGCAGGCCGGTCGGGATGATGCCGAGGGAGACCGCCGGGAGCGCGCCCGCGGTGAGGAGGCGGCCGAGCTGAGCCGCCATCGCGTCCGCGTCGCCGAGGCGGTAGTGCAGCACGGGCTCCTCGATGAGGAGAGTGACCCGGCGGCCGGGGCGGTGGATCACGAGGGAGCGCTCCACCCGGGCGCGGGCGGCGGGCCCAGCGTCGTCGGGGGCGCCGTGGAAGCGGGCGACGCCGGCCAGGAGCGCGGCGGCGTAGCCCTCGGTCTGCACCAGGCCCGGGACGATGCGCGAGGAGTAGATCCGGAAGGTCGTCGTGCTGGCGAACAGGTCGTTGTGGCTCTCCTGAAGGCGGCGCAGGCCGCCCCGCATCGTGCGTCGCCACTCGGTGTACAGGGACTGGGCGTTGCGGGAGGCGGCGACGAGGTCCTCCGCCTGGTCCTCGGCGCCGCAGGCGCGGCACCACAGCCGGATGTCCGCCGCGGAGGGGGTGCTGCGGGCGTTCTCGACGCGGGAGGTCTTCGCGTGGTGCCAGCCGCAATGGCCTGCCAGCCCGACGACCGTCAGCCCCGCGTCGAGGCGCAACTCCCTCAGACGGCGCCCGACTTCGGCGCGGGCGGCCTGGGCTGCTGACGAGGGTGACGTGGGCATCGCGCCGACCGGCCGGTTCAGATCTCGTACTTCTCGTGCGGGGTGGCGCGGGACCACACGGCCTCGAAGGCCTGCGCGCAGAGCGCCGCGACCGCGGGGTCGTCGGTGACGTCGTGGCCGGTGAGGTGCCCGTCGCCGTCGAAGTACCCGAAGCGCACCAGGCGTTCGTCGAACAGCCAGAAGTCCGCGTCGGGAAGCGCCAGGTCCGCGGCGTGGTCCCGGGGCAGCCAGCGCACGTCCTCGCCGGCGGCGAGGTTCGCCGGAGTGCCGGCGTGCTCGAACCGGACGTACTCGCTGACCGGCTCGGAAACGATCCGGGCCCGGCGCACGGTCACGCCGCGGGCGACCGTTCGGCGCACGAGGCCCACCCAGTCGCGCCAGTAGGGCGAGTCCGGGGCGGACCGGCGGCCGGTCGCCCGCCACGTCGCCATCTCCTCGCTCTCCGGGGCGACCGCGTAGACGTCGCGCGCCTCCAGGTGCACGGCCGTCCGTTCGGCGGCGGCGAACAGGTCAGAGATCGGGGGAAGGGGCGGGCTGGGCGAGGGCATCGAGCGCCTTCCTGATGACCGGGGCCATGCGGGCGGGGACCCTGATGATCGTCTCGTGGCCGGGAACGCCGTGGGCGTGGCCGGGGGCGGTGCCTCCTTCGGCGTAGCAGCGGTCCGCCTCCTCCGGGGTGGCCGTCCACCCCTGGAGCAGTAACTCCCCGCGGTCGGTGTCCACCCAGGCGGTCGGACTGTCGGCCTGCTCGCTCTCGGGGTCGATCCCGACGAATACCAGGGGCACGTCGTCCTCCTCGGTCCGTGGTGTGCGCGTCTGTGCGGAACTCTTCTGGCAGGGCTGTGACCTGGTCAAGGGCGCATCGGGCGTGCGCCGGGCGTGAAGGATTCATTCGCACAACGCTGCACATCGCTGGCTGGCCGGGGCGTCGGCTCCCTACCGTCCTGAAGCGGAGATTTCGGGCCGGCCGAGGAGGCGAGCGGATGACGAGCGGTGCGCTGCCCGCGTGGTTGCCGACGGCGGATCAGGGGGTGCGGATGCTGCCCTGCCATCGGTGGTGGGACGCCGTCCGGCTGCCGGGGTTCGTCGGGCAGCCGGTTCTCGCCGGCCTGCGGCGGGTGCGGGGGCCGGTCATCGAGGATCAGATGGCGGACACGTATACCTGGCTGGTGCCCATCGGCGCGGCGGACGGCTGGGAGGCGATCGGCGCGCACGTCCTGAACTACGGCCTCATCCCGGTGCCGCCCGCGCGGTTCGACGCCGGGGCCTGGACGGCGGGGGCGGCCATCCGCTGGCTCGCGCCCCCTAACGGCCCGCGCCTGGCCGAGCCGGGCCCGTTGCGGGCGGCGATCCTCGCGGAGTACAGGGGCCCGGGCCGCGCGTGAGTCCCCGCCGCGCGCCCCCGCTCGCGCCCCACGACCACTACCCGGGCAAGGAAGGAGCAGGAACCATGGCAGGCGGAGAACACGAGGAGGTCAACGGCTACGACGTGGCCGGGCAGGAGATCATCACCCCGGCCGAGCCGCCTCAACAGGAGCCCCCGGAGCAGGACGATCAGCAGGATGGCCACTAACCCGGTCGACCCCGAACAGCCGCCGCGCATCGAGGACATGTTCCACAGACCACTGCTCGACGCGGCCCCCGAACGGCCGACATGCGCACGGCACCCGGGCACACGCCCCCGCCGGGTGCTGCGCGCGGCGTGGATCTGCCCGGCGTGCGTCCGCGCAACCGCCGCCGACGAGTGAAACGCGGCTGCCGCCACGCACCGGCGCCCGCCGAGTCGTTGCTCCCCGCACGCGCGGGGATGACCTCCGGCGGCGGGCCGCCGTGAGCCGTGCGCGCGATGACCCCCGCGCGTGCGGGGTCATGCCCTGTTCGAAGACCCGCTCCCCGGTCAGCAGCCTTGCTCCCCACACGTGCGGGGTTATTCCCCGGCGTGGGTGTTCTGGTCGGGTGCATGCGGGCTGCTCCCCGCGCTTGCCGGGGCGTTCCCCACACCCGACTGGCCGGGGGCAGCCCCTGGGGCGGCCTCCCGCGCGTGCGGGGATGCTGCCTGGCAGGGCGGCCCCCCGAGCGCGCGCGCAGATGTCTGCCCCGCGTCCGGGCGTTGGGCCGTCGTGAGGAGGTGGGAGCCGGCGGCCAGCAGGTCGGGGAAGGACTCGGCCATGCGGGCCGCGGCCAGGGCCGAGGCGAAGAGGGGAGTGCCGGTCAGGGATTGGCTGTTGAGGCGTTCGGTCGCGCGGAGCAGGCTCCAGGCCGGGCCCTCGACGCCGGTGACCTCGACGTTCTCGAAGTGGGCGGTGGTGACCTCCTCGCGTAGCTGCTCGCCGGTGTGGAAGTAGGCCGTGGTGAAGGACTTCTTCCCGTCGTGAACGCCGGACTCCAGGATCGCGCCGATGCTCTCGCGGACGTCCTCGCGGTGCAGGTGCGCGAGCGCGGTGTGCTCGAACAGGCTCGCGTACCGGTTGATCGCCGCGGCGGCGAGAAGGCCGCCGGGGCGCAGCACGCGGAACGCTTCGCCCAGGGCCCGGCGGCGGCCCTCCGCGTCGAGGTGGTAGAGCGGGCCCAGGAGCAGGACCACGTCGAAGGAGGCGTCGGCGGCGGCGAGTTGGCGCGCGTCCCCCAAGGCGGCCGTGCAGCCGGGTACCTGCCGGGCCTGTTCGACATGCCGGGGGACCGGGTCGACCAGGTGCACGCCGTAGCCGTCCTCGATCAGCCACCGGGCGTGCGTTCCCGGCCCGCCACCAACGTCCAGAACAGCGGCGGGCGGAGCGGGCAGGCGCCGCCGCAGCAGCTCCTGGGTCCGGATCAGCTCCAACTGCCCGTCGGCGGAGGCCGTCAGCCGGTCGGCTTCGGTGATCTTCTCGGTGTAGAAGGCCAGGATTTCGGGCGCGATCTCCATGCGACGCATTCTGTCCGCCCGCCAGGGCGGTCGACAGGGCCGAAACGGTAACGTGACCGGTTAACCTGACCACCTGGGAAGAGAGCCATGGCGAAGCTGAAGTATGAGCAGATCGCGGACAGTTTGCGAGAGCGGATCACGAACGGCGAGTTCGCCCCTGGCCAGTTGCTGCCATCCGGCCGTGATCTCTGCGAGCAGTGGGGCGTCTCGCGCGCGACCGTGGTCAAGGCCATGGACGTCCTGCGCGCGGACGGCGTCGTGGTGGCCCGGCAGGGCTCGGGCTTCACCGTGGTGGAGGTGCCGGTCGCGCGACCGGCCGGCCGCCGTGGCCGCAGCGCCCGAGCCTTGGGCGCCCACCCGTTCAGGCGGCTCGGCCGGCCCACGATGGCACAGCCGCCCGAGCATGTCGCCGAGGCGCTGGAACTGCGCTCGGGCGACGTCGCGTTGCGGCGCGACCGGCTCGTTCTGCTGGACGACGGCTCGCCGTTGACCCTGGTGATCGCCTGGTTCCCGCCGGACATCGCCAAGGCGTGCTCGCGCCTGGCGGGCGAAGCGCCGCTGGCGGAGGGGACCACGGCGTACGTGGCCCGTACCACGGGCCGGTCTCCTGTGCGCGGCACGGACGTCTGCACGGTGCGGCTCGCGACCTCCGAGGAAGCGGAGGTACTCGGTCTCTCGACGCCGGCGGCTGTCGCCGTCGTTCTGCACCACGCCGTGGACGCGGACGGACGGCCCCTGGTGTGCGAGGAGGGCGTCACCCCCGGGGCCACGTGGGAATTCACGGACAGCTACCCGATGGGGTCGTAGTGTCACGCAACTCTTGACTGGACCGGTTAACCGGTCCAGTGTATGAGGCGTCGTCATCGATACCTCGCACGAAGTGAGTTGCCATGCACGAAGTTCCAGATTGGGTCCCCACCGACCGGCAGGGCGCTCGGCCGCTGCTTCCCGGTCGGTACTGGGACGCGGTCGAGGTGACAACGCGGGTCGCCGCCATGACCTTGGCACGGCTCCAGGCCCACTGCCCGCCGCGGTCCGGGGCCGTGCTGGGCGTCCCGGGTGATGGGTCGAAGCCGGGGCTCGCCTCCTGGCTGTGGTTCGTACGCCCGGGGGATGCCGAAGGATGGCGGGCCCCGGTGGGAGATCGCGTGCTGCCCCCCGGAGAGGAGGTCCTCCTGCCGCCGGCGGGCTGGACTACCGCCCCGGGCACTCACTGGCTCGGCTCCATCCCTGCCGGGCGGTTCACGATGGCCAGGCACCTGGCGGCGGCTCTGGACGCCGTGGGCCGCCGGGAGGCGACCCGTGCCTGAACGACTCGTACGCGTGGACCTGATCGCCAACCGCCTGCCGTACGCCGCCGCGACGGGGATGGTGCACGTCCCGGTGGCCGTCCATGGCCTGCCGGCCACGGTCGATGCCGACATCACGCTCTGCCGCGCCGAAGCACGGTGGCTGGTCGAGAAGTTGACGCAGGTACTCGGGGAGCAGGGCGAGAGGGAGCGTGAGTGATGGGGTCAGGGGAGGGCGAGGGGCGAGGCGTGGAGAGGAAGGTGCCGGTCGCCGTAGTCGTGTCGTTGACGGTGGACGCGCGGTCCGTGCGGCGCGGCGATGAGGTGATGGTGGGCGGCGTGCCCTGGCGCGTGCGGGACATCGTCGGGGCCCCGGCCGGGTGCAAGTGGCTGGAGTTCGAGAGCGGCGAGCGGATGCTGATGCGGCCGTACACGGCGTTCTACGCCAGCCGCTGGCGTTGCTCCCGGTGAGACTCGTCGGTCGCGTCGCCGTCGATGTGGCGGCGGTCGGACGCGGACTCTCGCTCGCCGCGAGATGGGCCGAGGGTCCAGCGCTCCGAAGTGTGATGGAGGCACCAGGCGGCCTCGGTAAAGTGAGCAAAGTCCGCCACGACGCCGCGTGGCCCCTCAGGTCAGACGCTCTGCTCCCCGCGTGTGCGGGGTTGTTCCCCGCGGGCAGGTGGAATGCGTGTCGGGGCTGAACTGCTCCCCGCACCTGCGGGGTCGCGTTCCGCAGAGTTCGAGCGGAACGCGAAGGAGCCGGGCGCCGCGGTCAACGCCAGCCGTTGGCGTTACCCCGGTGCGGCCCGTCAGGGGCCGGAGGCGTTGAGGGGGCGAGGCTTCGTGCAGGAGAGGGCCGCGTGGGCCGATTCGCGGAGGGCCGTGAGCAGGGGGTGGGTGCGGCGGTGGGGGAGCCAGGCGAGGGCTGAGGTGCAGGGGGAGAGGTCGGTGACCGGGAGGTAGGCGACACCGGGGCGGGGGTAGAGGCGGCGGGCCGCCGCGGGGAGGAAGCTCATGGCCGGCCCGCGGGCGACTGTGTGGAGCAGGGACTCGACGTCCGTGGCCACGGGGCCGAAGAGAGGGGAGGCGCCGTCCGGGCGGGGGGCGACCGTCCAGAAGTCGCGCCAGCCGGGCGGGCTTCCCTCGGGGAGGTCGATGACCGGGCGGTCGGCGAGCTGGGCCAGGGTCAGGGGCGAACCGGCGGCCAGGGGGTCGTTCGCCGCCAGGCAGGCGACGCGCGGCTCGGTGGCCAGGTGCAGCGTCTGGACGCCCGGCGGGAGCGGCGGGCGCAGGAACGCCGCGTCCACGTCGCCGTTGGCCAGCGCGTCGATCTGGTCGGCGAAGTCCAGGCCGCGCATCTCGATGCCGATGCGCGGGTGCCGCTCGTTCAACGCGCTGAGCACGGCGTGCGTATACGGCATCGACGCCTCCGCCCCGATGAAGCCGAGCACGAGGTGGCCGCGCACCTCGCGGGCGAACGTCTCCGCCCGGCGGCGCAGCCGCGCCACGGCATCGACGACCTCCCTGGCCTCGGGCAGCAACGCCCGCCCCGCCGCCGTCAGCGTCACGGCGCGGCTGGTGCGGTCGATCAGGAGCATGCCCAGGCGCTCCTCCAGGGCGCGGATCTGCTGGCTGAGCGCGGGCTGGGTCATGAACAGCCGCGCGGCGGCCCGGCCGAAGTGCGCCTCCTCGGCGAGCGCGAGGAACAGCCGGAGCTGGTGCGTGCTCGGCTCCCGCCGGGCGCCCGGGGCGGGCGAGGGTAACGCGGGGACTGGATCAAGGCTCATAGGGTCCAGGTTATCGATCCGGTCGCGAAGCGGATGGCGAGGGGACTGCCGCCGCGACGCCGCGCCGCGCAGGATCGGGGAGTGGCGGGGGAAGTCCAAGGCATCGCGTGCGCAAAGCGGTTGGCGCGCGCGGTTGAAGCGGTGGGCCTTCGCCCCGTCCTCGTCACCTCGGATTCGCGCGCCCCGCGGGCGCGCCCTGAGAAGGGGGAACCTCTCGATGATCAGCCGTCACCTGAACAAGTCCGCCGGCCTGTTGGCCGCCGCCGTCCTGGCCGTCCTCGCCACCTTCTCCGGCGCCTCCCCGGCCGAGGCCGCCGCCGGCTCCGACCACCTCAACAGGGGCGAGCGCCTCAACCGCGGCGAGCGCATCTGGAACGTCACGGGCGGCGTCAACGACGTGGAGTTCATCCTGCTCAACGACGGCAACCTGGTGCTGCGCAACTACGGCCCCCTGGGCACCCACACCTGCTGGTCCAGCGGGACGGCGGGTCGCGGCGGCGCCTACGCGATCTACCAGCACGACGGCAACCTCGTGATCTACACCGGCGACAACCGCCCCGTGTGGTCCAGCGGCACGGTCGGCTCCCGCGGCGAGACCACCAACATCACCACGTTCGGCGAGGTCTGGGTCGGCTACACCGCCCTGACCGGCTATTGCGCCTGACGGCGCCCCACGCGGCCGGGGAGAGCGTCACCTCCCCGGCCGCAGCCGTGACCGCGGCGTCGAACGTCCGGTCCACGGGCGGGCGTTGAGCGGCCCCGTCCGCCTCAGACGGGGGTGTCGAAGACGGCCGTGACCGGGGCGTGGTCGCTTCAGCGGGCCCCGTGGGTCGCGGCCCGCTCGACGTACGCCCTGACCGCGGGGGCGGCGGCGACGCCACTCCGGCCGGCTCCCAGGCGAGCCCGCGATGTTCGAGGAACACCGTACTTTCACAACCGGCGCGGCTCCTTCCCGTCATTTGTCAGCGTCAATTGACGCTGACCGCCGATCCCTTGACGTGGCGACGACACCCCGCGCCGGCGGTCGCGCAGACCGAGAGGAAGCTTCATGGTGAAACGCGAACGCGTGCACGGACAGAAGCGCAGACGCATACGCGCCGCCCTGGCCGGCGGCGCCGGGGCCGCCGCGCTGGCGGCCGGGCTGCTGGCCCCGGCCGCCACGCCCCAGGCCGCCGCCCTGGCCGGAGGCGGCGGGGCAGCGGCCGGCGGGCCGCTCACCGAGGTGACGCTGCTGACCGGGGACCGGGTCCTCGTCGACGAGGACGGCGCCGTCGCGGAGGTCCGCCCCGCGCCCGGCCGGGAGGACATCCCGGTGCAGACGACGACCGCGGGCGGCGTCAGCCTCGCCGTCCCCGCCGACGCGATCCCGCTGCTCGCGGACGGAACGCTGGACCAGCGGCTGTTCGACGTGACGGAGCTGAGCCGCGACGCCTACCACGACGCCGGGGGCCTGCCCGTCATCGTCCGCTACGAGGACAACGCGCGCCGGCAGGCGTCCGCGCGGAGCGAGCTGCGCTCCGCCGCCGGCGACGGGGCCGGGACGACCGAGCTGGTCTCGGTGGGCGGCGAGGCGCTCACCGTCTCCCCCGAGAACGCACCGGAGGTCTGGGAGGCGCTGACCGGCGGCCGGGCCGGGGACGGCGACGCGGCCCCGGCGGCGGCCGACGGCATCGCCTCCGTGACCCTGGACGGCGTCTCCACCCCCGCCCTCGACGTCAGCGTCCCGCAGATCGGCGCCCCCGCCGCGTGGGAGGAGGGCTACGACGGGACCGGCACCGTGATCGCCGTGCTGGACACCGGCGTTGACGCGGAGCACCCGGACCTGGCCGGCCGCGTGATCGAGGAGCGCAACTTCTCCGGCGCGCCCACCGCCCACGATACCTACGGCCACGGCACCCATGTCGCCTCCATCGCCGCCGGGTCGGGGGCCCGTTCCGACGGGCGGCTCAGAGGCGTCGCCCCCGGGGCCCGGCTGCTGAGCGGCCGGGTGTTCGAGGACAGCGGCATCGCCTACGACTCGAACCTCATCGCGGCCATGGAGTGGGCCGTGGAGCGGGGCGCCGACGTGGTCAACCTCAGCCTGGGCCGGGAAGCCGTGGCGGAGGGCGATCCTGTGGAGGAGGCTGTCAACGCCCTCTCCGCCCAGTCGGACACGCTGTTCGTCGGCTCCGCGGGCAACGAGGGCGACGACGGAACCATCAGCAGTCCGGGCAGCGCGGACGCCGCGCTCTCGGTGGGTGCCGTGGACAGCACGGGCGCCCTCACCCTGTTCTCCTCCCGGGGGCCCCTGCCCCGGTCCGGCACGGTCAAGCCCGACGTCACGGCCCCCGGCATGGACATCGCCGCCGCGAGTGCCGAGGGCTCGGTGCTCGCCGAAGCCTCCCCCTCCGCCGGTGAGGGGTACATCGCCGTCTCGGGCACCTCCATGTCCGCCCCGCACGCCGCCGGCGCCGCCGCCCTCGTCGCGCAGGCGCACCCCGACTGGGACGGGAAGCGCATCAAGGCCGCCCTCACCGGCTCGGCCCGGCCCTCCCGTGAGCTGAGCGCCCACGAGCAGGGCGCCGGCCTGATCGACGTGTCCGCCGCCGTCGGCCAGACCGTCGTGGCCGAGCCCGTCTCCCTCGACTTCGGCCGGCTGACCCTGCCGCCGCGCGCGGGCGACGAGCCGGTCGCCCGGGAGCTGACCTACCGCAACACCTCGGCCGAGGACGTCACCCTGAACCTGGCCGCCACCGTCACCGGCCCCGGGGGCGTCGACGCGCCCGAGGGCCTGTTCACCCTGGGGGCGAGCGAGGTGACCGTCCCGGCCGGCGGCACCGCCGCCGTTCCCGTCACCGCGCATCCCGGGCGGGCCGAGAACACGCGGGGCGCGTTCAGCCTCTACGTGAACGCCACGGGTCCCGGCGGCCTGTCCGTCACCACGGCGGGGGCGCTGTGGCAGGAGCCGGAGGAGCACGAGGTCACCTTCGACATCCTCACCCGCGACGGCGCCGCCGCCCAGGGGCGGCTGTCCGTCTACAGCCTCGACACTGGCGCCGTGCCCACGACGCTGTTCGTCACGGGGGGACGCCAGACGCTGCGGCTGCCCGAGGGCACCTACCTGGTGGAGTCCGCCGTGGACGCCCTGGCGGACGACGGCACCACACTCGGCCTCGACTGGCTGCTGCACCCCGCCTTCGTGGTGACGGGCGACACCACGCTGACCCTCGACCCGGACGACGCCCGGGACGTGGTCATGACCGGGCCGGACAGCGAGGCGCGGAACACGGCCGTCTCCGGGCACTTCCGCGTGAATACCGAGGGCATCTACGGGTTCGCCACGCAGGTGGAGAGGCATCCCCAGGACGGCGGCATCCGCACCGGGTTCATCGGCGAGGTCGGCCCCCGCTCCACCCTCACCAGCCAGCTCGTGTCCCTGTGGGAGCGCGGGAACCGCCACTACTACCTCGCCGACCGGCAGGAGGGCGCGTTCTACGACGGGCACACCCAGCACACGACCGCCGGCGAGCTGGCGCGGATCGACGCGCGCCTCGCGAGTTCGGCGGCGGGCCAGTGGGGGCACATGGCCGCCCAACTGGAGGACGGCGGCATCACCGACGCGATCGGGGCCGACCTGCCGCACACCGCCCAGGTCCACGTCCAGGCGGGCGCCGGGGCGTGGAGCCTGTCCTTCCGCCGCGGATTCGACGCCACCGGCACCGAGTTCCCGGACGTCGTCCAGTACGACGAGCTGACCGAGTACCGGGCGGGCCGCGCCTACCGGGAGACCTTCAACGCCGCCGTGTTCGGGCCCGCGCTCCGGCCGGGCGGCACGGAGGGCGTCGTCCGCACCGGCCACCTGATCCACGGCCCGGTCGGCCTGTTCTCGGACGGCGCCGGGCACGACGGGTCCAGCGCGGTGGAGAGCGTGACCAGCACGCTCTACCGCGACGGCGAACTGTACGCCCGCCGGGAGTCCGACTACCCGTCCCGGACCGCCTTCCGGGTGCCGCCCGCGGAGGCCGAGTACCGGCTCGTGACCACCGCCGTGCGCCGGGCGGACGTGGACGTGCTCACCACCTCCGTCACCACGGAGCACACCTTCACCTCGGCCTACGCGGGCGAGGCGGCGGCCCTGCTCCCGGCGAGCGCGGTGCGCTTCGCCCCGGACCTGGCCGGGAACGGAACGGCCCCCGGCGGGCGCGCGATCCGGGTCCCGGTGACGGTGCAGGGCTCCGCCGCGGCGCCGGACCTGGCCTCCCTGGCCGTCTCGGTGTCCTTCGACGGGGGCGCGTCCTGGCGGAGCGCCGCCGTGCGCGACGGCGCGGTGCGGGTGACGAACCCCGCCGCCGGCGGCTCCGTCTCCTTCCGCGCGGAGGTGGTGGACCGGCAGGGCAACGCCACGACGCAGACGATCATCGACGCGTACCGCACGTCGTGACCCGCCGGCGCTGACCCGCGAGCGCTGCCCCCGGCGGCGTGCGGGCGTCCGGTGGCGCGCGCCCGTCCATCGGCGCGTGCCCGTCGCCCCGGTGCCGGGCCTCCGGTGCCGGGGCAACGCCATGCGCGGCGCCCGTGGCGTGAACGGCCGGGCTGGGGGCGGCCGTTGACGGGGAGGTCGCGGGGGTGCGCGGCCGGGCCGTCGCTCGGGGCGTTGGGCCGGCCGGTCCGTCTCAGGCGGGGGTGTCGAAGACGGCCGTCACCGGGGCGTGGTCGCTCCAGCGGGCGTCGTGGGTCGTGGCGCGCTCGACGTACGCCTTGAGGGCGCGGGTGGCCAGGCCGGGGGTGGTCACGATGAGGTCGATGCGCCAGCCCGTGTCGTTGTCGAAGGAGCGGCCCCGGTAGGACCACCACGAGTAGGGGCCTTCCTGGTCCGGGTGCAGGGCGCGGACCACGTCCGTGTAGCCGCCCTCGGCGGGGTCGTAGACGCGGCTCAGCCAGGCGCGTTCCTCGGGCAGGAAGCCGGCGGTGCGGCGGTTGGCACGCCAGTTCTTCAGGTCGGCCTCGTGGTGGGCGATGTTCCAGTCGCCGCAGACGGCGACCTCGCGGCCCTCGGCGGCGGCGCGTTCGCGCAGGGCGGTGAGGTAGGGGAGGAACGCGTCGAGGAAGCGTTCCTTCTCCTCCTGGCGTGGGGTGCCCGTCTCGCCGGAGGGGAGGTAGAGGCTGGCCACGGTCACGCCCGGCAGGTCCACCTCCAGGTAGCGGCCGGAGGCGTCGAACTCCTCCGAGCCGAAGCCGACCCGCACCGCCTCGGGCGGGCGCCGGGTCAGCACGGCCACGCCCGCCCGGCCGCGCGCGGCGGAGGGGGCGAACACCGAGTGCCAGCCGTCGGGGGAACGCGCCTCCGGAGGGAGCTGGTCCTCCTCGGCGCGGACCTCCTGGAGGCAGATCACGTCGGCGGGGGAACCGGCCAGCCAGCCGAGGAAGCCCTTGCGGACGGCGGCGCGCAGGCCGTTGACGTTCGCGGTGGTCACGGTGAGCACCGGGCGACCGTACCGCACGGGGGAGGGCGGGGCGGGCGGAGGAGGGGCGGGGAGGAAGGGCGGCAGAAGGGGGCGAAAGCGTGTTGCATCGGGTCTTTAGGATGTGCGCATGAGGATCGTTCCCCTCCGTTTTGATCATCCCGACGCCCGCAAGCTGAACGATCTTGTGCAGGCCGAGTACACCGAGCGCTACGGCTCGGGCGACATCACGCCGCTGGACCCGGCGATGTTCGACCCGCCGGGCGGGCTGTACCTGCTGGCGTACGACGAGCGCGGGCGCCCGGTGGCCACGGGCGGGTGGCGGGCGCAGGGGGCGGAGAGCGACGAGGGGTACCTCGACGGGGACGCCGAGGTGAAGCGGATGTTCGTCGTGCCGCAGGCGCGCGGCCTCGGCCTGGCCCGGCTGATACTGGGCCGGCTCGAGGACTCGGCGCGGGAGGCCGGGCGCGTGCGGATGGTGCTGGAGACGGGCACGGTCCAGCCGGAGGCCATCGGGCTTTACCGCTCCAGCGGGTACCGGATGCTGCCGCAGGACGAGCGCTTCGGGGTGTACCGGCACTCGCAGCGCAGCCGCTGCTTCTTCAAGGAGCTGTAGGGGCCCCCGGCGGGCCCCACCGGCTCTCCGGGAGAGCGGGACCGGCCGTGGCCCGCGGGCCACGGCCGGTCGTGCCGCCGCCGGCCGCTCTTCCGGCAGCGGCAGCGGGGAGGACGGAGGGACGCGCGGAACGTCCGCCCTCAGGCCGCCACCGGTTCCGCGGCCCGGCGGGCGGTCGCGGTCCCGGCCGCGCGCGGGGCCCGGCGCGCGCCCAGCAGGAGGGCCGCCGCGCCGAGCAGCGTCCAGACGGCCAGCACCGCGAGCGGCTGCGCGAGGGCCGCGCCGTCGAAGAAGGAGACCGAGCGCAGCAGCGTCGCGCCCGCGCCGGTGGGGAGGAACTGGCCGATCAGGCCGACCGGTTCGGGCAGCATCTCGGGCGCCGAGCCGGCGCCGGACCAGGGGTTGCCCAGCAGGACCACGATCAGCGCGCCCAGGCCGACGCCGGGCCGGCCGACCAGGGCCGCGGCGCCGGCCACCGTCGCCGCGCCGGCCAGGACCATCAGGGCGAGGGCGGCGGCCACCGCGATCCAGGAGCCCTCCAGCACGCCGAGCCAGGAGTGGGCCAGGCTCGCGCCGACGAGGCCGACCAGGACCGCGGCCCCGGCCAGGGCCGCCAGCGCCCGCCCGCCGCGCAGGCCGGTGAGGGTGGCCACGGCCCCGGCGGCGACCCCGGCCAGGGCCAGGGGGAGCGCGCTGGTGCTGAAGGCGCCGCCGCGCGGGTCGCCCCCGGGGGCGGGAACGACGTCGGTGACGGCCGGCGCGGCGCCCTCGGGGGCCTGGGCGGTGGCGATCTGGGTGAGCAACTGGGCCACGGAGGGGCCGGCCGCGCTCGCGACGAGGACGGCGGGCTGTTGGCCCGAGGCGTCGAACGCGCCGTAGACCTCGCGGTCCTCGATCGCCTCGCGGGCGCTCGCCTCGTCGGCGTAGCGGTGGATGTCGAACGCGCCCTCCCGCGCCTCCAGTTCCGCCGCGACGCGGTCGGCGGCGGCGGTCTGGCCGACGACGCCGACGGGCAGGTCGTTCGGCCCGCCGTGGGACGCCGGCCAGGCGAAGGCCCACAGGGCGAAGGCGACGAAGACGGGGATCAGCACGATCACCAGCAGGGGCCCGCGCGGGGCGGCGGGCCCGGCCGGCGGGGCGGAACGGGCGGACTCGGCGGACTCGGCGGACTGGACGGACATGGCTCCGCGGCCTCCCGATAGAGAAGGATCGTTCGTTTTTCTTCGTGACCACCGTGCTCCGGCCCGTCGCCGCTTGTCAAGAAGGAATGTTCGTTTTAGGCTGAGGAGCCATGGCCCGTGTGTCACAGGAGCACCTCGAAGCCCGCCGCCGGCAGATCCTCCAGGGGGCGGCGCGCTGCTTCGCGCGCGACGGCTTCCACGCCACGTCCATGGCGGACGTCTTCAAGGAGACGGGCCTGTCCGCCGGCGCCGTCTACCGGTACTTCCCCAGCAAGGAGGCCATCGTCGGCGCCATCGCCCACGAGGTGCTGTCCACCGTCAGGGCGGCGTTCGACGAGGCCGCCGCCGCGCCCCGCCCGCCGTGGCCGGACGAGATCCTGGAGGTGGCGCTGGGGCGGGTGACCGAGGTGCTGGTCTTCCCGCCGCCGCTGGTGGTACAGGTCTGGGCGGAGACGTTTCGAGACCCGGGCCTGGCGGCGATCCTGCGGGAGGCGCTGAGCGGGCTGATCGACGCGTGGACCTCGGTGGTCAAGGCGTACCAGGAGCAGGGGATGATGCGCCCGGACGTCGACCCGGCGCACGTGGCGCGCACGCTCCTGGCCTGCGCCCAGGGGTACATGCTCCAGCGGGCGATCATGGCGCCCTTCGACCTGTCGGTGCTGCGGGACGGCCTGCGGGCCCTGATGTCCATGCCGGGGGGCCCGGAGGGGCCCGGGCCGCAGGAACCGCCGCGCGCGGCGACGCCCGCCCGCAGGCCCTAACGCCTGGCGCGCTGTAACGCCCGCCCGCAGGCCCTAACGCCTGGCGCGCTGTAACGCCCGCCTCACCGCCCGCCGTAGCGCCCACGGCCCCCTCACGCCCGCCCCGGTGCGAGGCCCGCCCGCGCGGGAACGCCCGCGGCGGGCGTTACTCCGGCTGGCCCAGCTCGCGGCGCAGGTGGCGGTCCAGGGCCAGGGAGACCTCGGCGTAGACGACCTGGCGCATCAGCGGGCGCAGGCGCTCCAGGGCCTTGGCGAGCTGTTCCATGCCCTCCTCGGAGAGGGGCCCCGCCGCGGCCTCGCCGGGGGCGCCGAGGAGGTCGGGCAGGACGTAGCGCCGCAGCAGGCCGGCGAAGGCGGTGGCGAGCGCGTCGGCGTTGGCGCGCTGGGAGCGGGCGACCTCCAGGATGGCGGCCAGCGGGATGCCCTCGGTGACCAGGGCGGCGGAGGACTCCAGCAGGTCGCGGCTGGCGTGGACGACCTCCTCGCCGTCCACCGCGATGTAGCCCAGCTCAAGGGACTCGGCGAGGTTCTCCGGGGTCTCCTGGCCGGCGAAGTAGGCGGCCAGCTCGGGCGGGGTCAGGCGCACGCGCTCCTCGTCGGAGAACGGCGCGCGCTCCTCCAGCCCGAGCAGCTCGGCCGTCTGCCCGGCGTCGCGGCCCGCGGCGAAGGCGGCCAGCAGCTCGGCCACGCCCACGAGGGTGTGGCCGCGGGCGAGCAGGGCGGAGATGGTGCGCAGGCGGGCGAGGTGATCCTCGCCATACCAGACGATGCGGCCCTCGCGGCGCGGCGGCGGGAGCAGCTTGCGCTCGCGGTAGAAGCGCAGCGTGCGCAGCGTGATCCCGGCGGCTTCGGCCAGTTCAGCGGCCCGGTACTCGCGCGTGGCGGGCACGCGGGCGTCCGTTTCCGTGTCGTTCATCCCGCCCTCCCCGTCCGGTCGTTGTCGCTGCGTCTCAGGAGCGTCTCCACGGTCCGCAGTTTAGGGACTGCCCAACCCCTACCCACGAGTACCGTTCTGCCTTACGCTCCCATCGTGCCAGTGAACACTGGCACGTTTGGCCCCGGCGGGGTAGCGGTTCACAGGTGAATCACACAGGGAGGCTGGCGACGATGCACGTACGAGTGGCGGTGATCGGGACCGGATTCGGCGGGCTCGGCGCCGCGGTCAAGCTCCGCCGGATGGGCATCACGGACTTCGTGGTGCTGGAGCGGGCGGATTCGGTCGGCGGCACCTGGCGGGACAACACCTATCCCGGGTGCGCCTGCGACGTGCCCTCCCACCTGTACTCCTTCTCCTTCGCGCCCAACCCGCGCTGGCCGCGGAACTTCTCCGGCCAGCCGCACATCCGCGCCTACCTGGAGTGGGTCGCCGACACCTTCGCCCTGCGCCCGCACATCCGCTTCAACTCCGAGGTGGAGGCGGCCCGCTGGGACAACGAGGAGCTGCGCTGGCACATCGACACCGCCGGCGGCCCGCTGACCGCCGACGTCATCGTCTCCGCCACCGGCCCCCTCTCCGAGGCGAAGATCCCCGACTTCACCGGCCTGGAGAGCTTCCCCGGCCACGTCTTCCACTCCTCGCGCTGGGACCACGACTACGACCTGCGCGGCAAGCGCGTGGCCGTCGTCGGCACCGGCGCCTCGGCCATCCAGTTCGTGCCCGGCATCCAGGACAAGGTCAAGGAGCTGACCATCCTCCAGCGCACCCCGCCGTGGGTGCTGCCGCGCGCCGACCGCAGGATCACCGGCCCCGAGCAGTGGTTGCACGCCAAGGTCCCGGCCACCCGGGCGCTTCGCCGCGGGCTGCTGTGGAGCATCCGCGAGCTCCAGGTGGGGGCGTTCGCCAAGCAGCCCGACGTGATGCGCGCGGTCGAGCAGGTCGCCAGGCTCAACATCCGCCGCGCGATCAAGGACCCCGAGCTGCGCCGCACGGTCACCCCGCGCTACCGCATCGGCTGCAAGCGCATCCTGCTGTCGAACGACTGGTACCCCACGCTCGCCCGCCCCCACGTCAACGTCGTCGACTCGGGCCTCGCCGAGATCCGCGGCTCCACGCTCGTGACGAACGACGGGCGCGAGATCGAGGCCGACGTCATCATCTTCGGCACCGGCTTCCACGTCACCGACCTGCCCATCGCCTCCCGCATCAAGGGCAGCAACGGCACCACGCTGGCCGAGGAGTGGAAGGACGGCATGGCCGCGCTGCGCGGCACCACGGTCGCCGGGTTCCCCAACTTCATGACGATCATCGGCCCCAACACCGGCCTGGGGAACAGCTCGATGATCCTCATGATCGAGTCCCAGCTGAACTACCTCGCCGACTTCATGACCCGGCTCGACGTCCTGGGCGGCTCCAAGGCCGCCCTCGCCCCGCGCAAGGAGGCCGTCGACGCCTGGGACGAGAAGATGCAGCGCCGCCTGGCGCGCTCGGTCTGGAACACCGGCGGATGCCAGAGCTGGTACCTGGACGCCAACGGCCGCAACACCACCGTCTGGCCCGGCACCACCGGCGAGTACCGCCGCGTCACGCAAGCCGTCGAACTCAGCGAATACGAGGTGCTCCGCCATGCCTGACCCGACGCGTGCCGCCGACGTCACGACCGTCACCACCGTCTCGACCGGGGGCGCCCGCCTCCACACCGAGATCCACGGGCCCGAGGACGCCCCGACGCTGGTCCTGGCGCACGGCTGGACCTGCAACACCACCTTCTGGCACGGCGTCGTCCGGCGCCTGGTGCCCGACTTCCGCGTGGTCCTCTACGACCAGCGCGGCCACGGCCGCACCCCGGCCACGCCCGGCAACTGCTCGACGGACTCGCTGGCCGACGACCTGTGCGCCGTGCTGGAGTTCACCCTCGCCCCCGGGCAGCCGGCCATCGTCGGCGGCCACTCCATGGGCGCGATGACCATCCTGGCCGCCGTGAACCGGCCCGTCTTCCGCGAGCGGGCCGCCGCCGTGCTGCTGTGCTCCACCGGCGCCGACCGGCTGACCGGCGAGTCCACCGTGCTGCCGCTGCGGCCGGGCAACCTGCGCCGCCTGGGCCAGCGTTACTTCCTCACCACCACGCTGCCCTACGGCGGGGTCACGCCCGTCAGCAAGCGGGTCGTGCACTACATCACCATGGGCAAGGGCGCCTCCCAGCGCCAGCGCAACGAGATGACGCGGATGGTCGCCGCCGCCCCGCGCAAGGCCCGCGGCGAGTGGGGCCGGGTGCTGGCCGGGCTCGACCTCTCGCAGAACGTCGCCCAGCTCGACAAGCCCGTCACCATCGTGCAGGGCACTGCCGACCGCCTCACCCCGGCCGTTCACGCGCACCGGATCGCGGGGCGGCTGCCGCGGCGGCCCGAGTTCATCGAGCTGCCCGGCATAGGCCACATGACCCCGGTCGAGGCGACGGACACCGTCAGCGACGCGCTGCGGGCCCTGGCCAAGGACCACCTGTGACCGCCCGGCGCGCAGAAACCACCGAGGAGCACCCGTGAGCACCCTTCTCAACCCCCGCAGGAACCGCCGCGACCTCGCAGGGCAGGTGGCCGTCATCACCGGCGCCGCCCGGGGCGTGGGCGCCTCCCTGGCCCGCCTCCTGTCGGCGCGCGGCGCCCGCGTGGCGCTGATCGGCCTCGAGCCGGACGAGCTGAAGACCGTCAGCGACTCCCTGCCCGGCGAGTCCGCCCACTGGCACGCGGACGTCACCGACGCCGCCGCCATGCGCGAGGTCGCCGCCGAGGTCGTGGGCCTCTTCGGCGCGGTGGACATCGTCGTCGCCAACGCGGGCGTGGCCACCGGCGGCCCGTTCGCCGACTCCGACGACGACACCTGGCGGCGGGTCATCGAGGTCAACCTCGTCGGCTCCTCCGTCACCGCCCGCGCCTTCCTGCCCGCGCTCACCGACAGCCGCGGCTACTTCCTCCAGGTCGCCTCGCTGGCCGCGATCACCCCGTCCCCGATGATGTCCGCCTACTGCGCCTCCAAGTCGGGCGTCGAGGCGTTCGCCCACTGCCTGCGCCCCGAGGTCGGGCCGCTGGGCGTGAAGGTCGGGGTGGCCTACCTGAGCTGGACCGACACCGACATGGTGCGCGGCGCCGACGAGGACCCGGCGATGGCCGACATGCGCAAGAAGCTGCCCTGGCCGGCCAACCGCACCTACCCGCTCGCCCCGGCCGTGGAGCGGATCGCGGACGGCATCGAGCGCCGCGCCGCGCACGTCTACGGCCAGGGCTGGCTGCGCGGCATGCAGCCGGTGCGCAGCCTGCTGCCGCTCGTGCTGGGCGGGCCGCTGGGCCAGCGCGAGATACGCAAGATGCTGCCGCGCATGGCCGAGCTGGGCCGCCGCGGCCTGGTCGGCGCCGGCGGCGAGGCGGCGGAGCGCGAGCGGACCCGCGGCTGACGCCGCGCCACGAGCCGCCCGGGCCACCGGGCCCGGGCGCCGGGGAGCGGCCCACTCATCGGATGTGTGCGGGAGCGCGTCCGGAACGGCGTGTGGGCCGCTCCCCCGTCCCGTCCTGATGGTCCTGCCGTGGCGCGCTACACCCGCAGAGCGCCGCCCGGGTGGCCGTAGGAGCGACCGCAGGCGGTGAGGGCCAGGAGGGCCTGGCCGGTGATCTTGGTCTGGGGGCCGAGGGAGGCGGGGTCCACGGAGGCGCGGCCGGCCACCTCGGCCGCGCTCGGCGCGCCCGGCATCCCCAGGTCCCGGCGGACGTCGGCGAACGAGGCGAGGAACGCCGTCGCGTCCGCTTCGGCTATGCCGTCGAAGCTCCCGGGCGGGAACTCCTCCTCGTGCGGCAGCGGCCCCGGCAGCTCCGCCGGGTGCCGGTCGCCGGAGGCCTGCGCGGGGTCGAACACGTCGTACGCCCGCACCACCCGCCCGTCCTCCGCGAAGCACCAGGCCGTCCAGTCGTCGGTACAGCGCATGCCGTACCAGTGGGCCGTTCCGAAGCGCCGGCTCAGCTCCGCGCACCACCGCCGCACCCCCGCCGGGGACAGCCCGCCCGGCGCGGCCGTGGCCGCCGCCCGGTGCGCGTGCGGGGAGGGCACCCCGAACACCAGGGTCCAGCCGTCCAGTTCGGGGCTGACGTAGATCCGGGAGCAGCGCCCGTGCCGGCCGGGGGCCGTGTGCCGGTCGTGCCGCCAGGCCGCGGCGCCCAGGCGCATCGTCACCGGCTCGGGGTGCGAGAGGCCGAACGCGTCGAGCACCGCCTCCTGATCGCCCGTCGGCAGCGCGAACCACGGCCCGCACGGCGCCATCGGCTCGGGCACCTCGCCGCCCGCGCGGATGCGGATCAGGCGCCGCAGCGCCGCCCGGTCCGCCGAGTCCAGCGCCTGCGGGCCGCCCACCGAGGCCAGCACCTCCAGGGCCGCCCGCCGGGAGGCCCCCGGCCCCCCGCGCTCGCGCCGCAGCCCGCGCAGCAGCGGCAGAACGCCCTCGCCCGCGCCCTTCAGCGCCCACATCGCCCCCCGGCGCACCGCCTCCACCGGGTCGGCCAGCAGGGGCACCAGCCGGTGCGCCTCGTCCGCCGCGCCCGTGCCGCGGGCCTGGAAGGCGTAGGCCACGCTCTCCCGCACCCACGGGTGCGGGTGGCACACGGCGGGCGCGTATGCCGCGAGGCAGGGCACCTCGAGCCCGATGAACGCGAACCTGGCGCGCCGGACCGCGCTCGGCGAGGGCGCCGCCGCGATGGCGTCCGCCAGGGGCATCAGCGCCGGCTCCCCGATCCGGCGCAGCAGGAAGGCGGCCTCGGACCAGCCCAGGGGCCCGTCGTCCTCCCGCAGCTCCGCCAGCAGCAGCGGGACCGCGGCCCCGCCCCGCGCCACCAGGGCGCTGCGGGCGGACTCCCGGGCCGACGTCACCCGCGGATCCGTGCCGTCCTGTCCGCCGAGCAGCCCGATCAGTCCGATCAGCCGCTGGATCTCCATACTCCGGAGAATAGAGCCGTGCGCTGACACACGGCTGAGAACGGGCGGAAGCGCGCGGGAAGCACACAGGAAGCACGCGGGGCACGTCCGGCACACGTGGACGTACCCCGCGCTACGGTCGCGCGCCGGCGCTCAGCGGTCGTCGCCCTTGGCCTTCTGCCGGCGTTCCTTCGCCTCCTGCTTGGCCTTGCGGCCGGTCTGCTTGGCGCGTTCCTTCATGTCGTTCTGCTTCTGTTCGCGGCTTCTGGTGTCGTCCTTGCCGCCGACCGCGTCCATGGCGCGGCCCTGAAGCTCCTGGGCCTTCTGGCGGATCCGGTCTGACTTGCCCATGTCCACTCCTCGTCCGTTATGGCCGTTTCGTCGCCGCTTCTGTCCAGCGTGGCACGGCGGGCGTTCGGGTGCATGTCGGGCGGATCAGGCACCCTCCGGCTCCTCCGGCTCGCCGTAAGTGGCCTCCGGCGCGTACCCGGCCGTGCGCGGCGGCAGCGGCGGGCGCGCACGGGAGGGCAGGTCCCGGTAGCCGGGCGGCGCGCTCGCCGGGTGCTTCTCCAGCAGATCAACGGCCACCCGCACCGCCCTCTCCAGTACCACCGTGCGCCCCTCGGCCCAGTCCACGGGCGAACGCACCACCTCCAGGTCCGGCACCACGCCGTGGTTCTCCACGCCCCAGCCGTAGGAGTCGAACCAGGCCGCGTTCATCGGCACGGTGATCGAGGTGCCGTCCCCCAGCCGGTGGTGCCCGGTGATCCCGACCACCCCGCCCCAGGTGCGGCTGCCGACCACCGGGCCCAGGCCCAGCAGCCGGAAGGCGGCCGTGATCATGTCCCCGTCCGAGGAGGTCGCCTCGTCGGCCACCGCCACCACCGGGCCGCGCGGGGCGTCGGAGGTGTAGCTGACGGCCTGCGTGTTGCGCGTCAGGTCCCAGCCCAGGATGGGGCGGCTGAGCTTCTCGATCACCAGCTCGCTGATGTTGCCGCCCGCGTTGCCGCGCACGTCCACGATCAGCGCCTCGCGCGCGATCTCCATCCGCAGGTCCCGGTTGAACTGCGCCCACCCCGAGCCGCTGAGGTCCGGGATGTGCACGTAGCCGCAACGCCCCTCGCTCAGCTCGCGCACCACCTCGCGCCGCCGCGCCACCCAGTCCTGGTACCGCAGCGGCCTGTCGAAGATCAGCGGCACCACGGCCACCCGGCGCCGCCCGCCGCCCTCCTCGGCGAACGTCAGCTCCACGCTGGTCCCGCCCGTCCCGGCCAGCAGCGGCCAGGGTCCGGCCACCGGGTCCACGGGCCGCCCGCCCACGTGCGTGAGCACGGCCCCCTCCTTCACGCCGGTCCCGGCCAGCGGGGAACGCGCCTTGGAGTCCGAGGACTCGCCCGGAAGGATGCGCGTCACCTGCCACGAACCCTCCTTCGTACGGGCGAAGTTGGCGCCCAGCAGGCCCTGCGCGCGCTGGTAGTGCGGCGGGCCCTCGTTGCGGCGCGCGGGGGAGACGTAGGCGTGCGAGGTGCCCAGCTCGCCCACGGTCTCGCGCAGCAGGTCCGCGAACTCGTCGGGGCTGGCCACCCGCTCCAGCAGCGGCCGGTACTGGTCCAGCACGCCCGCCCAGTCCACGCCGCCCATGTCCGGCTCCCAGAAGTAGTCCCGGATCAGCCGGCCCGCCTCCTCGAACGCCTGGCGCCACTCGGCGGCCGGAACGGCCGTGTGCACGATGCGCCGCAGGTCCACGTGCACGGAGGCGTCCCCGTCCCCGCCCTCCGTGGCCGGGATGGTGCGCAGCTCCTCGTCCTCGCAGACGACCAGGCGGGTGCCGTCGCCGCTGGGCGCGAACCAGTCCACGTCGTCGGTCAGTTCGCTGCGCTTGGCCTTGGCCAGGTCGAAGTGCTCCAGGGTGGGCTTGCCGGAGGTGTCGTCCGGGTTGACGAAGGTCTCGCCCAGCGCGCCGGAGATGGGCCAGCGCAGCCACACCAGGCCGCCGCCGCTGACGGGATAGAGGGAGGAGTACTTCGAGGCGGCCACGGGGAAGGGCGTCACCCGGCTGTTGAGGCCCTCGGCCTCCACGAGCACGGTGCCCTCCTCGCCGCCGGGCGCGTCCGCGGGGTCCAGGCCGCCGGCCGCGGGCCGCCCCTCGGGGGTGATCGCGAACGGTGAGCGGGTCGCTGAGGACAGCGGCACGAGGTAGGGGCGGCAGCCGACGGGGAACGACAGGTCGCCGGTGTGGACGTCGTAGACCGGGTCGAAGCCGCGCCAGGAGAGGAACGCCAAATACCTGCCGTCCCGCGTGAACACGGGCTCCTCGTCCGCGAACCTCCCGTCCGTCACGTCCACGATCCCGCCCTCGCGCGCCCCCAGATCCGCGATCCTGACCCGGCTCAACGACCGCCCCACCCCCGGCTGCGCCCACGCCACCCACCGGGAATCCGGCGAGAACGCGACGCCCCGCACGGGGCCGTTGTCCGAGCGCACGACTTCCCTGACACGCGCCTCCGCCTCCGGCTCCGGCGCTCCCCCGGGGCTGTGCCCCGTCTCCGCTGCGGACTCTTGCGCCTGCGGCGCGCCGCTTTCGGGGCTGCGCCCGGTCTCCGCCTCGGCGACTGCCCGGCCCTGCGGCCCGGCATCCGCCGCTGCCGCGGCCTGCGGCGCGGGGGTGTCGGGGCTGGCCCCCGCTCCCGCCTCCGGCGCGGTAGCCGGGGCTCCGGGGTCCGGCCCCGGGGCGGGCTCGGGCGGGGTGGTGGGGGCCTCCGGGACCGGGACGGTGAGGAGGCGGCCGTCGTGGGTGGCGATGGCGAGGGTTTGGCCGTCGGGGGAGGAGACGAGTTCGAGGACGCGGCCGAGGGTGCCGGGGGGGAGGGGGAGGCGGAGGGGGTCCTTGCCGCCGCTGGCGCGGGGGAGGTGGGCGATCTCGATCGCGTCCTCGCCCGCCGCGTCCGTGACGTACGCGATGCGGCCCGTATCGCCCAGCATCTCGGGCTCGCGCACCCGCACCCCCGGCGTCGCCGCCAGCGCCCTGGCCGGCCCGTCGCGGTGGGTGAGCCAGTACAGGCCGCCGCGCACGCACACCGCGCTGGCCCGCCCGGTCGCGTCCACGGACAGGTCGTCCACGTGGGCCGCGGTCCGCACCTGGTAGGGCCTGCGCCCCGTGCGCGGACCGCCCAGGCGGACGTTCAGCCGCCGCGGCACCGAGCCGGGCCCCAGCTCCTCCACCAGCCACAGGTCGCCCCCGCACTGGTAGACCACCCGCCGCCCGTCCGTGGAGGCGTGCCGGGCGTAGAACGCCTCGTGGTCCGTGTGACGCCACAGCTCCGTGCCGTCGGGGCGGCAGGAGTAGAGGTTCCCCACGCCCTCGTGGTCGGAGAGGAACGCGATCCGGTCCCCGACGAGCATCGGGCTGTCCACGTGCCCGTTCAGCGCTGGCAGCAGCCGCCGCCCGTGGTACCACAGCCGCCCCATGGCCCCACCCCGGTACCGCTTCCACGAGGCCGGCTCGTGCGGCGCCTTCCCCGTCAGCAGGAGCGTGCGCCGCTCGGGCCCCGCCCCGGCGACCGCGATGTCCGCCACCGGACCCCAGGGCAGGCGTTCCCCGGGACCGCCCTCCACCGGGACCGTGTACGCCCACGTGTAGTGCGAGAAGGGCTGCTCGTGGGCGCCCAGGGCCAGGACGCGGCTGCCCCGCGCGTCCTCGGCCGGGGTCCAGCCGCAGACCCGCGTGTCGTAGGAGCCCCAGTGGCTGAGCTGCCGGATCTCGCCGCCGTCCACCGGCGCGAGGTGGATCTCGGGGTCCAGCGTGCGCCAGCTGGTGAACGCGATCTGCCGCCCGTCCGGGGAAAACCTCGGCGGGCCGATACGGGTACGATCGACGGTGAGCCGCCAGGCTCGGCCGGGATTCCGGCCCTGGGCGGGCAAGGGCGCCAGCCAGAGATCGTCTTCGGCGACAAAGCAGAGCAGTTCTTCGTGAAGATGCGGGTAGCGCAGATATCCGTCGGTCCCCTGGGTGCGGCTCCGGGACGCGGCTGCTGAGGTGGGTTCGTCGCTCACGGTTCCATGCTTCGGCCCGCCGAATGCCCCGGCAAGTCACATAGCTGAGCCCAATGTGATCTGCGCCACAATGCGCCGCTTCCGCTCACCCTGCCCGGCTGGTGCCGCGTCTCGTGGCATGAGCTGACCCCCTCATTTTCGACCCACGACACCCGGACAGGAGAACCTGCCTCGTGGCTACGTTCCTTTATAAGCTGGGACGCCTGTGTTTCCGGCGCCGCTGGTGGGTGGTGCTGGCCTGGCTGGCGCTCCTCTTCGGTATCGGTGCCGCGTCCGCCAACGGCGAAACGGTGACCGACGACTTCGCTCTGCCCGGCACGGAGGCCCAGGAGGCCTTCGACCTCATGGAGAGGGAATTCCCCGAGGCGAACGCCGAGGCGGTCGAGTCCACCGTCGCCTTCCAGGTCCCCGAGGGCCAGGACATCAACGAACCCGAGTGGCAGCAGGCCGTCCGGGGCGTCCTGGCCGAGATCGAGGGCCTGCAGCACGAGGTTGACGGCGCCGAGACCGATGGCGTCCTGAGCGTCTCCGACCCGTTCAACCCGGACAACCCGACCGTCAACGAGTCCGGCTCCACCGCCTACGCGACCGTCGACTTCGCCATCGAGCCCGGCGGCACCACCGAGTCGCTGCACGAGGGCTTCATCCACGCCCTGGAGAACGCCCCCGAGGACCTCCGCGTGGAGGCGAACGGCGAGGTCGCCCTCGGCCCCGTGGAGTTCGGCGGCGGCGAGCTGATCGGCATCGTGGTCGCCGCGATCGTCCTGATCATCACCTTCGGTTCGCTGCTGGCCGCGGGCATGCCGCTGCTGACCGCGCTCGTCGGCGTGATGGCGGGCTCGATGGCCCTGGTCGCCCTGGCGAGCACCCTCGACCTCTCCGAGAACACCGGCGTGCTGGCCACCATGATCGGCTTGGCGGTCGGCATCGACTACGCCTTGTTCATCGTCTCCCGGTACCGGGCCGAGCTGGTCGCAGGGCATCCACATGAGGAGGCCGCCGGGCGTGCCGTGGGCACCGCCGGCTCGGCCGTGGTCTTCGCCGGCCTGACCGTGGTCATCGCCCTGGCCGGCCTGGCGGTCGTGAACGTCCCCATCCTCACCAAGATGGGCTTCGCCGCCGCGGCCCAGGTCGTGCTCGCCGTCCTGATCGCGCTCACGCTTGTCCCGGCGTCCCTGCGGCTGATCGGCAAGCGGATCTTCGGCCGCCGGGTGCGCAAGCAGAACCCGGAGACCGGCGTCCCCGCCGCCACCACCGGCGGCAAGGAGAACTTCGGCTCCCGCTGGGCGCGCGGCATCCTGCGCCGCCCGGGCCTGGTGCTCGTCGCCTCCGTCGTCGGGCTCGGCGTGCTGGCCGCCCCGGTGGCCAGCATGGAGCTGGGGCTCCCCGGCGACGAGGTCGCCGCCGAGGACACCACCCAGCGCCAGACGTACGAGATCCTCAGCGAGGGCTTCGGCCCCGGGTTCAACGGCCCGCTGATGGTCGTCATCGACGGCGACGCCGGCGTGGACATCAACGCGGCGGTCGAGTCGGTGCGCGCGGAGCTGGACACGCTGGACGGCATCGACGCCGTCGCCCCGCAGGCGCAGGTCAACGAGGAAGGGACGATGGCGACGCTGCTCGCCTTCCCGACCACGGCGCCGGCCGAGAGCGAGACGGCCGACCTGGTGCATGAGATCCGGGACGACGTCGCCCCGGTGCTGGAGGCCGAGACCGGCACCCAGCTCCTGGTCACCGGCATGGCCGCGGTCAACATCGACTTCTCGCAGGTGATGACCGACGCGCTGGTGCCCTACCTGGCCCTCGTCGTGGGTCTGGCGTTCATCCTGCTGATCCTGGTCTTCCGCTCCATCGTGGTGCCGCTGAAGGCCGCCCTCGGCTTCCTGTTCTCCGTGCTGGCCGCGCTCGGCGCCGTCGTCGCGGTCTTCCAGTGGGGCTGGGGCGCGAGCCTGATCGGCGTGGAGGAGACCAGCCCGATCATGTCGATGATGCCGATCTTCATGATCGGCGTGATCTTCGGCCTGGCCATGGACTACGAGGTCTTCCTCGTCACCCGCATGCGGGAGGCCCACGTCCACGGCGAGGACGCCCACCAGGCGGTGGTCACGGGCTTCAACCTGAACGCCCGGGTGGTCACGGCGGCGGCGATCATCATGATCAGCGTCTTCGCCGGATTCGCGGTCACCAGCGCCGAGTCCATGATCAAGATGATGGGCTTCGGCCTCGCCGCGGCCGTCCTGCTGGACGCCTTCATCGTCCGGATGACCATCGTCCCGGCGCTGATGGGTCTCATCGGGGAGCGGGTCTGGTGGCTGCCGAAGTGGCTGGACCGCATCCTGCCGAACGTCGACGTCGAGGGTGAGTCCCTGGAGAAGTACCTGCGCGCGCAGGGCAAGGGCCGGGACGCCGTCGAGCGCGAGCGGGAGCCGGCGCCGGTGCACTGACCTTCGCGCCGGCCTCGCGGCCGGTGCGCCGGGTGACGTGGCGAACGCCCGCGGCCCGGCACCGCGCCCCCACAAGGGGCGTCGGTGCCGGGCCGCGGGCTTTGTCATTTCGTCATACGGACGCTCTTGCAAGTCCTTCGCAGGAGCGCTTTATTGTCAGGCGGGTGCGCACGAACGGCGCACGTTCCGGCACGTCTGCGGAGGGGGAGGCGGCATGCACGTCCCCGACGGGTTCCTGAACGCCCCGGTCTCGGTCGCCACGGGGGCCTTCGCCGCCGCGGCGGTCGCCGTCTCCCTGCGGGGCGCGCGCCGCGAGCTGGCGGGCGGGCCGGCCGGTTCCGGCGGGCCGGCCGGGGCGGAGGGGACCGCGCCGCTGGCCGGGCTGGTCGCGGCGTTCGTCTTCGCCGTCCAGATGCTCAACTTCCCCGTCGCGGCGGGGACCAGCGGGCACCTGCTGGGCGGGGCGCTGGCCGCGATCCTCGTCGGGCCGTTCACGGGCGTGCTGGTGCTGGCCGTGGTGCTGCTGATGCAGGCGCTGCTGTTCGCGGACGGCGGGCTCACCGCGCTGGGCACGAACATCACGCTGATGGGCGTGGTCACCGTCCTCGTCGCCCACTTCGTTTTCCGGGGCGTTCTCCGGGTCCTGCCGCGCGGGCGCGGGGCGGTGGGCGTGGCCTCGTTCGCCGCCGCGCTGCTCTCCGTGCCGGCCTCGGCGGTCGCGTTCGTCCTGCTCTACGCCGTCGGCGGCACCGCCGACGTCTCCCTGGGCCGCGTCTTCGCGGCGATGGCGGGCGTGCACGTCCTCATCGGCCTGGGCGAGGCCGCGATCACGACGGCCACGGTCGGCGCGGTCCTCGCCGTCCGCCCCGACCTCGTCCGCGCGGCGTCCCACGTGCTGCGCCCGAAGCTGGTCCTCCGTGGCTCTGCGGCCACGGAGGCACATGCCCCGGCCGGGCTCCGCCCGGCACGTGGCGGCCAGTCCGCGCGCCCCGCCGCCGGGGCCTCCGTAGGCGCCGAGGCCGGCGGAGCCGTTGCCGCGGACGCGGGCTCGGGCGGGGCGTTCGCGGAGGCATCGTCCGCCGAGGGCGCGGACGCCCGGACCGGTGCCGAGGCCGCGCTCCACGCGGCCGGGGCCGCCGGAGGCGCCGCGGCGCAGGCGGCCCGACCGGCCGGAAGTGGCGGAGCCGCCGCGGCGACAGCCGCCGGCCCGGGGACCGGGAGGCCGCGAGGTCTCCGGGCGCTGTGGCTCGGAGGCGTCGCCGTCGTGCTCGTGCTGGCCGGGTTCGTCAGCTTCTACGCCTCCGCCGAGCCGGACGGGCTGGAGCGGGTGGCCACGGACGAGGGGTTCGCGGAGGAGGCCGAGGAGCACGGGCTGGCCGATTCGCCGCTGGCGGACTACGGCGTGCGGGACGTGGACAGCGAGCGCCTGTCCGTCGGGCTCGCGGGCGCGGCCGGGGTCGCCGTCACGCTCGCCGCCGGAACGGCCGTCTTCCTCGCCGCCCGAGGCCGCGCCCAGAAGGCCGGGGGCTGAGCCGTGGGCGCCGGGCACTCCGCCGCCGGGAGGCTCTACCGGCCCGGCGCCACCCCCGTGCACCGGCTGCCGGCGCACCTCAAGCTCCCGGCCGTCCTCGCCTTCGCCCTCGTCGTCGTCGCCACGCCCCGCGAGGCCGTCCCCGCCTTCGCCGTCTACGCCGCCCTGCTCGCCGCCGCCGCGGCCCTGGCCCGCCTCCCGGCGGGGTTCGTGCTGCGCCGGATGCTGATCGAGGTGCCCTTCGTCGCCTTCGCGCTGCTGCTGCCGTTCGTCGCCGAGGGCCCGCGGGTGACCTGGCTGGGCGTCGAGCTGGCCGAGTCCGGCCTGTGGGGCGCCTGGAACGTCCTGGCCAAGGGCACCCTCGGCGTCGGCGCCTCCGTGATCCTGGCCTCCACCACCGAGCTGCGGCACATCCTCCTGGGCCTGCAACGCCTGCGGCTGCCCCCGCTGATGGTGCAGATCGCCGCGTTCATGCTGCGCTACGCCGACGTCATCGCGGACGAGCTGCGCCGGATGCGGATCGCCCGCGAGTCCCGCGGCTTCTCCGCCCGCGGCCCCCGGCACTGGGGCGTGCTGGCCAGGACCGCCGGCGCGCTGTTCATCCGCTCCTACGAGCGCGGCGAGCGCGTGCACCTGGCCATGCTCAGCCGCGGCTACGACGGCACGCTGCCCGTGATCGACCGGCTCACCGCCACCCGCGCCCAGTGGGCGCACGCCGCCGCTCTCCCCACCGCGGCCCTGGTCACCTGTGTGTTGGGATGGACCCTATGAACGCCCCGCAGCCCGCCGCCCCGCCCTCCCTGGAGGTCTCCGGCCTCGCCTACGCCTACCCCGACGGCCACCAGGCCCTCTTCGGCGTGGAGCTGACCGTGGCCCGCGGAGAGCGCGTGGCCCTGCTGGGCCCCAACGGCGCGGGCAAGACCACGCTGGTGCTGCACCTCAACGGCATCCTCACCCCCGGCGCCGGCTCCGTGCGGGTCGGCGGTCTGCCCCTCACCCGCGCCACCACCGCCGAGGTCAGGCGCCGGGTCGGCATCGTCTTCCAGGACCCGGACGACCAGCTCTTCATGCCCACCGTCCGCGAGGACGTGGCCTTCGGGCCTGCCAACGCCGGGCTGCGCGGCGCCGATCTCGAGGCGCGCGTGGCGCGGGCCCTGGAGCGGGTGGGCATGGCCGGGTTCGCCGAACGGCCGCCGCACCACCTGTCGTTCGGCCAGCGGCGCCGCGTGGCGGTGGCCACCGTGCTTGCCATGGAGCCCGAGATCCTGGTGCTGGACGAGCCCTCGGCCAACCTCGATCCCGCCGCGCGCCGCGAACTGGCCGACATTCTGCGGTCCTTGGACCTCACCCTCCTGATGGTCACCCACGACCTGCCCTACGCCCTGGAGTTGTGCCCGCGCTCGGTGATCCTCAGCGAGGGCGTGATCGCGGCCGACGCGCCGACCCGCGAACTCCTCTCCGACGCCGAGCTGCTGAGCCGCCACCGGCTCGAACTCCCCTTCGGTTTCGACCCGTCTGTCCCGGTGCCGCGCTGAACGGCCGCTGATAGGCTGCCACGGCTCCACCGCTCCATGACTTTCTCGCCTTGTCGACATCTGCGGTCGGCGGGGCCGGCCCCGCACGATTCGAACCGACCACCGGGAGGCGTGGGTGGGACGCGGCACGGCACGGACGATCCTCGGCACGGGGAGCACGGCGCGGGGGCGGGCGGCCCTCCTCGCGCTGGTGCTGGCTCTGGCGGCGGCCCTGATGGTGCCCGCGGCCCCCCGCGCGGCAGCGGCAGCCGACGGGGGCCGCTGCGTCCCCGCCCTGCGGGCGGACACCGCCCCGGGCCTGAGCCGCCTCCTCGAACTGGCGGACCGGATGCGCGCCGAGGGCCACGACCGGGCCGCGATCGACCGCTTCCTGGCCGAACGCGCGTGCCTGACGCGGGTCTCGGCCCCCCTGTCGGCGGGCACCACCGCCCAGACCGTCTCGGTCGCGGCCCCGGACGTCTACCGCATCGGCGTCGTCGACGGGCGCGCACGCTACGTCTCGATCATGGACTGGCGCTTCGCCGCCGCCCCCGGCTACCCGATGCGCGGGCGGCAGGCCGTCACCACCTGGTTCAGCGCCGGAATCCGGCCGATCCTGCCGGTGGTCCACTTCTCCGGGCTGACGCCGCAGTTCCCCAGCCTCAGCCGCGAGGACGCCACGGACCTGAACGCCAACGGCCTGGCGTTCCTCCTCACCCCGCAGCAGACCGCCACGGACGCCAACGTCGCCGCCGGAAGCCTGGCGCTGGTCTTCGAGGCCGTCGGCACCACGTGCACCGGCTTCACCGCGCGCGGCATCTTCGCCCACACCTGGAACGCCACCGACATCACGGACGTGACCGTGAGCGCCGGCTGGCCGGCATTCGCCTGGACCACCTACACCGACCGCTCGGTGGCCTTCTCGCCCTCGGTGCCGGTCTCGGGGGTCTGTCCGTAGGGCCCGCGTGCGCCCCGGGCGGCAGGGTGCCTCAGCCCGCCGCGCGGAGCACGTCGGCCACCACCGGGCCGGCGAACTCGCCGCCGTGGCCCGAGTCCGGGACCACCGCGGCCACGGCCAGGTCGTCGCGGAAGGCGGTGAACCAGGCGTTCGGGTTCTCCTGCCCGTCCACCTCGGCCGAGCCGGTCTTCGCGCCGACGTTCCCGCCCAGGCCCGCCATCGCCTGCGTCGCCGTGCCGTTGGTCACGGCGCGGTTCATCAGCGCCCGAAGCTGCCCGGCCGCCTCGGCCGACAGCGAACCCGGCGCCTGCGCCAGCTCGCGCCCGTCGAAGTCCGCGGGCACCAGGTAGGGCTGGCGGAACGTCCCGGACTGCACGGTCGCGGAGACCGAGGCCATGTTCAGCGGGTTCATCCGCACCGCGCCCTGCCCGATGAGGGAGGCGGCCATCTGCGCGTCGGACTGGGTGGGCACCCGGCCGTCCATCGTCGTCACGCCGACCTGCCAGTTCAGGCCCAGGCCGAAGACGTCCCGCGCGTGGTTGCCCAGGTCGTCGTCGGACAGCTCGGGGGCCTGGCTGATGAAGGCCGTGTTGCAGGAGCGCGCGAAGCTGTCCGCGAAGGTGCCGTTGGGGATGTCGAACTCGTCGTCGTTCTGGAAGCGCCAGCCGCCGTGCGTGAAGTACCGCGGGCAGGGGTGCCGCCGGTCCGGGGAGGCCAGGTCCCGGTCGATCAGCAGCGAGGAGCTGACGATCTTGAACGTCGAGCCGGGCGCGTAGGAGCCCTGAAGCGCCGTGTCGAAGCCGTCGGCGGGGGCGTTCGCCACGGCCCGGATCGCCCCGGTGCTCGGCTCCACGGCCACGACCGCGCCGCGCTGCGCGTCGTCGATGGCCGCCTGGGCGGCCCGCTGGAGCGCGGGGTCGATGGTGGTGGGCACCCGGCCCGGCTCCGCCTCGGCCAGCTCCGCGAGGGTGGCCACCGTCTCGCCTTCCGCGTCCACGATCCGGGTGGAGACGGCCGGGGTGCCGCCCGCCTCCTCCTCGTACCGCTCCCGGAGCTGCTCGATCAGCGGCGCCAGAGAGGGGAGCGCCTCGGCGTCCAGCGGCTCGCCGTTCGCGTCCAGCGCCTCCACCGGGGGCGCCTCCCCGTCCGGGCCGGTCTCGATCCGCGCGCCCTCGGCCAGCTCCGGGTGCAGCAGGGACGGCTGCCAGGCCACCCGCGCGCCGTCGCCCGCCTCGTCCCGCACCACGGTCAGCTCCGAGTCCCAGGCCAGCGGCACGGCCGGCTGGTCTTCCCAGGAGACCGAGGACTCCAGCGCGAAGGGCACCCGCGCCCCGTCCGGGGCCCCGGGCCGCACGGTCACGCGGGCCAGGGCCGCGTCCTCCACCAGGGCTCCGAGGGCGGCCCGCGCGGCCTCCGGGTCGTCCGTCAGCTCCGCGGCGGCGGCCAGGTCGCCGGAGGCCCACGCCTCAAGGAACGCGCCCGAGGTCTCCAGCACTTCCCGCTCGTCGGGCGGCCCGGCCTCCGGGGACTCCTCGCCCCCGCCCTGCCGGTCCTCGGAGGTGGCGGCGACCGGCCGCGTGGGCCCGTCCTCCTCGTCCCCGCCGAGCAGACTCCAGGCCCCGAGCCCCGCGACCGAGACCACGGCCGCGCACACCCCCGAGACCACCGCGACCCGTTGACCGTTCCCCATGTTCCGCCGCCCTGCGCTGCCTGACCCTGAAAGGCCCTGATCCCCACTGGTCCGCGCAGCCTACCGGCTACCCCCGGTATCCCGTGCGCCAGCCCCGCGTCACACCGGCCCCCGGACGGGCCCGCGCACCGCCCCCCGGCGAGCCCGCCCGGCTAGACCCACGAGTCCAGCCACATCCGGTCGCGCCAGCCGTCCACGGGGATCTCGGTGCCGGTGTAGATCGGGTAGAAGTAGATGAAGTTCCACGCGATGAGCAGCACCAGCACGCCAGCGGCCACGATGCCCGTCACACGGCGGCGCTCGGGGCAGCCGGGCGGGCCCAGGATCGCGCCGATCAGCATCGTCACGGCCAGGCACAGGAACGGCACCAGCACGACCGCGTAGAAGTAGAAGATGGTGCGTTCCGCGTACATGAACCACGGCAGCCAGCCCGCGGCCACCCCGCACAGCACCGCACCCGCCCGCCAGTCGCGGCGGAAGAGCCAGCGGTAGAGGCAGTACGCCAGCGCGAAGCAGGCCGTCCACCACAGCAGCGGCGTGCCCAGGGCCAGCACCTCGCGGGCGCAGCCGCTGCGGTACGTGCAGCCGTTCTCCCCGGACGGGGAGGATTCGTAGAAGTACGTCACGGGCCGCGCGGTCACGATCCACGTCCACGGGTGCGACTCGTAGTCGTGCTCCGAGGTCAGCCCGACGTGGAAGGAGTAGACCTCGCTGGTGTAGTGCCACAGGCTGCGCAGCGGCCCCGGAATCCACCCGTAGGCGCTCTCGCCGGCGCCCTCGCGCCCCGCCCAGTCCCGGTAGTAGCCGCCCGAGGTGGCGAACCAGCCTGTCCAGGTGGCCAGGTACGCGGCCAGCGCCACCGGCACCGTTCCCAGGAAGGCCGGGACCGCGTCCCGCCGCAGCGCCGCCGCGTACGGCCGGGGCGCGCCCGCCGTGCGCCGGGCCGCCGCGTCCCACAGCACGGTCAGCAGGCCGAAGGCGGCCAGCACGTACAGCCCGCTCCACTTGGTGGAGCAGGCCAGGCCCAGGCACACCCCGGCGGCGATCCGCCACGGGCGCCACCCCAGCCGCAGGCGTTGCCCCACCTCGGCGTCCGGGCGCGGCTGTCCGTCCTCCCCTGTGGGCAGGCCGGCCAGCAGCCGGGCTCTGGCCCGGTCCCGGTCCACCAGCAGGCAGCCGAAGGCGGCCAGGAACCAGAACATCAGCACCAGGTCGAGCAGCGCCGTGCGGCTCATCACGAAGTGCAGGCCCTCCACGGCCATCAGCACGCCCGCGACGCAGCCCAGCGCGGTGGAGCGGAAGAGGCGGCGGCCGATCCGGCAGAGCATCAGCACCGACAGCGTTCCCAGCAGCGCCACCGTGAAGCGCCAGCCGAAGGGCGTCATGCCGAACGCCCACTCGCCCAGCGCGATGGCCCACTTGCCGCCCGGCGGGTGCACGACGTAGGCCGCCCCCTCGCCCAGCGGCGTCTCGCCCTTCATCAGCCGGTCGTCGGCGTCCTCGGGCCACTCCGTCTCGTAGCCGTGCTGGAGCAGCGACCAGGCGTCCTTGGCGTAGTACGTCTCGTCGAATATCACCGCGTCCGGGGAGCCGAGGTTGACGAAGCGCAGCACGCCCGCGAGCAGGGCCACCAGCAGCGGGCCGCCCCAGCCGGACCAGCGGGCCAGCCGGGCCGCGGCGGAGGCGGAGAGGCCGAAGTAGCCCCACAGACGGGTGGCCGGCGGGGGATAGGGCGGGACGAGGCGCTCGCGCACGCCGCCGCCCGCGCTCCCCCCGAGGCCGCCCCGCGCGTAGCCGAAGCGCCGCAGCCGCAGCTCCCAGCCGCCCGGCGGCACGCCCGGCGGGCGCTCCGGCGGGGCGAGGGGCGTGGCACTGCTGCGGCTCTGGCTGCTCATCGCCGCCCATCCTGTCAGGCCCGCCCGGCGGCATGGGCGAGGATGTGGACCATGAGCGGCGTTCTGATCCTGGCGGGCAGCCCGATCGGCGAACTGGCCGACGCCCCGCCCCGGCTGGCCGAGGAGCTGGCGGCGGCGGACATCGTGGCGGCCGAGGACACGCGGCGCCTGCGGCGGCTCGCGCAGGGGCTCGGGGTGCGGGTGCCGGGGCGCGTGGTCTCGTACTTCGAGGGCAACGAGGTCTCCCGCACGCCGGAGCTGGCGGACGAACTGGCGGGCGGGGCACGGGTGTTGCTGATCACCGACGCGGGCATGCCCTCGGTCTCCGACCCGGGGTACCGGCTGGTGGCCGCCGCGGTGGAGCGGGGGGTGCGGGTCACGGCGGTGCCGGGGCCCTCGGCCGTGCTGACCGCGCTGGCTCTCTCGGGACTGCCCGTGGACCGCTTCTGCTTCGAGGGGTTCCTGCCCCGGAAGGCGGGGGAGCGGGCCGCGCGGCTGCGGGAGGCCGCGGAGGAACGCCGCACGCTGGTGTACTTCGAGTCCCCGCACCGGGTGGCCGCCTCCCTGGCGGCGATGGCGGAGGCGTTCGGGCCCGCGCGGCGGGCGGCGGTGTGCCGCGAGCTGACCAAGACGTACGAGGAGGTCCGGCGCGGCCCGCTCTCCGAGCTGGCCGAGTGGGCCTCCGGCGGCGTCCGCGGCGAGATCACCCTCGTCGTGGCGGGGGCGCCCGCGCCCGCCCCCGCCGAGACCGACCCCGCGGCCCTGGCCCGCGCGGTCGCCGCCCGCGAGTCCGCGGGCACCCCCCGCAAGGAGGCCATCACGGAGATCGCCCGCGCCGTTGGCCTGCCCAAGCGCGTGGTGTACGCGGCGGTGGTGGCGGAGCGCGACGAGGGGTAACGGCCGGCCCGTCGCTCCGCGCGCCGTGCGGCCGGGCCGCGGCTACCGTGGAGGAATCCGGCATTTCGTCCGAGCGTCGGGGGTCAGCATGACATCGAGCACCGACCGGGCGGCGTACGCGTTCGCCTGCCTGCGCTGCGGCCACGGCTGGGAGCAGACCTACGCCGTCCGCCACGCGACGGACCCGCACGGCCGCCCCTTCCTCGTCTACTACCGCGACGGCCACCCGGTTCCGTCCCCCCTGACCAACCCCACCTGCCCCCTCTGCGGCGCCCACCGCGTCCGCGTCCTCCCCCCGGGCAAGGTCACGGCGACGACGGCTGCGCGCCGCTACCCACTGCCGTAGGCCGCCCCGCCGCCCCGCCGCCCCGCCGGGCGGCGCGCCCGGCGGGCTTCACAGGGCTGCGTGCGCGTTCTCGCCCGCCGGGCGAGCCGGCCGGCAGGGGCGGGGCCCAACGCCCGGGAGGCGGGCCCGATGGGCCGCGCGCCCGGGCACGGGCCGGGCCCGGGCCCCCGGGGGACGGCGGGCCGCGCCCGTGCGCGTTCTCGCCCGCCGGGGGCCGGCCGGCCCCCCAAGGCCGTGCGCCTCGTAGGGGCGGGCCGTCGTCCGGACAGGCCCGCTGGGTCCGCGCGGCCCGCGCGGGGGCGGGACCGACGCCCCGGCGTCGGCGTGGGTCCGGGGCGCGGCCGGGACCCGCGCCCGGGGGAGAGGCCCGCAGGGCCGTGCGCCTCGTAGGGGCGGGCCGTCGTCCGGACAGGCCCGCTGGGTCCGCGCGGCCCGCGCGGGGGCGGGACCGACGCCCCGGCGTCGGCGTGGGTCCGGGGCGCGGCCGGGACCCGCGCCCCGGGGAGAGGCCCGCAGGGCCGTGCGCCTCGTAGGGGCGGGCCGCCGTCCGGACAGGCCCGCTGGGTCCGCGTGCCCCGCGCAGGGGCGAGTCGGCCCGCAGGGGCCCGCGTGCGCCGCGCAGGCGCGTGCTTCCGCGGGCACGGGGCCGGGTCGGCGGGCCCGCAGGGCCGCGCGCCCCGCGGAGGGGGGTCCCGTCCGGCAGAACCCGCAGGGTTCGCCGGACCGTAGGATCGGGGCATGCCCAAGTCAGCCAAGGCCAAGGCGCAGGAGAGCGTGCCGCCGCCGTTGCCCGAGCCGTTGGCCGTGTCCGTCGCCGATTCGCACACGCATCTCGACATGCAGGGCGGGTCCGTCGAGGAGGCCCTGGAGAAGGCCGCCGCCGTGGGCGTGACCCGGGTCGTGCAGATCGGCTGCGACGTGGAGCGGGCCCGGTGGGCGGTGAAGACGGCGGCCGAGCACGAGAGCGTGTGGGCCGCCGTGGCGCTGCACCCCAACGAGGCCCCGCGGATCGAGCGCGAGGACGGCGGCCCGGCCGCCCTGGACGCCGCGCTGGAGGAGATCGCCCGGCTGGCCGAGGACCCCCGGGTGCGGGCCCTGGGCGAGACCGGCCTGGACTACTTCCGCACCGGCGAGGAGGGCGTCGCCGCCCAGCAGCGGTCGTTCCGGCGGCACATCGCGCTCGCCAAGGAGCTGGACAAGGCCCTGGTCATCCACGACCGCGACGCCCACGAGGACGTGCTGCGCATCCTCCGCGAGGAGGGCGCCCCGCGCCGCACCGTCTTCCACTGCTACTCGGGCGACGCCGCGATGGCCCGGGAGTGCGCCGAGCAGGGGTACTTCATGTCGTTCGCGGGCAACGTCACCTTCGCCTCCGCCCGGCCGCTGCGCGACGCCCTGGCCGCCGCCCCGCCCGAGCTGCTGCTCGTGGAGACCGACGCGCCCTTCCTGACCCCCGCGCCCTTCCGGGGCCGCCCCAACGCCCCCTACCTGATCCCCGTCACGCTGCGCGCGATGGCCGCCGTCAAGGGCATGGACGAGGACGAGCTGGCCCGGCACATCGCCGCCAACACGGCGCGGGCCTTCGCATGACGGGCGGCCCGGCCCCGGAGGCCGAGACGACGGCCCAGGCGGAGGGCGCCGCCCTGGCCGCCCCCGAGGACGCGCTCCTCGGCCCCGCCGACGTCCGCTCCCTGGCCGCTGCCCTGGGCCTGCGCCCCACCAAGCAGCGCGGCCAGAACTTCGTCATCGACGCCAACACCGTCCGCCGCATCGTCCGCGCCGCCGGAGTCGGCCCGGACGACACCGTGCTCGAAGTCGGCCCCGGGCTCGGCTCGTTGACCCTCGCGCTGCTCGCCGCCGCCGGGCACGTCACCGCCGTGGAGATCGACGACACCCTCGCCGCCGCCCTGCCCGCCACCGTCGCCGCCCGCCTGCCCGAGCGCTCCGGCCGTTTCTCCCTCGTGCACGCCGACGCCCTCCGCGTCACCGAGCTGCCGGGACCGCCCCCAGACGCCCTGGTCGCCAACCTGCCCTACAACGTCGCCGTCCCCGTGCTGCTGCACCTGCTGGCCGCCTTCCCCGGCATCCGGCGCGGCCTGGTGATGGTCCAGTCCGAGGTCGCGGACCGCCTCGCCGCCCCGCCCGGATCCAAGGTCTACGGCGTGCCCTCCGTCAAGGCCGCCTGGTACGCCGAGGCCCGCCGCGCCGGGGCCATCGGCCGCACGGTGTTCTGGCCCGCCCCGAACGTCGACTCCGGCCTGGTCGCCCTCACCCGCCGCGAGCCGCCGACGACCACCGCCACCCGTGAGGAGGTCTTCGCCGTGGTGGACGCCGCGTTCGCGCAGCGCCGTAAGACGCTGCGCTCGGCGCTGGCCTCCTGGGCGGGCGGCCCCGCCGCCGCCGAGGCCGCCTGCGCCGCCGCGGGCGTCTCCCCGCAGGCCCGCGGCGAGGCCCTGTCCGTCCACGACTTCGCCCGCCTCGCGGAACACCGCTGCGCGGCCGGGGAACGCCCCGGCTAGCCCGCCGGGCAACGCCGCGCCCGACCGCGGTCCACGCCGCACCACTCGGCACCTCCGACGCGAATCCGACCGTCCCCCGGACACGCCCGCCTCGTCTGCGGGTCCGAACGAATCGTTCGGATCCGTAGCCCGACCCGCAGAAACGACCGATGCCCTCCGTCACCGTCCGCGCCCCCGCCAAGGTCAACGTCCGGCTCGCCGTCGGCCCGCTCCGCCCCGACGGCTACCACGACCTGGTCAACGTCTTCCTCGCCGTCGCCCTCCAGGACCGCGTCACCGCCACCCCCGCCGGGGCCCTGCGCGTCACCTGCGCCGGCCCCGGCGCCGGCCAGGTCCCGCTGGACGCCGGGAACCTCGCCGCCCGTGCCGCCGCCGCGCTCGCCGCCCGGCTCGGCCGCGCCCCGGACGTTCACCTGCACATCGACAAGGACATCCCCGTGGCCGGCGGCATGGCCGGGGGCAGCGCCGACGCCGCCGCCGCGCTCCTGGCCTGCGACGCCCTGTGGGGCGCCGGCACCCCCCGCGAGACGCTGCACGAGCTGGCCGCCGGCCTCGGCTCGGACGTACCCTTCGCCCTCGCCGGGGGCGCCGCCCTCGGGCGCGGCCGGGGCGAGCTGCTGACCCCGCTGCCCGTCGAGGGGACGTTCCACTGGGTCTTCGCGCTCGCCGAGGGCGGCCTGTCCACCCCGGCCGTCTACCGGGAGTGCGACCGCCTGCGCGCCGAGGACCCGGCCGGGGCGGACGTTCCCCCGCCGCAGGGCGACCCCGCGCTGGAGGCCGCCCTCGCCGCCGGCGACCCGCACGCCCTGGCCGCCCGGCTGGTCAACGACCTCCAGCCCGCCGCCCTGTCCCTGCGGCCCGCGCTGGCCGACACCCTCCGGGCGGGGGCCGACGCGGGGGCGCTGGCCGGGCTGGTCTCCGGCTCGGGGCCCACCTGCGCGTTCCTGGCCGCCGACGCCGACGGGGCCGCCGCGCTCGCCAAGTCCCTGAACGACAGCGGCACCTGCCGCCAGGCCCGCGCCACCACCGCCCCCGCACCCGGGGCCACTACGATCGACTTCCATGCCTGAGCCCAGGAGCGCCGCGCGCAACCTCGTCAGCCTGGAGTCCGTCCGCAAGGTCCACGGCACCCGGACCATCCTGGACGGCGTCTCCCTCGGCGTCGGCGAGGGGGACCGCATCGGGGTCGTCGGCCGCAACGGCGACGGCAAGACCACCCTCGTGCGCATCCTCGCGGGCGAGGAGCCGCCCGACGACGGCCGCGTCACGCACGCCGGCGGCCTGCGCCCCGGCGTCCTCACCCAGCACGACTCGCTCGACCCGGCCGCCACCATCCGGCAGGAGGTCATCGGCGACCTCGCCGACCACGAGTGGGCCGGCGAGGCCCGCGTCCGCTCCGTCCTCACCGGCCTCTTCGGCGGCCTGGACCTGCCCGGCTTCCCCGACGGGCTCGACACCGTCATCGGCCCGCTCTCCGGCGGCGAGCGCCGCCGCATCGCCCTGGCCCGCCTGCTGATCGCCGAGCAGGACCTCATCGTCCTGGACGAGCCCACCAACCACCTCGACGTGGAGGGCATCGCCTGGCTCGCCGGCCACCTGCGGGAACGCCGCTCCGCCCTCGTCGTCGTCACCCACGACCGGTGGTTCCTCGACCAGGTCTGCACGCGGATGTGGGACGTCCACGCCGGGGCCGTCCACGCCTACGACGGCGGGTACAGCGACTACGTCTTCGCCCGCGCCGAGCGCACCCGCATCGCCGCCGCCGAGGAGGCCAAGCGGCAGAACCTCGTCCGCAAGGAGCTGGCCTGGCTGCGCCGGGGCGCCCCGGCCCGCACCAGCAAGCCGCGCTTCCGCGTGGAGGCCGCCAACGCCCTGATCGCGGACGTTCCCCCGCCGCGCGACGCCGCCGAGCTGACCCGTTTCGCCGGGGCCCGCCTCGGCAAGACCGTCTACGACCTGGAGGACGTCACCGTCGCCGCCGGGGGCCGCCCGCTGATCACGCGCCTGACCTGGCAGTTGGGCCCCGGCGACCGGATCGGCCTGCTCGGCGTCAACGGCGCGGGCAAGACCAGCCTGCTGCGCGCCCTGGCCGCCGGCCGTGCCGAGTCCGGCCGGATCACGGTCGGCAAGACCGTGCGCCTGGCCTACCTCTCCCAGGACGTGGCCGAGCTGGACCCGGCGCTGCGCGTGCTGGAGGCCGTCGAGGGGGTCCGCTCCCGCGTGGACCTGGGCAGGGGCCGGGAGCTGACCGCCTCGCAGCTCTGCGAGCGGTTCGGCTTCGGGCGCGAACGCCAGTGGACCCCGGTCGGGGACCTCTCCGGCGGCGAGCGGCGCCGCCTCCAGCTACTGCGGCTGCTGATGGACGAGCCCAACGTCCTCTTCCTGGACGAGCCGACCAACGACCTCGACATCGAGACCCTGACCCAGATGGAGGACCTGCTCGACGGCTGGCCCGGCTCGCTGATCGTCGTCAGCCACGACCGCTACTTCGTGGAACGCACCACCGACCGCGTCTACGCGCTGCTGGGCGACGGGCGGCTGCGGATGCTGCCGCGCGGGATCGACGAGTACCTCCAGCGCCGGGCCGAGGCCCTGGCCGCGCGGTCCGCGCCGGAGGCGCCCCAGTCGGCCGGGGCCGGGCACGCCCCCGCGCCCGCCGCCAGGCCCGCGCAGCTCTCCCGCACGGCGCAGAAGGAGATCCAGCGCATCGAGCGGCGGCTGGACCGGATCGGGGAGCAGGAGGCCGCCCTGCACGAGGAGATGGCCGCCGTCGCCACCGACTTCCAGCGCGTGGCGGGGCTGGATGCGCAACTGCGCGAACTCACCGAGGAGCGCGACGCGTTGGAGACCCGCTGGCTGGAGCTGGCGGACGGCGGCTGATCCCCGCAGGTCCCCGCAGGTCTGGGCGCGGAACCGGGGGGAGGCCGGGGGCATCGGATGGTAGAAAAGAGCGTTGCGCCGGTCGGCCGCGCACCGCACCGCCGCGCCGGCCGACCGCCTGACCGGCCAGGGGGAACCTTGTCTCAGCCGCCGACCTCACCGCCGGCCTCGTCGCCGACCGACCCGGACACGCCGCCCGGCGCGCTCCCGGTCGTCCCGGGCGGGAAGCCGGGTGAGCCCGGC
>NZ_JAVREN010000031.1:0-63984 GCF_031845405.1 Streptomyces boetiae
TCTCAGAGTGTTCCGGTGGTCATGGCGGAGAGGAAACGCCCGGTTACATTCCGAACCCGGAAGCTAAGCTTTCCAGCGCCGATGGTACTGCATGGGGGACCGTGTGGGAGAGTAGGACACCGCCGGACAAATATTGAAGAGGAAACAGGGCCCGCCGGAATTCGCCGGCGGGCCCTGCTCATGTGTCCGCGTGTGCGGACAAACGTTGCGGCTCGCGCTCGGGGGGTGCAAGCATCGGGCGCATGACCTACAGGATCCGCCAGACTCGTCGCGAGGACTGGGAGAAGCTGAGGGAGCTGCGCCTCGTCGCCCTTCAGGACCCGGTGGCACCCGTGGCGTTCTACGAGCCCTACGAGGAGGCGGTGCACCTCACGCGAGGGGAATGGGAACGCCGGGCCTCCGGCCGGGAAGCGGTGACGTTCATCGGGGAGACCGAGGCCGGCAACTGGGCCGGGATGGTGGGGGCGTTCAGCAGGCAGCGCGTCGTCTACGTCGTCGGGGTCTACATGCGGCCGGAGCACCGGGGGACCGGCCTGGCGCGGGAGCTGATGCGCGCCGCCATCGCCTGGGCCGACGGCAACGAGGTGCGGCTCCGCGTCCACGAGGGCAATCAGCGCGCCGCGCGCTTCTACGCCTCCCTCGGCTTCCGGCCGACCGGGGACGCGGACGCCGACCCCCGCGACCCCTCGCTCCACGCCTACGAGCTGGCGCTGACGGAGCTGACCGAGGACGCCTGACCGGGGGCCGTCGGCTCAGGCGGCCGGGTCGAGGAAGGTCAGGGTGGGCTGGTCGGCGCGCAGGGCCTCGGCCAGCCCCGCGCGCAGCCCGGCGGTCTCCTTGTGGTCGCCGACGATGTAGAGCGTGGCGCCCTCCCCGGCGACGTTGTCCAGAGCCAGGGTGTCCACGCGTCCGGGGGCGCACGCCTGGCGGATGTGGAGCTGTTCCAGGCCGCTCAGGGCTCGCTCGATCAGCTTCAGCGCTGCGTCCCTGCGGGCCGGGTGGCCGGTGAGGGCGCTCTCCAGCTCCATGGCCGCGCCGCCGGCCGCGCGGGTGTGGGTGCGCAGCACCTTCCCGGCCTCGCCCGCCGCCCTGCCGTGGGCCCAGCGCTGCACCTGCGGGAAGGGCTCGCCGGAGAGCGCGGCGGCGTGCAGGTAGCAGCGCAGCATCGTCTCGGCGGTATCGGCGTCGAGCTGGAAGATGGGCTCGGACGGACGGACGGGCCCGAGGAGGGCGGCGGCGCGGCGGCGGGCGACGGGCATCTCCTCGCAGCCGCGGTGCGGGGCCCAGCGCAGGCGGACGGGGGCGTCCGTGGCGTGGCCGGGGTCGTAGACGTGGACGGGGCCGCGCCGCCCGCGCTGGCGGGCGGTCCGGTCCCACAGGTGCCCGGAGGGGTCGATGACGACCAGGCCCTCGGGGGCGTCGAGCACGGCCGCGACGGGCTCGCGCCCCGGCACGGGCACGGACACGGGAGCGGGCACGGGAAGGGCGGCCTCGGGCGCCGGGGCCTGCGGCGCGGGCTCGACCAGGCGGCGCGGGACGGCCGGACCGGCCGGTTCGTCCACGGGCGCGGGGACCGGGGCGGGGGCCCGCGGGGCCGGTGCGCGCCGGGAGCGGCGTCCGGCGGGGCGTTCCACCGGGCCCTGCGCCGGGCGTTCGGCGGGCGGGGGCGTGACCGGCGGAGCGGCGGGCCTGGGCCGGCCGCGGTGGGCGCGCCAGCGGGCGACCCGGAACGAGATCCACAGGGTCAGGGCGAAGAGCACCGCGAGCTGGGCGAGGAAGACCAGCCACAGGGCGTTGGCCCCGGGCAGGGCGGCCGGGTCGGCCTCGGGCCAGGCGGCGGCGACGTCCCGGGGCGCGGTGAGCAGGGACCGTATCGCCGGGGCGGTGCCGACGAAGGTCACGCCCGAGGGCCAGCCGCCGTTGCTGAGCAGGCCGGCCAGGCCGGTCGCCGTCCACACCAGCAGGGTGAGGCCGACGAGGGCTCCCAGCGTTCCGATGAGCAGGGCGTCCGGCACGCCGCCGCCCGCCCGCCGCGGGGCCGGGCCCCGCTGCTGCCGTTCGTATGCCATCCGTCGCCGTCCGCTTTCCGCCCGCCTACAGGACCCCTTGCCGCTTCTCGAACGACATCACGCGGGCCTCGGTCTCCGCATCGAAGGGGTCCTCGGGGTCGCCCGCCGCCTCCAGCGCCCGGCGGCCCGGCGGGGCTTCGGCCTCGTGGGCGGGCAGCGGGGCTGACTCGGTCATCGCGCGGTCGGTGAAGACGAGTGGCCGCTCGGCCTCGGTGACGAGGTGCTTGACGACCTGGACGTTGCCGTTGACGTCCCAGACGGCCATGCCGGGGGTGAGGGTCGGGATAATCTCCACGGCCCACCGGGGGAGGCCCAGGACCTGTCCGGTCGCTCTGGCCTCGTCGGACTTCTGGGCGTAAACGGTGCGCGTAGAGGCCATCTTGAGGATCGCGGCGGCCTCCTTGGCCGCGGCGCCGTCCACCACGTCGGAGAGGTGGTGGACCACGGCGACGAACGAGAGTCCCAGTCGGCGGCCGAACTTCAGCAGGCGCTGGAAGAGCTGGGCCACGGAGGGGGAGTTGATGATGTGCCACGCCTCCTCGACCAGGAAGATGCGCTTCTTGCGGTCGGGGCGGATCCAGGTGTGCTCCAGCCAGACACCGACGATGGCCATCAGGATCGGCATGGCGATGGAGTTGCGGTCGATGTGCGAGAGGTCGAAGACGATCAGGGGCGCGTCCAGGTCGATGCCGACGGTGGTGGGGCCGTCGAACATGCCGCGCAGGTCGCCGTCCACGAGCCGGTCGAGGACGAGGGCCACGTCCAGGCCCCAGGCGCGGACGTCCTCCACGTCGACGTTCATGGCGTCGGCGGACTCGGAGTGCGGGTGGCGCAGGCGTTCGACGATGTCGGTGAGGACGGGCTGGCGGCCGGTGGTCGTGCGGTTGACCGCGGCGTGGGCGACCTTCAGGGCGAAGCCTGAGCGCTCGTCCAGCGGGCGGCCCAGGGCGACCTCGATGATGGTGCGCAGCAGGGCGAGCTGGCCGGTGGTGGTGATGGCAGGGTCCAGCGGGTTGAGGCGGACGTTGTCGTCCAGGGCGGCCATCGGGTCCAGGCGGATGGGGGTGATGCCCAGCTCCTGGGCGATGAGGTTCCACTCGCCGACGCCGTCCTCGCCCTGGGCGTCGAGGACCACGATCTGGCGGTCGCGGAAGCGGAGCTGGCGCAGGACGTAGGTCTTCTCCAGGGCGGACTTGCCGTTGCCGGACTCGCCGAGGACCAGCCAGTGGGGGGCGGGCAGCTGCTGGCCGTAGAGCTGGAAGGGGTCGTAGATGTAGCCCTTGCCCGAGTAGACCTCGCGGCCGATGATCACGCCGGAGTCGCCCAGACCGGGGGCGGCGGTGGGGAGGTAGACCGCCTGGGCCTGGCCGGTGGAGGTGCGCACGGGCAGGCGGGTGGTCTCGGCACGGCCGAAGAGGAGGCTGGTGAACGCCTCGGTGATGGCGCTCAGCGGGTCGCGCGCGGGCACGGCTCCACCGTCCTCTCCGGGTGTCGGGGGGTGTTGGGGGCCGCCGGGGGGCGGCCGTTCCCGGTCATCGCCGGATTCCGGTGGCGAACGGGAGAGTGTTGACGAAGGCGCGGTGGTGCTCGCGGTCGCACCATTCGAGCTTCAGGTAGGACTTGCCCGCGGAGGCGCGGATGGTGCGCTTATCGCGGGCCAAAGCTTCCGGGTGGGGGGAGGAGACGGTGAGGTAGCCGACGAGGTTGACGCCGGCGGCGCCGGAGGCGAGGTCGTCGCCGCGCTGGTCGACGCGGCCGTGGGCGGCGACGTCGCGGGGGTCGACCGTGCGGTTCATCTTGGCGGCGCGGGAGCGTTCGGCCTCGTCGTTGGTCTTCTCGGTGAGCATCCGCTCGATGGCGATCTCGGTGGGCTCCAGGTCCATGCAGACGGCGACGGTGCGGATGACGTCGGGGGTGTGGACGAGGAGCGGGGCGAGGAAGTTGACCCCGACGGGGGTCATCGGCCACTCCTTGACCCAGGCGGTGGCGTGGCACCAGGGCTCGCGGGTGTCGGACTCGCGGGTCTTGGCCTGGAGGTAGGTGGCCTCGCGGGCGTCCAGCTCGGCCGGCCAGGCGTTCCGCTTGGTCATCGCCTGGATGTGGTCGATGGGGTGGTCCGGGTCGTACATCGAGTGGATGAGGGAGGAGAGGCGGGCCTCGCCCAGGGGCTGGCGGACCCGGATGTCGGCCTCGGCCAGCCGGGCACAGATGTCGGCCAGCTCGCGGGCCATGATGACGGCCAGCGCCTCGTCCTGCGTCATCCGGCGCTGGCGTCCGCCGTTGCCGCGAGGGACGCGGGAGGCGCGGGCGATGGTCTGGGCCTCGTGGCTGAGCTCGCGGGAGTGGTGCATGCAGGCCACGAGGTAGGCGCGGTGCTGCTCGCTGGAGGTGGAGACCATCGACTGGAGCTGGTCGTAGGAGTCCTGGATCCAGTGCGGGGCGAGGGCGTCGCCACGCTCGCGGACGTCGTTGGCGTGGGCGTCGGGGTCGGCGGGGAGGGTGCGGGCGAGCATCTGGAGGCGGGTGACGTGGCCGTCGCCGTTGGCCACGTGCTTGAGGAGGCTGCCGAACCGCTCGACCAGAGCCTCCTGGTCCTCGCTGTCGCGCAGGCCGACGCCGGGGCCCTCGATCTCGATGGCGGCGGTGATGGTCCTGCGGTCGGTGTGCAGCAGGACGGCCAGCTCGTCGGGGCCGAAGGCGGCGGCGAGCCACTGGACGCGGCCGACGCCGGGTGGGGCGCCGATCTCGATCTCGCGGCCGTCGAGTGAGGTGCCGGCCTCGGCGGCGGCGGAGCGGTAGGTCGCGCCGCGCCGCTGGGTGCGGCGGAAATGCCGGTTGATCTCGAACCACCTGTAGAACGTGCGGCCGTTGTAGGGCATGTAGACGGCGGCGAGGGCGAGCATGGGGAAGCCGGCCAGGCCGACGATGCGCAGGGCGAGGGCGGGGATGAGCAGGCCGCTCATCATGCCGAGGAAGGCACCGACGACGACGAGGGCGATCTCGCCGGTCTCGCGGTTGCGGCCGACGATGGCCTGAGGGCGGGCGCGGCCGATGAGGTAGGTCCGGCGCCGGGTGAGGGTGTGCGGGGGGGCGGTCACGGGTTACCTCCTCGGTTCCGCTGGTTGGTGCCGGCGCCTCCGGTGCCGGGGGCGCCGCGGCCTGCCGCGCCGGGGGGCGGGCCGGACTGGCCGGTGCGGGCGCTGTGGGCGGCGACGCCGCCGGCCAGGGGGTTCGTAGGGCGCTGGGCGCCACCGCCGCCGGGGGCCCCGGCGCCGCCCGCGCCTCCGCCGCCGTCGCGGGTGCCGTGGGTGGACATGCCCTGGCGCAGCATGTTGGCGGGGGTGGCCAGGGCGGCGCCGGCGGCGCGGCTGGCGGTGTCCTGGCGCATCTGCCGCTGGCTGACGATCTCGTCGCCGAAGCCGGGGACGAAGCGGTAGATCATCGCGGAGGCGAAGATGGCCAGCAGGATGATGGCCAGGCCCGAGATGATCGAGCCGACGGCGGTGGGGCCGTCGTCGGTGGTGAGGGCGCCGGCCAGGCCGAGGACGATGGCGATCACCGGCTTGATGAGGATGACGGCGATCATGATCCCGGCCCAGCGGCGGACGTGGCTCCAGAGGTTCTTGTCGACCAGGCCGGCGTAGACGGCGGTGCCCAGCAGGGCGCCGACGTAGAGCATCGCGGCCCGGATGACCAGCTCCAGGGCGAGGACGCCGGCGGCGAGAATGGAAATCAGGGAGACGACGATCAGCATGATCGGGCCGCCGCCGATGTCCTCGCCGTCCTCCAGGGCGGCGGCGAAGTCGCCGAAGAACGCGTCGGAGTTGTCGCCGGTACCGGCGACGATGGCCTCGGTGACGCCGTCGGTCGCGGAGACGACGACGTAGAGGATCAGGGGCGTGAAGGCGGAGGCCATGACGGTCAGCCACAGGAAGCCGAGCGCCTCGGAGATGGCCGTGGTCAGGGGGACGCCGCGAATGGCGCGCTTGACGATGGCAAGCAGCCACAGGATGAGGGTCAGGACGGTGGAGGCGGCGAAGACGACGGCGTACTGGCGCAGGAACGAGGCGTTGGTGAAGTCGACGTTGGAGGTGGCGTTCACCAGGTCGGAGAGCTCGTTGACCATCCAGGACGCGGCGTCGGCGCAGCCTCGGGCGAGGGAGGAGAGGGGGTCGAGGGAGTCGTTGAGGCCGGCGCCCCCGCCTCCGCCGCCGCCCGAGCCGCCGTCGCCCTCGCAGTAGTCGCGGGCGGCGCCGCTGATCAGATCGCAGGCGCCGTCCTCCTCGCCTGCGCCTTCTCCCTCGCCGCCGCCGTTCTCCTGCTCGCTGTCCTCGCCGTTCGTGTCCTCGGGGCTGGTGTCCTCTGTGTTTCCCTCACCGTCCTGGTCGCCGGTCTGGCCCTCGGACTGGCCGTCCGTCTGGCCCTCGGTCTGCTCCTCGTCTTCGGTGGTGGCGTGGGCCCGCGGCGCGAGCGCCAGGGTCGTGGCCAGTAAGCCGACGGGGCCCGTCGCCAGAGCGGCGGCGTGGCGGAAGCGGAGGCTAGCGCGCATAGGTGAACCCTCCGTACTCTTCGACCGCCTCGGCGATCTCGTCCGCCCCGGAGACGCGGTTGTCGCCGCTCACGGGGGTCGGTCCCTCGGCCTGCTCGGTGCTGACCACCCTCCAGTCTGCGTTCTCCCAGGCCAATGTGAAATGCGTCGTGAACCAGCTCGTGCGCACGGGGTTCTGGGAGTCGGTGCCGGCGATGCCGAAGAGACTGGTGCACCACACGGATACGGTTGCGGTGGTGCCGTCGTACGTCGTGACGGACGTTCCGATGGGCAGGGTGCGGCTGACGAAGGTGTATCCGTCCGGCACGCCACCCTCCGCGTCCAGCCCGATGCTTGTGTTGAGTTCGGAACTGTAGTCGTCATCGAACGCCGCGCGCAGGTCTGTTCGCGATGCGGAGGCGCTGATGGTGTCCACGATCACACGGCGCCGGTCGGTGTTGAACATCTCCGAGCCGCCCAGCGCGACGGCGTAGTTGGCCGCCGCGGACTCGGCGCCCTGCTCGGTGTGGGGCTGACCCATGGGGATGCCGTTCGTCTCGCTCTCCACCGGGCGTTCGCCGGAGGGGGCGGTGGGCTGCGCGCCGCCCTCCTCGCCGCTCTCCTCCGCGGACGACTCCCCGTCACCGCCGCTGCGGCTGGCGAACACGATGGCGCCCAGCAGCAGGACGACGACGGCGACGATGGCGCCGACGCTGCGGCCCGGGGAGGCGGCGGAGCGCCGCCCGCCGGTGGGCTCGGCGGACTCGGGGAGCCGGGTACGGGTCTGCGCGGGGAGCCGCCGACCGCGCTCGTCGTCGTAGTCGTCCCCGTAACTCATGGTGCGGTCCCCTCAACAGCGGTGAGTCTCCTGGCTCCTCACATGACGTTAGCGCCCCCTCGCGCCGTTCCGCCCCGCCACCGGTACGTGAGGTACGCGACGAGGGCCCCGTGACGCACGGGACGGGCGGGGCGCGGGCCCGGCCGCGGGCTTACGGTGCCGGGATGGTCGCGAAGCGGAAGAACACGGAGATCAGGATCAGGCCGGCCGAAGTCGGCGATGTGGCGGCGGTGCTGGCGTTCTGGAAGGAGGCGGCCGAGGGCGAGAGCGTCTCGGACGACGTGGCGGGCGTGGAGGGGCTGCTGGCGCGGGACTCCCACGCGCTTTTGCTCGCCGAGGTGGACGGCGAGACGGCCGGGACGGTGATCGCCGGCTTCGACGGGTGGCGCTGTCACCTCTACCGGCTTGCGGTGGCGCCGCGTTGGCGCAGGCAGGGGGTGGCGAGCGCGCTGCTGGCGGCGGCCGAGGAGCGGTTCGCCGGGCTCGGGGGGCGGCGGGCCGACGCCATGGTGCTGGAGGAGAACGCGCGCGGGCGCGCGGCCTGACGGGCGCGCGGGTACCGCAGGCAGGAGGAGTGGCGCAGGTGGGTGAAGGCGCTGGGGCGATGAGTTCTTGGCGGGCGGGGGGTCTTCTTCTGTGTGTGGGGATGGGGAAGGAGGGCCGATGGGCGGTCGTGAGGTGTTCGTGGTGCGGGGGCCGGTGGGGTTGGAGGACGTGGCGGGGGTGTGCGAGCGGTTCGCCGCCTTCGTTCAGGTGCGGGGGGGTGGTGAGGTGACGGTGGATCTCGGGGAGGTGGGCGGGCCCGGGGTGGTGGGTCTTGAGGTCGTGGCGCGGCTGCGGCTGACCGCGCGTCGGGTGGGGTGCCGGGTGCGGTTCGCCGGGGGAGGGGAGGGGCTAGTCGGCCTGCTCGGCTGGCTCGGTCTCGGCGGGGAGGTGGGTGGGGAGGCCGAAGAGGGGGAAGAGGCGGGCCGTGTCGAGGAATGCGTTGATCCCCGTGACGCGACCGGCTGAGACCTCGATGACCTGGAGGGCCCAGGGCGAGTGGCCGCCGTCGGGGTCGGGGCGGTACTGGCCGAAGGCCGCGGCGCCGTTGGCGAAGGTCGGTATGAGGCGGGAGCCGCGGCAGCCCGCGCCCTGGCCCGTCATCCAGGCGGCGATGTCGGCCGGGCCGCGCATCCACAGGTCGTACGGCGGCATGGAGAGCGTCGCGTCCTCGTGGAGCAGGGCGGTGAGCGCCTCCATGTCGTAGCGCTCGAAGGCGTCGAGGTAGCGGGCGAGGAGGGCCTTGTGGTCCTCGGACAGCGGCTGGTCCGCTCCGCCCTCGGTGGCCCCGCCCTCGGCCACGCCGGTGGCCGCCAGGGTGGCGCGGGCGCGCTGGAGGGCGCTGTTGACCGAGGCGACGGTGGTGCCCAGCAGCTCGGCGACCTCCGCGGCCTTCCAGGCCAGCACCTCGCGCAGGATCAGCACGGCCCGCTGCTTGGGCGCCAGGTGGTGCAGAGCGGCGACGAACGCCAGGCGCACGGAGTCCCGGGTCTCGGCGCGCTCGGCCGGGTCGTCGGGGAGCGTTCTGCTGTCGGGCATGGGCTCGATCCAGGCGGACTCGGGCAGGGGCGGGCCCAGCACGGCGGAGGCGGTCGGCGTCGGCGAGGAGAGGTCCATCGGGCGGGCGCGGCGGCTGCTGCCGCTGAGCTGGGTGAGACAGACGTTCGTCGCGATGCGGTAGAGCCAGGAGCGGAACGAGGAGCGGCCCTCGAAGCGGTCGTGGGCGCGCCAGGCGCGCACCAGGGTCTCCTGGACCGCGTCCTCGGCCTCGAAGGCGGAGCCGAGCATGCGGTAGCAGTAGGCGGTCAGCTCGCGGCGGTGGGCCTCCAGACGCTCGTCGAGCGTCCGGTCCTCGGTGACGGTGCCGGCGGTGATGTCGCTGGTCATCGGGGCTCCTGGCGTCGGTTCACGGCGGTGCGTGGGCGGGACTCTGTGGGGTCTCTGTGGGCGGCGACGGGTGTCGCTCGTACATCCGTGCCGTATGGGGGGCCAGCGTAACCAGGGGCACTGACAATCGAGCCGAGCCCGGGCCGGGCCCGCGCGGCCGTCCCCGACGACGGCCCTGCGGATGCCCCTGCCAATGCCCCTGCCGCCGCCCCTCCCAGGGCGCCGGGCGCCGCATAAAGTAGCGGGTACCTGGGCCAGGACGCAGGGGGTGCGAGGGATGCAGAACCGGGTGCTCGACGGGCGGTACCGGTTGGGGCGTGCGTTGGGCGCGGGCGGCAGCGGCACCGTCTGGGAGGCGGTCGACCTGCGCCTGGAGCGGCGGGTGGCGGTGAAGCTCGTCTCGACGGTCACCGCGGGGCGCGACCCGCGGGTGCGGGAGCGGTTCGAGCGGGAGGCGAAGCTGCTGGCGGCGCTGTCCAGCCCGTTCATCGTGACCGTGCACGACGTCGGCGAGGCCCGGTGGGAGGGCGCGGCCGACAGCGTCCTGTACCTGGTGATGGAGCGGCTGCCGGGCCGTTCGCTGGACCGGATGCTCTCCGAGGACCCGCAGCTTCCGCCGCCGACGGAGATCGCGCGCTGGGGCGAGCACATCTGCCGGGCGCTGGCCGTGGCCCACGCCTCGGGCGTGGTGCACCGCGACCTCAAGCCCGCGAACGTCATGGTCGGCCCCGACGGCCTGGCCCGCGTCCTGGACTTCGGGATCGCCGCGGTGCTGGCCGACTCCACCGACCACGCGCGGCTGACCTCGACCGGCGTGGTCGTCGGCACCCCCGCCTATATGTCGCCTGAGCAGATCGAGGGCCGCACGGTCGGCTTCGGCTCGGACCTGTACTCGGCCGGCTGCGTCCTCTACACGCTGCTCACCGGCCGCCCGCCCTTCCACGGCGACTCGCTCTACCAGCTCCTGCGGCAGCAGATGGAGAGCGCGCCCCAGCCGCCGAGCGCCCTGCGCGGCGGGCTGGCGCCGGACTGGGACCGCCTGGTGCTGGGCCTGCTGGCCAAGCGCCCGGCGGAACGGCCGGGCGACGCGGCGGCGATCGCCGACCGGCTGCGGGACCTGGCGCTCTCGGCCGCCGCGGCGCCCACCGTGCTGCTGCCCTCCCAGGCAGTGCCGCCGATGCCCCCCTACCGCCCCTCGACCCGCGTGGACCCGCGCTCGGTGCTGCTGTCCACCTGCCCGCTGCCCGGCGGCGGCCGGCTGCCGCTGGCCACGGGGCAACGCATGCGGCTGGCCGAGGTGATGCCGCGGGCGGCCGTATTCCAGGTCGGCCTGGACTGGCAGGCCCCGGAGGGCGCGGAGGTGGACGCCAGCGCGCTGGTGCTGGACGACGGTGGCTCGGTGCTCTCGGAGGAGCACTTCGTCTTCTACAACAACCCGGATCCGGCCGGCGTCGGCGTCGCCCTGGCGGACGGCGGCCCGGAGGCGCGGTTCGCGGTCGAGCTGCCCGCGCTGGAGGCGGCCGTGGAGCGGGTGGTCTTCACGGTCTCGGTGCACGACGCGGAGGAACGCGGCCAGGACCTGTCCGACGTCGCCCTCCTGCACGTGCGGCTGATCGACCCGGACAGCGGCGACGAGCTGCTGTGCTACGGCTTCCCGGCCGGGCCGCCGCACGCGACGGGCGTGACGTTCGGGGAGCTGGTGCGCGAGGAGGACGGCTGGTGGTTCGCGGCCGTGAGCCGGGCGTACGCCGGGGGACTCGCGGAGATCGTCGAGGCGCACGGCCTGGCGGTGGAGGCGGACCCGGCGGGCTGAGAGCCGGGGCGGGGCCGGGCGTTCCCGCGCTACTTCAGCAGCCGCGAGAGGCGCCGGTCCGCCAGCGGCTTGCCGCCCGTCTGGCAGGTGGCGCAGTACTGGAGGGAGGAGTCCCGGTAGGACACCTCCCGGACGGTGTCCCCGCACACCGGGCAGGGCTGCCCCGTGCGCCCGTGCACCCGCAGGCCCGTCTTCTTCTCCGTCTTCAGATGCCGCGCCGCCAGCCCCCGCGAGCGCTCCACGGCCTCCCGCAGCGTGCCGGTCAGCGCCGCGTACAGGGCCGCCGCCTCCTCGGCGTCCAGGCGCGCGGCGATGCGGAACGGCGACATCCGCGCCGCGTGCAGGACCTCGTCGGAGTAGGCGTTGCCGACGCCGGCCAGCACGGACTGGTCCCGCAGCACGCCCTTGACCTGCCGGTTCTCGCCGGCCAGGAGCGCCGCGAAGGTCTCCTGGGTGAACGCCGGGTCCAGCGGGTCGGGCCCCAGCCGCGCCACGCCCGGCACCTCGGCCGGGTCCGCGACGCAGTAGACGGCCAGCCGCTTCTGAGTCCCGGCCTCCGTCAGGTCGAAGCCGGTGCCGGGCGGGTCGGCCAGGGCCAGGCGGAACGCCAGCGGGCCCTTGCCCGGGCGCGGCGGCGCGGACGGCAGCCGCTCCTGCCAGCGCAGCCAGCCGGCCCGCGCCAGGTGAACGACCAGGTGCAGGTCCCGGGCCACGTCCCCCGCAGCCGGGTCGCCCGCGCCCAGCGTCAGGTCCAGGAACTTGCCGTGCCGGTCCACCGCCGTGACCGTGCGCCCCGCCAGGGCGGACACCGGCGGGTCGTAGGTCTTCAGGACGTGGAACGCCACGGGCAGCGCGGTGGCGACCGTACGGCCGGTCAGCCGGTCGGCGAGGAATCCCCTGAGGGCTTCCACCTCGGGCAGTTCGGGCATGTGTTCCAGAGTAGGTCACCGCCCGCCACTCCCCCTGAAGGGGACTTACCGGGCTTTCCGGCTCGCGCGGCGGTCAGCGCTTGCGGACCAGCGTCACGCCGTCGCGCACCGGGAGCAGCACCGAGTCGGCCCGCTCGTCGGCCGTGATCGCGTCGTTCACCCGCCGGATCGCCACGACCTCCGGCTCGTGGGCGGCGGGGTCCACGACGCGGCCCGTGCGCAGGGTGTTGTCCAGCACGAGCAGGCCGCCGGGCCGCAGCCGGGTGATCAGCTCCTCGTAGTAGACGGGGTAGCCGGTCTTGTCCGCGTCCACGAAGGCGAAGTCGATCTCCTCCTCGGCCGGCAGCGCGCGCAGCGTCTCGGCGGCCGGGGCCAGGCGCAGGTCGATCCGGTCCGCCACCCCGGCCCGCTCCCAGTAGCGGCGGGCCACGGACGTCCACTCCTCGGAGACGTCGCAGGCCAGCAGGCGGCCACCGGGGGCCAGGCCGCGCGCGATGCACAGAGAGGAGTAGCCGGTGAAGGTGCCCACCTCCACGGCCCTGCGGGCCCCGGTCAGGCGCACGAGCAGGGTGAGCAGGGCGCCCTCGTCGTGGCTGATCTGCATGCTCAGGTGGGCGGGCAGGGTGCGCCGCGTCTCCTCGGCGAGGTCGCGCAGCACCGCGTCGGCCGACGGGCTGGCGTGGGCCAGGAGGTAGTCGTTCAGGGCCGGGTGGACGATGTCGATGGCGTTCATGGGCCCGACCCTAGGCGCCCGCGCGCCCGGCCGGCCGTTCAGGGCTGCATCGGCCCGGGGACGTCCGCGCGGTCCTCGTCCTCGGCGCGGCGCTCGTTCTGCTCGGCGAGGTAGAGCAGCGCGACGGTCAGGTCCTCGGGGCTGAGGGCCTCCGCCGGCTCCTCGGGCGGGTCGAGGTTGAGGGCCGAGCCGCCGTTCAGCCGGAGGTTCAGCGGCAGGCTGCCCGCCTCGCCCTCCGCGCCGCCCGGGGCGAACTGCGCCAGGTCGAAGCCGACGTCCGTCAGCACGCCGTTGCGAATCGTCAGCTCCAGCGTCACCGGGCCGGCCGGGTCGGCGGGCTCGCCGGCCAGCGGCGGCAGTCCGAAGCGTTCGCTCTGCTCGTCCAGCAACGCCAGCAGCGGGCCCGCCGCCCGCTGCGCCTCGCCCGCCGGGAGCGTCACGTCCACCCGCTCAGCCCCGCGCTCCTCGCCCCGCCGGTCCAGCGTGGCGCCCGAGCGCAGCGTGCTCTCCAGGCCGTCGGTCCACGCCCACAGCGCCTCGGGGGTCAGCAGCGCCCCGCCGTCGGTGAGGGCTGCGGCGAGGGCCGCGGCCGTGGCGGGGGGCACGCCCGCCTCCTCGGCCAGCGCCTCGGCGTACCCCTCGTAGGCGAAGGGGTCCACCCGCACCCAGTCCCCGCGCAGGGCCGCGGCGGCGCTGCCCAGCGACTCGGGGAGGCGGGCGGCGTCCCGCTCGAAGCGCTCGGCGCGGGCGACGGCGGCCTCGCCGCCGCCGTACACGTCCTCGACGACCGCCTGGCCGCCGACACGGACGTAGGTGTCGCCGGCAAGCTGCTTGACGCCGGCCACGTCCCGGCCGCCGAAGTTCAGCGTCATCGCGCCGTCCAGCGCGGCGCCCTCCTCCAGGTCCCGCAGCCGCGTGTCGCCCTCCGGGTCCCCGACCGAGACGGTCAGCTCCAGGTCGGAGAGCAGCCGGGCCTCCCCGGGAGTGGCCCGCGGCCCCTCCCGGCCCTGCCGCTCGTCCGCCCGGCGGAGGTAGTCGTACACCTGTTCCGGGGTGGCGTCCACGGTCGCGGTGGCCGTCACGGCCTCCCACTTGGTCAGCTCGTCCACGGCGCCGGAGACCGCGTGCCCCGCCCGGGCGCCCTCGATGACCTGGCAGGCCCCGGTCCCGGCGGCCAGCAGCGCGGCGCCGCCGAGCGCGCCGAGCACGGAAACCAGCCGGGCACGCGGCCGGTAAGCGCGGGTACTGATGGGCTCACTCCTGTCCGTGGGGGCCGCGGGGGCCCTGGGGGTCCGTGGGGGCGACGGACGGGCTCCCTCAAGTGTCCACGCGCCGCCGGGGGCGACGACGCCCGGGGCGCCGTCTGTGGCCCAGGCGTCACCGACCGGTAAGCGGGCCGTTAGCTCCCGGCCGCCCGCCGGCCGGGGCCGGGCCGGTTCCCCGGCGGAATGTCCGGGGGGCAACGTCCGCGGCGGGCCGCCCGGCGGGGGCCGGGGAGGGTTCCGCGGGAGAGGCCCTAGCCTCGGGGCATGCGAGATTCGACGCGGCGCCCCTGGATCGTCGGGGTGTCCGGCGCCTCGGGCACGCCCTACGCCGCGGCCGTGCTGCGGGCCCTGCTGGCGGCCGGGGAGGACGTGGACCTGGTGGTCAGCCGGGCCGCGCGGCTGACCCTGCTGGACGAGACCGGCGTCGCCTTCCGCGACGCCCACGCCGCCGAGGACCTGGCGGCCTGGCTGGAGCGGGGCGCGGACGGCAAGCCCGGGACGTTCCCCCTGGAGGCGGCCGACCTCGCCCGCGTGCGGCACTGGCCCGCGGGCGACCTGGCCGGCGGCCCGTCCTCCGGCTCCTACCCGGCGAAGGGCATGCTGATCGTGCCCGCCTCCACGGCGGCCGTCGCCGGGGTGGCCCTGGGGCTGTCCAAGGACCTGCTCCAGCGCGCGGCCGGCGTCACGCTGAAGGAGCGCCGCCCGCTGGTCGTCGCCGTCCGCGAGACCCCGCTGGACGGCCAGACCCTGCGCCACCTGGTCACCCTCGACGGCGACGGGGCCGTCGTGCTGCCCTGCGCCCCGGCGTTCTACGCGGGCGCCGCGCACCTGCAGGACCTGGTGGACTTCGTCGCGGGGCGCGCGCTGGACGCCGTCGGCGTGCCGCACGGGCTCTACCGGCGCTGGCGCGGCGAGCTGGGCGCGGCGCGCGGGGAGGGCGGACGGAGGGGCCGGGCCGGGCTCTCGTAGGCCGCCGGGGGCGAATGCCTTAGATTCTTCTGTGCGACGGACCATTCAGCCACGGGGACGAGGAAGGCGCTGCGACGATGGACGCGGTGGACAGGCAGCTGATTCAGGCGTTGCGGGAGAACGGCCGGGCCTCCTATGCCGAGTTGGGCCGCCTCGTCGGCCTCTCCGGGCCCAGCGTCACCGACCGCATCAACCGGCTGGAGGCCGCGGGCGTCATCACGGGATACCGGGCGACGGTGGACGCCCGCTCGCTGGGCCTGGGCGTCACCGCCCTCATCGGCATCCAGCTCTCGGACGCGGTCGACCACGACGAGGCCGCGGCCCGCCTGCGCGAGCTGCCCGAGATCGAGGACTGCTGGTTCATCGCGGGCGAGGACTCGTACATGCTCAAGGTCCGCGCCGGGGACGTGGACGGCCTGGAGCGCACCATCCGCCGCCTGACCGGCATCAAGGGCGTCTCCCGCACCCGCACCACCATCGTGCTGTCCACCAAGTGGGAGAACCGCGTCGGCGACCTGCCCGAGCAGGCAGGACGGGCGCGGGCGTAGTCTCGACCGAGGTGCCGCGGCACGGCCGGGTCGCCGGGGCCCGGCGGGAGTGCCGGGGCGAACTGCGAGGAGGCGTGTGGGTATGGACGCGGGACTCAAGCGCGAGCTGGAGGCGAAGGTCCTGGCCGGCGAGCGGCTCGGCCGGGAGGACGGCGTCGCCCTGTACGCCTCGGACGACCTGGCGTGGCTGGGCGGCCTGGCCCACGAGGTGCGCACCCGCAAGAACGGCGACGCGGTGTACTTCAACGTCAACCGCCACCTGAACATGACCAACGTCTGCACCGCCTCCTGCGCCTACTGCTCCTTCCAGCGCAAGCCCGGCGAGAAGGACGCCTACACCATGCGCATCGAGGAGGCCGTCCGCCTGGCCCGGGCCATGGAGGGCGACGGCCTGACCGAGTTGCACATCGTCAACGGCCTGCACCCCACGCTGCCCTGGCGCTACTACCCGCGCTCGCTCCGGGCGCTGAAGGAGGCGCTGCCGCCCTCCGTCTCGCTGAAGGCGTTCACCGCCACCGAGATCCACCACTTCGAGACGATCTCCGGGCTGCCGGCCGACGAGATCCTGGACGAGCTGATCGACGCGGGCCTGGAGTCGCTGACCGGCGGCGGCGCCGAGATCTTCGACTGGGAGGTGAGGCAGCACATCGTGGACCACAAGACCCACTGGGAGGACTGGTCCCGCATCCACCGCCTCGCCCACTCCAAGGGCCTCAAGACCCCCTCCACCATGCTCTACGGGCACATCGAGGAGCCCCGGCACCGCGTGGACCACGTGCTGCGGCTGCGCGAACTCCAGGACGAAACCGGCGGGTTCCAGGTCTTCATCCCGCTGCGCTACCAGCACGACTTCGTGGACATGAAGGACGGCAAGGTCCGCAACCGCCTCCAGGCCCGCACCACGATGGCCACCGGGGCCGAGGCACTGCGGACGTTCGCCGTCTCCCGGCTGCTCTTCGACAACGTCCCGCACGTGAAGGTCTTCTGGGTGATGCACGGCGTGCAGACCGCCCAGCTCGCCCTCCAGCACGGCGCCGACGACATGGACGGCTCGGTGGTGGAGTACAAGATCACCCACGACGCGGACAACTACGGAACGCCCGATAAGCTCACCCGCGAGGACCTGCTGGAGCTGATCCGGGACGCCGGCTTCCGGCCCGTGGAGCGCAACACCCGCTACGAGGTGGTCCGCGAGTACCCCGGGCCCGACCCGGACCGGCGCGAATCCCCCCAGCCGATGCGCGTGTGAGGCGCCGTGCTTGACTGGAGGCGGCTCCGCCCCGGGGGCCCGGACCCGGGGAAGCGCGAGGAAGGAAGGGCCCGCCCGTGAGGACGCGCAACGCCACTCTGCTCTACACCGGCCTGCGGCTGGCCATCTTCGCCGCCAGCTTCGTCGTCATCGCCGTGCTCGCCTACGTCGGCGTCATTCCCGAGTCCGTGGGCACGGCCAACCCGCTGTGGCTGATGCTGCTGTCCATCGTGGTCTCCGCGCCGATCAGCCTCGTCGTCCTGCGTGGCCGCCGCGAGGCGATGTCCCGCGAGCTGGCCCCCCGCATCAGCCGCGCCACGGACAACGCCCGCCGCCGCCTGAACGCCAACCGCGCCATGGAGGACGACGCGGCCTGACCCGGCCGCGGGCCTCCGCGCACCGCCCGCCCCGGCCGCCTCCCGGCCGGGGCGTTCGCACGCCGTGATCTCCCTCACCCCGGTCCGCCCCCGCGCCCGCCCCGGCCCCCGAACGCCCCCGGCGCGCGCCGCCGACTCCCGTGCCGGCCACGGGCGTTGCGGCGGAACGGCCCGGGCGCGGGCCGCGCGTGAACGATTCGCGCCGGTGACGAGGGCAAGCGGCGGTGCTACGGTGCAGAGCATGAGAACCGCAGTCGCGCCGCCCCTGGCCACGAGCGTCCTGCTCGTCGCGCGCCTGCACATCGACCTCTGCCGCTGCCTGACCGCCGCCTGTCGCTGAACCCCCGGCACCGCGCCCCGCGTCACGCCCCCGCCGCGTCACGCCGCCGCGCCCCCTTCGCCGCCCTTCGCCGCCCTTCGCGCCGGCAACGCCCCCGGCCGCCCCCCGTACGTACCCGGGCCCCGGCGCGCCCGCGCGTTCCCGTGCGCCCCCCGGCCGTTTCCCATCCGTTCCCACCCGTTCTTCCGGAGTGTGCCCGTGTCCTCGCCCGCCCCCGAACCCGCCGCGCCCCAGCCCGGACCCGCCCGGCGGGGGATACCCCGGGTACCCCTGCCGCCCTTCTGGGCGCAGATCCTCCTCGGCCTCGTGCTGGGCGTTCTCCTCGGCTGGGCCGCCCGCACCTGGGAGGTCGACTGGCTCGGCCGCGCCCTGGAGGAGACCGGCGACACCTTCGTGCAGCTCCTGCGGCTGGCCGTCGGCCCGCTGGTCTTCCTGGCCATCGCCGTCTCGATCACCAAGCTGCGCAACGTCTCAGGCGCCGCCCGCCTGGCCGGGCGCACGCTGCTGTGGTTCCTGGGCACCTCGCTGATCGCCGTCGCCATCGGCCTGGCCATCGGCCTGCTCACCGACCCCGGCGCCGGCAGCGGCCTGACCCCCGCCGACGGCTCCGCCCCCGAGACCGAGGGCTCCTGGCTGGACTTCCTCACCGGCATCGTCCCCACCGACGTGGTCACGCCCTTCACCGAGCTGAACGTCCTCCAGATCGTCTTCCTCGCCGCCGTCACCGGCGTCGCCGCCCTGCGCCTGGGCGAGCGCGCCGCGCCCCTGATCGCCTTCGGCGAGGGCGCCCTGGCCCTGCTCCAGAAGGCCCTGTGGTGGGTCATCCGCCTCGCCCCGCTGGGCAGCCTGGGCCTGATCGGCCGGGCGATCAACGAGTACGGCTGGGACCTCATCGGGGACTACGCCACCTTCACCGCCGACGTGTACCTCGGCTGCGGCCTGGTCCTCTTCGGCGTCTACCCGCTGCTGCTGCGGCTGGCCGCCGGCGTCGACCCGCTGCGCTTCTTCCGCGCCGCCTGGCCCGCCCTCCAGCTCGCCTTCGTCTCCCGCTCCTCGGTGGGCACCCTGCCCGTCACCCAGAAGGTCACCGAGCGGCTGGGCGTGCCCCGCGAGTACGGCTCCTTCGCCGTGCCCTTCGGCGCCACCACCAAGATGGACGGCTGCGCGGCCGTCTACCCGGCGCTGGCCGCGATCTTCGTCGCCGAGGTCTTCGGCGTCGGCCTGGACCTGCGCGACTACCTGCTGATCGCGTTCGTCTCGGTCATCGGCTCCGCAGCCACCGCCGGGCTGACCGGCGCCACCGTGATGACCACGCTGACCCTCTCCACCCTCGGCCTGCCGCTGGAGGGCGTCGGCCTGCTGCTGGCCATCGACCCCGTCCTGGACATGGTCCGCACCGCGACCAACGTCGCCGGGCAGGCCGTGGTCCCCGTCGTGGTCGCCGCCCGCGAGCGCATCCTGGACCGCGAGGCGTACGCCAACGCCCGGGGCTTGGACGCCGGCGACCTGCGGGAGGCCGCCTAGCCGCGCCGGGGCCGCCGGCCGTCCGCGCCCGTTTCCCGGCCGTTCGCGACCCTTCCCTACCCTTCGCGACCTGCCGTGACGCTCCGCGACCGCCGACGGCCCCCGCCGCCCTCCCGCGCTGGCCGGAAAGAGCCTGTTGCCCGCCGCGCAGGGAGGGTGATCTTTTTTGTCAATGGGGGCAAAGTGCCTCCCGGCGGCAAGTGGCGCGTGTTAGTCCGGTGAACCTCTCGCTCAATCGGCCTTTCACTGGGCAGAATCTCGGAATCCACCCAGTCCAGGGTCGCACCGGGGAGGACCGAGGAGATGCCGAAAGCGCGAGTCAACATGGAAGACCTGGCGGTCCACCGACCGCGGGGCGTGAGGCGGGGCTTCACGGTCGACGACCTGCCTCCCCTGGTCTTCCCGGAGCTGACCACCGAGCGCGGCTCCGTGACGGGCGTGTCCACGCCACCGCTCGCGCCGCCCATCGAGCACGGCAGCCTGGCGGACGTTCCCTTCGTCAACGCCTACGAGGCCCCGGACACCGTCGCATTCAGCCGCAAGCACCGTGACGGAACGTGGCGGGACATCACCTGTGCGGAGTTCGCCGACGAGGTGATGGCCGTCGCCAAGGGCCTGATCGCGCACGGCCTGCGGCCCGGCGACCGGCTGGCCATCATGTCCCGCACCCGGTACGAGTGGACCCTCCTGGACTTCGCCGCCTGGGCGGCCGGCCTCATCACCGTCCCCATCTACCCGACCTCCTCCCCGACGCAGGTGGCCTGGATGCTGCGCGACGCGGGCGTGCGGGCCTGCGCCGTGGAGGGCGTGGAGGAGGCGCGCACCCTCACCGCCATCCGGCAGGACGTGCCGGAGCTGGCGCACCTGTGGCAGCTCACCGCGATATCCGGCACCGAGACCAGCGCCATCGGGCAGATATCCGCGGCCGGCAAGGACATCCCCGACGGCGCCGTCGAGGAGCGCCGCGCGCTGCTGGCGCCCTGGCTGGCCGCCACCATCGTCTACACCTCCGGCACCACCGGCATGCCCAAGGGCTGCGTCATCACCCACGGGAACCTCTTCGCCGAGGTGGACAACGGCATCGAGCTGCTCTACCCCGTCTACCAGGCCGCCGTGGACGAGCCCGCCTCCACCCTGCTGTTCCTGCCGCTGGCCCACATCCTGGGCCGCACCGTCGCCGTCGGCTGCGTCCGCGCCCGCGTCCGCCTCGGGCACGCCCCCAGCATCCAGACCGAGGACCTGCTGGCCGACTTCACGGGCTTCCGCCCCTCGTTCCTCTTCGCCATCCCCTACGTGCTGGAAAAGGTCTTCAACACCGGCCGGGCCACCGCCGAACGCATGGGGCGCGGCTCCTCCTTCGACCGCGCCGTGCGCGTCGCCCGCCGCTACGGCGCCGCCAGCGAGGCCCGCCAGCACGGCGACGTGCGGGGCCCCGGCCTGGGCCTGCGGCTGGCCCGCGCGCTGTACGAGCCCCTGGTCTACCGCCGCATCCGGGCCGCCCTGGGCGGCAAGCTGCGGCACGTGGTCTGCGGCGGCTCGCCGCTCAGCCGCCAGCTCGGGACGTTCTTCGAGGGCGCCGGGGTGCACATCTACGAGGGCTACGGCATGACCGAGACCACGGCCGCCGCCACCGTCACCCCGCCCTGGGCCCCCAGAATCGGCACCGTGGGGTGGCCGATGCCCGGCACCGACCTCAAGCTCGCGCCGGACGGCGAGGTGCTGGTGCGCGGGCCGCAGGTCTTCTCCGGGTACTGGGACGCCGAGCTGCGGGACGTGATTCCGGCCACGGACGCGGACGGCTGGCTGCCCACCGGGGACATCGGCTCCCTCGACCCCGAGGGCTACCTCACCATCACCGGACGCAAGAAGGACCTGATCATCACCTCCGGCGGCAAGAACGTCGCCCCCTCCCCGCTGGAGGACAGCCTGCGGGCCCACCCGCTGGTCAGCCAGTGCCTGGTCATCGGCGACAACCGGCCCTACCTGACCGCCCTGATCACCCTGGACCCGGACGGCCTGGCCCACTGGCAGCAGATGGCCGGGCGCAAGCACGTCCCGCTGCACCAGCTGATCAAGGACACCGACCTGCTGCGGCACCTCCAGCGAGCCGTGGACGACGCGAACGCCCAGGTCTCCACCGCCGAGTCCATCCGCCGCTTCCGCGTCCTGCCGCGCGACTTCACGATGACCTCCGGCCACCTGACGCCCTCGCTGAAGCTGCGCCGCTCCGCCGTGCTGCGCGACTACGCCGGCGAGGTCGAGGCCCTCTACGCCCGCGACTGAGGCGGGCCGGGGCGGGCCAGGGCCCGGATCGCCCCGGAAAGGCGCGAGAGGCCCCCGCCCTGGGCCGGGCGGGGGCCTCTCACCGTCGGACTCCGGCGATCCGCCGGACCGGCTCAGACGATGTTGACGTTCTCAGCCTGCGGGCCCTTCGGGCCCTGCGTGACGTCGAAGGTCACCGCCTGGCTCTCCTCAAGAGAGCGGAAGCCGGTCGCGTTGATCGCGGAGTAGTGAACGAAGACATCGGGGCCGCCGCCATCCTGAGCGATGAAACCAAAGCCCTTCTCGGCGTTGAACCACTTGACGGTTCCGGTAGCCATCAGCCCTCCCTGGGCCTAAAAGGGTCGCCCTGCTCCAGAACCTGCATGAAGCCTGAAAACGACGAAAGCCCGCGGCCAGAATGCTCCGCAGGCTCGTACTGCAAGGGAAACCAAACTGCAACTCGACGCGAGCCTAGCACGCACACTGCGCGACCGGAAGGGACAAGATCACCCGCCGGGGACGCGGCGGACGACCGCCCCACCCGACGCCATGCCGCGCTCTCGCGCCCCTCCTGGACTCCCAGGCACTCCTGACTTGCCTGGCCGCTGACTCGCACGACCTCAGGCGTACCCTCCCAAGGGTGACTACACACCACCGGAAACGCCCCCGGGTGGGCCACATCCAGTTCCTCAACTGCCTCCCCCTCTACTGGGGCCTCGCCAGGACCGGCACCCTGCTCGACCTGGAGCTGGCCAAGGACCTCCCCGACAAGCTGGGCCAGGCCCTCGTCGAGGGGGACCTCGACATCGGGCCGATTCCGCTGGTGGAGTTCCTCAAGCACACCGACCGGCTGGTCGCCCTCTCCGACATCGCCGTCGGCTGCGACGGCCCGGTGATGTCCTGCGTGATCGTCTCCCAGACCCCCCTGGAACGCCTCGACGGCGCCCGCGTCGCCCTGGGCTCCACCTCCCGCAGCTCCGTGCGGCTGGCGCGCCTCCTGCTGGACGAGCGCTACGGACTGACCCCCGAGTACTTCACCTGCCCCCCCGACCTCGGGCTGATGATGCAGGAGGCCGAGGCCGCCGTCCTCATCGGTGACGCCGCCCTGCGCGCCAGCCTCCACGACGCGCCCCGCCTGGGCCTGGAGGTGCACGACCTCGGCGCCCTGTGGCGCGAGTGGACCGGGCTGCCGTTCGTCTTCGCCGTCTGGGGCGTGCGCCGCGACTACCTCCGGGACGAGCCGGAGACCGTGGCCGAGGTGCACCGGGCGTTCCTCGCCTCCCGGGACCTGTCCCTGGCCGAGGTGGGGAAGGTCGCCGAACAGGCCGCCCGGTGGGAGGATTTCGACGCCGCCACGCTGGAGCGGTACTTCACTACGCTCGACTTCCGGCTGGGCGAACGCCAGGTGGCCGGCATCCGCGAATTCGCCCGCCGCATCGGCCGGGCGCAGGCCGGGGCCGGCGTCGAACTGCTGACGCCGGGCACGGCGCGGGAGGACGAGGGATGGAACGGGGACGCGGATGACGGAGGCGCTGGCAGCCCTCAGCGGGGATGACCCGCAGACGGTCGGGCCCTACCGGGTCCTGCGCCGCCTGGGCCGGGGCGGCATGGGCCGGGTCTACCTGGCGCGCAGCGCCGGTGGCCGGACGGTCGCGCTGAAGGTGGTCCATAGGCACTTCGCCGCGGACGAACGCTTCCGCGCCCGGTTCGCCCGCGAGGTGACCGCCGCGCGGGCGGTCGGCGGCGCGTGGACCGCCCCGGTCCTGGACGCCGATCCGGCCGCGGAGATCCCGTGGGTGGCCACGGGCTACGTCGCCGGCCCCGACCTGCACGCCGCCGTCCGCGCGCACGGCCCGCTGCCGGAACGCACGCTGCGGGCGCTCGGCGCGGGGCTGGCCGAGGCGCTGGCCACGGTCCACGCGCGCGGCCTGGTGCACCGTGACGTCAAGCCGTCCAACGTCCTGCTCGCCCTGGAGGGCCCGCGGCTGATCGACTTCGGCATAGCCAGGGCCACCGACGCGACCGCGCAGCTGACGGCGACGGGCGTGGCGGTGGGCTCGCCCGGCTACATGTCGCCCGAGCAGGTGGTGGGCGGCGAGGTCGGCCCGGCCACGGACGTCTTCGCGTTCGGGGCGGTGATGGCCTTCGCCGCGGGCGGCAGCGCCCCGTTTCCCGGCGACACCCCGGCCCAGCTGCTGTACCAGGTGGTGCACGAGCAGCCCCGCCTCGACGAGGTGCCCGGGTGGCTGCGGGAGCTGGTCGCGGCCTGCCTGGAAAAGGACCCGGCCCGCCGCCCCGCCCCCGCCCACCTGACCGCCACCTGCGGCGACGCCCCCTCCCTGGTCACCCCCGGCTGGCTCCCCCAGCCCATCGTCGAGGAGGCCACCCGCCACGCGATCACCCTGCTGAACCTGGAGGCGGCACCACTGCCGGCCCCGACGACGGAGCCTGCGGCCGGCTCGCCCGACGCGCCTCCGGTGCAGGGGCCAGCGGCCGGCTGGCCCGCCGCCGCGGCGCCGACCGAGGCCAGAGCGACCGGCTCGCAGCCCGGCATCCCGCCTGGCACCGCGCAGGCGCCCGCGGGCGCAGGGGCGCCCGGCTCACCGCCGGGGGCCGCGCCCGGAGACGCGCAGGTTCCGGTACCCGGCTCGCCGCTGGCGCACGCGCAGACCGGGGCCTTCAGCCCGTGGCCGGGCCCGCAGACCCCTCCGCCCGGGGCCGCGCAGGCGTCCGGTTCGTGGCCGGGGGGCGCGCAGGCCGGGCCGTCCGGTGGGGCAGGGGTTACCGATCCGCGCCTGGGCATGGCCGTTCCGGCAGGGGGGTCGCACGCGTACGGCGCGGACACGGTCGGCGAGACGGCGGCGGGGGCCCGCACCGTGCCGAGCGTGGCACGGCGGCGGAGGTGGCGGACGGTGGCCGCGGCCGTCGTGGCCGTGGCCTCGCTCGGGGTGGGGGGTGCCTGGCTGGTGGGGGCCTTCGACGGCGAGGGCGGGGAACCGACCCCGAACCCGACCGGCGGCGACACCGGCGGGAGCGGGGGCGAGAGCGGGGGCGGCGACGGGCGGCTGCCCCAGGCGTTCGCGGGGGAGTGGGAGGGCACGATGGAGCCGATCCCGGGCCTGAACGGCGGCACCATCGCCGTCGTGCTGGCGGACGGCGCCACCGGCGAGGAGCTGGGCACCGTCACCACCGTCGACGCCATGGGCCTGAGCACCTGCGTGGACCGCCTCACCTTGCAGGAGACCGGCGAGAGCCAGGTCGTCCTGCGCGCCGAGCACGACCCCGAGGCGTCCACGGGCGGACGGCCGTTCTGCACCGAGGGGACCCATGAGGCCGTGCTCCGCCTCGACGAGAACGGAGTCCTGTCCTACGACCCCACGGGGGACGGTGCCCCCGGCCGGCTGACCCGCAGTGGCGGGGGCGGCGGCTGAGGGGCCTCCAGGCCCGTGACGTACGCTGGTGCGGTCGCCGCGAGGGAAGGGACCGGGCCATGAGCCAGAGTGCCGAGCTTCAGACCGTGCTCGACCGCGCAGCGGAAGGCGGGCGCATCAGCCCGGAAGAGGCCCTGGCCGTCTACCGGTTCGCGCCGCTGCACGCCCTGGGCCGCGCCGCCGACGCCGCGCGCCGCCGCCGGTACGCCGGCACGGAGCACATCGCGACGTACATCATCGAGCGCAACATCAACTACACCAACGCCTGTGTGACCGCCTGCAAGTTCTGCGCCTTCTACGCCCCGCCCAAGAGCGAGCAGGTGTGGACCCGCGACCTGGACGACATCCTGCGCCGCTGCGCGGAGACGGTCGAGCTGGGCGGCACGCAGATCATGTTCCAGGGCGGGCACCACCCGGACTACGGCGTGGAGTACTACGAGCGCCACTTCGCCGCGATCAAGCGGGATTTCCCCCAGCTGGTGATCCACTCGCTGGGGGCCTCCGAGGTGGAGCACATGGCGCGGATCTCCGGCGTGAGCGCCGAGGAGGCCATCCGCCGCATCCACGCCGCCGGCCTGGACTCCTTCGCCGGGGCCGGTGCGGAGCTGCTGCCGGCCCGGCCGCGCAAGGCCATCGCGCCGCTGAAGGAGTCCGGCGAGCGCTGGCTGGAGATCATGGAGACCGCGCACCGGCTGGGCGTGGAGTCCACCAGCACGATGCTGATGGGCACCGGCGAGACCAACGCCGAGCGGATCGAGCACCTGCGGATGATCCGCGACGTGCAGGACCGCACCGGCGGCTTCCGGGCGTTCATCCCCTACACCTACCAGCCGGAGAACAACCACCTGCGCGGCCGGACGCAGACGACGGTCTTCGAGTACCTGCGGCTGCTGGCCACCGCGCGCCTCTTCCTGGACAACGTCGCGCACATCCAGGGCTCCTGGCTGACCACCGGCAAGGAGGCCGGCCAGCTCTCGCTGCACTACGGCGCCGACGACCTCGGCTCGGTGATGCTGGAGGAGAACGTCGTCTCCTCGGCCGGCGCCCGGCACCGGTCGAATCGGCTGGAGCTGCTCCACCTGATCCGGACGGCCGGCCGGGTCCCCGCGCAGCGCAGTACCACCTACGAGCACCTGGTGGTCCACGAGGACCCGGCCCTGGACCCGGCCGACGACCGGGTGGTGTCGCACCTGTCCTCCACCGCCCTCGAGGGCGGCACGGCGCACCCGGAGCTGAAGCTGATCGACGCCGCCGGGCGCTAGGACCTCGCCCCGGGCGCCTGGGCGGAGGCGTCCGCCGCGGCGTCCGGGGGCCCGTCGAGGACGGTGATCGCGCCGTTGGGGCAGGAGTCCGCGGCCCGGCGGACGAGGTCGTGCCGCTCCGGCGGGGGATCGGCCTCCAGCAGCACCACGGCCCCGATCTCCTCGTCCTGGTCGAAGACCCCCGGCGCGGTCAGCGCGCACATCCCCGCGGACAGGCACCGCTCGGGATGAATCCTGATCTCCATCGGCGAACTCCTCATCTCCGGCTCTCTCAGGCCGCGCCGCGGCCCTACCAGGTGACGGGCAACTCGTAGACCCCGTACACCTGCATGTCGTGCCGGAGCCTGATCTCCTCCGGCGGAACGGCCAGCCGCAGGCCGGGAAGGCGCCGCAGCAGGGCGGACAGCCCCACCCGCAGCTCGATCCTGGCCAGTTGCTGGCCCAGGCACTGGTGGGCCCCGTGCCCGAAGCCCAGGTGGGTCACCGGCGGGCGCGAGACGTCCAGCGCCTCCGGGTCCTCGAAGCGGTCGGGGTCCCGGTTGGCCGCGGCCAGCGAGATCATCACGACCTCGCCCTTGCGGATGCGGTGCCCGCCCAGCTCCACGTCCTCCAGGGCCGCCCGCGAGGGCCCGTGGTGCACGATGCTCAGGTACCGCAGCAGCTCCTCCACGGTGGCGTCCACCCGCGTGAGGTCCGCGCGGACGGCCGCGAGCTGCTCGGGGTCGGTGAGCAGGGCCAGCACGCCCAGGGCCGTCTGGTTCGCCGTCGTCTCGTGCCCGGCGACCAGCAGCAGGTACGCGATGGCCGTCAGCTCCTCGTCGGTGAGGGTGGGGTCGTCGCGGATCAGGCCGCTGATGATGTCGTCCCGCGGCTCGGCGCGCCGCTGGGCGACGATCCCGCCCAGGTAGCCCGTGAGGCCGAAGAACGCCCGGGCCGTGCCCTCCATGTCGGTCTCGAAGCTGCTCCAGACCGCGGAGTCCTCCTGGAAGCGCTCCCGGTCCTCCACGGGAACGCCCAGCAGCTCGGCGATCACCAGCGAGGGGATGGGGAGGGCGAAGGACTCGAACAGGTCGGCGGGCGGCCCGGCCTCCTCCAGCCGGTCCAGGTGCTCCTCGGTGATCCGCTCGATCCAGTCGGTGAGCTGCCGCATCCGGCGGACGGTGAACTGGCCGACCAGGAGCTTGCGGTAACGCTGGTGCTCGGCGCCGTCGTGCTGGATGAACATCCCGGGCGGCGCGGCCGGCGGCTTCTCCGGCATGGCCGCGCGGGCGACGGGCTGGTGCTTCAGCTCGCCGCGGGCGCTGAAGCGGGGGTCGGCGAGGACGGCGCGCGCCAGGGCGTAGCCCGTGATCAGCCAGCCCTCGTGCCCGTCGGCGAACGTCATGCGCGCCAGGGGACGTTCGGCGCGCAGCATCCGTAAGCGCGCCGCGGGGTGGAAGATGCCGTCCCGGACGGTGGTGTAGGTGGTGGCCTCGGTCATGGTCGGTGTGCCCTCCCTGTGCCGGGGTGTGCCGGGTGGTGCCGGAGAGGAACCGGAGGCGGGTCCGTTCCGTCGGTCGGCACAGGGACCATCCTCGGTCGGCGCCGGGCGGCGGGGGGCGAGTACCGGCCAAGGCTTGGGGAGGAGGTTTGCGGACCGTGGCACAGCGGTGACCGTGCGTCGTGCTCGCCCCTGCGGTCTTCCGGGGTGCGTGTGACGGGAGGGGCGGGCCGGGCTGGCCGGAACCGCGCCCCTCGCCATCCCCCGCGGGGGTGATGTGCCCCGCCCGGCCATTGACGCCGGGCAGCCGCTCAGCCGCTCAGTCGCTCAGTCGGTCACGAGCGCGCAGATGACGGACTCGCCGTCGTCCACTTCCCAGTAGTAATAGATCGTCTGGTCCGAGGAGTTCTCCGCGCAGAAGCCCGGCGGGTACTCCTCCTGCGCCGTGTAGTAGCCCGTGATCCGCAGGAGTTGGTTGGTGTCCGCGGGGAGGGAGTCGGTGTCGCAGGGCCACACGGAGTTGATGCGGGCGTTGATCACCGCGTCCGCGCCCTCGCCGGAGGTGTGGTCCCCGGCGAAGCACTGCTCCTCGTGGTACTGCCGGGCCAGGCACAGGGTGCGGTTCACCGTGACGGGCGCGTACCAGTACGCCTCGCTGTTCGAGCCGGAGCAGCTCGCCGTCGGACCGGCGCTGGTGACGAAGTAGAAGGCCCCGGCCCCCTCGCAGGACACCTCCTGCGGCACCTCGCTCGGGTCCCACTGCACGCCGTCGTAGTAGTTGCGCAGGCAGTCCCCGGCCTGCACGGCGTCGAAGGCGTCGGCCACCGGGTCGGGGGTGGGCGTCGTCGCCGTGGGCGCGGTCGGCACGGCGGGTGTGGAGGGCAGGTCGAGCGTGGGCGCGGTGGGTATCGCCTGGCTGGGCGCGCCCCCGCCGCCGAACGGCCCGCCGCCCTGCGATCCGCCCTCGTCGTCGTCGCTCCCGCTGAGCGCGACGGCGGCCACGACCCCGCCCACCACCAGGAGGGCGAGCACGGCCCATATCCAGCCCTGGTTCTGCTTCTTCGCCGGCGGCGGGGGCGGCGGGCCCGCGGGCCCGCCCGGGTACGGGGAGTAGGGGGAGTACGGCGAGTTGTATCCGCTCACGGCCGGGCTCCCCGCGTTCGCTCCTTGCCCATGGTCGCCCCGCCCCTCCGTGTCCGCCTGTGCGCTCCGGACGATCGTAGGCGAGGCGGTTCACGTCCGAACAGCGGCGTTCCCGTAGCGAGTTGGTCACAAGGGTCACGATTGTCACGAGACGGCCGGAGGGCGGGAACCCCGGTCGCCGCGCCGACGAAGTGCGCCCCCGCGGGTGGCGGGGTGCAATGGGGGCATGGAGGACTTCATCGACATATGGACCCGTCGGCTCGTGGAGCTGTCCGGGGGAGCGGTGGACGGAGCGGCGGCGCGGGCGCTGGTGACCGAGATCTACAACGCGGCGGCGGGCCTGCACGAGGAGGAGTACGCGGAGCTGGAGGCCGAACGCGAGGAGTGACCACCGCCGCGCCCGCCGGCCGCGCCGGTGGTCAGGCCGGCCGGGCGGCGGGGTAAGCGGCGGGGTCAGCCCAGCGACAGGGGCAGGCCGCCCAGCAGCTCCTGGCCCGAGATGCCGTCGCTGAGCGCCCCCGTCAGCAGCGCCGAGCTGACCGGACGGAAGTCGGCCACCTGGGCGCCCGCGGAGTTGTCCAGCGGATTCACCGGGGTGCGGGCCAGCGGGTACAGCTCCAGGCCCAGCGCCGGGGCAACGGTCGTGGCCGCGGTGTCCGACACCCACCCGAGGGTGTCGGTGACCCCGGTGAGCGTGCTGCCGATGGGGTCCGGGCCCTGCGGCGCGGCGTCGGCCGCGGGGGCCGCCGCGGCCCCCGCGGCGCTGGCGAGGACGGCGGCGGTGGCCGCCGTGGCGGTGAACAGGACGCGACTGGTCATGGGACGCACCGTAGTTGCCCGGAGGCGGCCGGTTCACCCCTGAGCGGGGGGAAGTCGCCCGAACGGGGTAAGCCGGGGCGCCCCGGGGCCATCGGCGAGAATGGGCCCGTGACTCGTGCCTCCCTGGACAAGCAGCCCCGTGACGTCGCCGCCATGTTCGACGCGGTGGCCGACCGGTACGACCTGACCAACGACGTGCTCGCGCTCGGGCAGAACCGGCGCTGGCGCAAGGAGGTCGCCCGCGCCGTCGGGGCGCGCCCCGGGGAGCGGGTGCTCGACCTGGCCGCGGGCACCGGCACCTCCTCCGAGCCCTTCGCCGCGGCGGGGGCGTTCACCGTTCCCTGCGACTTCAGCGCCGGGATGCTGGCCGCGGGGCGCGCGCGGGCCCCGTGGATGCCGTTCGTCGCGGGCGACGCGACCCGGCTGCCGTTCCGGGACGGGGTCTTCGACGCGGTGACCATCTCCTTCGGGCTGCGCAACGTCCAGGACACCGGCGCCGCGCTGCGCGAGATGCTGCGGGTGACCGCGCCCGGCGGGCGGCTGGTGGTCTGCGAGTTCAGCCGGCCGGTGTGGGGGCCGTTCGCCACCGTCTACACCGAGTACCTGATGCGCGCGCTGCCGCCGGTGGCGCGGCGGGTCTCCAGCAACCCCGAGGCGTATGTCTACCTGGCCGAGTCCATCCGGGCCTGGCCGGACCAGCCCGGGCTGGCCGCGCGGCTGGGCGAGGCGGGCTGGCGGCACGTCGCCTGGCGCAACCTCTCCGGCGGCATCGTGGCCCTGCACCGGGGGGTCAGGGAGGCGGCGGCCTAGACTCGGGGGCGACCAGGCAGGGGAGAGATGGGAGCAGCCCTCGTGTCCGAGACCGCTGATGTGATCGTCGTCGGAGCCGGGCCCGCGGGGTCGGCCACCGCGTTCCACCTCGCCCAGGCGGGACTTGAGGTGGCTCTGCTGGAGAAGACCGCCTTCCCCCGGGAGAAGGTGTGCGGCGACGGGCTGACCCCACGGGCCGTCAAGCAGTTGGTGGCGATGGGGATCGACGTCTCCGAGGAGGCCGGCTGGCTGCGCAACAAGGGCCTGCGGGTGATCGGCGGCGGCCGGCGCCTGGAGCTGGAGTGGCCGGACCTGGCCGCGTTCCCCGACTACGGACTCGTGCGCAAGCGCGACGACTTCGACGAGCGGCTCGCCCGCGCCGCCGAGAAGGCCGGCGCCCGGCTGTACGAGCGGTGCAACGTCTCCGGCCCGCTGCGCGACGAGCGCACCGGCCGGATCACCGGCGTCGAGGCGCGCCTGGGCGACGAGAAGAAGCAGGTCTCCTTCTCCGCGCCCGTGGTGATCGCCGCGGACGGCAACTCCTCCCGCCTCTCGCTGGCGATGGGCCTGCACCGCGACGAGAAGCGGCCCATGGGCGTGGCCGTGCGCACCTACTTCACCTCGCCGCGGCACGACGACGACTACCTGGAGTCCTGGTTCGAGCTGTGGGACCGGCGCGGCGGCCGGGAGCGGCTGCTGCCCGGCTACGGCTGGATCTTCGGCATGGGCGACGGGACCTCCAACGTCGGCCTCGGCGTGCTCAACAGCTCCCCCGACTTCAAGGAGCTGGACTGGCGCGAGGTGCTGCGCACCTGGTGCGCCTCGCTGCCGGCCGAGTGGCAGTTCACCCCCGAGCACATGACCGGGCCGATCCGGGGCGCCGCGCTGCCCATGGCGTTCAACCGCAAGCCGCACTACGAGCGCGGCCTGCTCCTGGTGGGCGACGCGGGCGGGCTGGTGAACCCCTTCAACGGCGAGGGCATCGCGTACGCCATGGAGTCGGGCCGGATCGCGGCCGAGGTCGTCAGCCAGGCCCTGGCGCGGCAGACCCCGCACCAGCGGGAGCTGGCGCTGCGCGGCTACCCGCGGGTGCTGGCCGAGACCTACGGCGGGTACTACTCGCTGGGCCGGGCGTTCGTCTCGCTGATCAGCAACCCGCGGGTGATGCGGGTGGCCGCCGAGCGCGGCCTGAGCCACCCGGTGCTGATGCGCTTCCTGCTGAAGCTGCTGGCCAACCTGACCGACCCGCGCGGCGGCGACGCGATGGACCGCGTGATCAACGGCCTGACCAAGGTGACGCCCCGCTCCTGAGCGGGGGCGAGCCCGGGCACGGCCTCCGGACACGACGAAGGCTCCCGCGCGGCACACGGCCGCGCGGGAGCCTTCTCCGCGTGCGGGGGACGACGCCCGGAGGCGTCAGAGAATCCGGACGGCGCCCGAGGGGCTGTCCCAGGAGAGGTCGTGCTGCGCCACGCCCGTGGAGGGGTTCTGGGCGCCGATGAACGTCCCGTCCCCGGCGTAGATCGCCACGTGGTAGGCGCTGCCCGCGCCGCCCCAGTAGAGGATGTCGCCGGGCTGGAGGGCGTCGAGGGAGACCTGCGTGCCGCGCAGCGACTGCTCGCCGGAGGTTCGGGGCAGGTCGATGCCGACGCTGGCGTAGGCGGCCTGGACGAGACCGGAGCAGTCCCAGGCGCCGGGGCCGGTGGAGCCCATGGAGTAGGCGTCGCCGAGCTGGGCGCGGACGAAGTCGACGACGGCCGAGCCGCTTCCGCTGCCGCCGGTGGCGGGCGCGGGGGCTTCGGCGGTGGCCGCGGCGAGGGTCTGGACCTGCTCCGCCGCGGCGGCGGCCTCCTCCGCGGCGGCGGCCTCGGCAGCCGCCTGCTCGCGGGCCCGGCGCTCGGCGGCCTCCTCGGCGGCGGCGCGGCGCTCGGCGGCCTGCTCGTGGGCCCGGGCGAGGGCGCGGTCCTGTGCGCGCTGCCAGTCGTCCCGGGCGGTGGTCTCGCCGACGTACGTCTCGGTCGCGGCGGCGGCCAGGGCGGCGGCCTCGGCGTCGAGGATGGGAAGTTCCCCGGTGCGCTCCGCGGGCTGCTCGCCGGCGGAGGCGGGGGTGGTCGCTCCGGTGACGGCCACGGTGCCGACCACGCCGGTCAGCAGGCCGCCGCGCAGGAGCGTGGTGGTGCGGGAGGCCCGGGGCTTGCGATGTCGGCCACGGGCGGCTCGATAACGAATTGGGGACATGGGGATAACGGCTATCAGCACCTCTCGCCGGATCTCAATTCCCGTGGCCTGCGTCACATCTGGCGTGTACGCGGCACGGCCCTGACCGGCTTTGGCCCTCTTCGTCCGGTTCGCCGCTTCGCTCGCCGCGGGCCGGCCGGGCGTGCGGAAACGGCCGTTGGCCTGTGGCTTGTCCGCTTTGCCCGGCCCCGGGTCGCCGACTAGCACGAAGCGGGCGGCCGTTCAACGTTGGCCCGCCGCTCCTGTCGTGCGCCGTGGCGTATGTCACGCTCGGATAACGGCCCGCGCGGGCGCCGCCACCGAGCGTGCCCGCTGTCCCGGGGTCCGGCGACAGGGGGTGGCGAAGGGGGCGCCTTTATCACAGGGTGGTATCGGCTGCGAATTTGCGGCCGTGTGAAGGCCGGTGGTAGAGCGCCGCCCGCGCGTGGTCGCGCGGGCGGCGGAAGGAATCGGCCCGAATCACCGCATGGTGGCCGGTCGGCCACCTTGCGTGGAGCGCGGCGGACTGCTCCGCGACAGCGGGTGGGAGAGATCACAAAGCCGTTGGGGGACCCCGTGTCGAAGGTCACAGGGGGAGAGGCATAGGATGCCTCCAGCTTTGTGAACTGACTCACATGGTGCTGATCTTCGTGGCAGCAGTCGCCGTCGACTGGAAGGAGCGTGGTGCGTGAACGCGTACGTTCCCATCCTCGTGCTGGGCGCCCTCGGGGCCGCCTTCGCCGTCTTCTCCGTGGTAACCGCCGCGCTGGTGGGCCCGAAGCGCTACAACAGGGCCAAGCTCGACGCGTACGAGTGCGGCGTCGAGCCGACCCCGCAGCCGGCGGGCGGCGGGCGATTTCCCGTCAAGTACTACCTGACGGCCATGCTCTTCATCATCTTCGACATCGAGATCGTCTTCCTCTATCCCTGGGCGGTGCAGTTCGACTCCCTCGGGATGTTCGGGCTCGTCCAGATGCTGGTGTTCGTCGGCCTGATCGGCGTCGCCTACGCCTACGACTGGCGGCGCGGCGGGCTGGAGTGGGACTGATGCGGTCCACGGGACCGGGAAAGGGGCGAGGCTGATGGGCCTTGAGGAGAAGCTGCCCAGCGGGTTCCTGCTCAGCACGGTGGAGCAGATGGCCGGACTGGCCCGGAAGTCGTCGGTCTTCCCCGCCACGTTCGGCCTGGCCTGCTGCGCGATCGAGATGATGACGACGGGGGCCGGGCGCTACGACCTGGCCCGCTTCGGCATGGAGGTCTTCCGCGGCTCGCCCCGGCAGGCCGACCTCATGATCGTCGCCGGCCGGGTCAGCCAGAAGATGGCCCCGGTGCTGCGCCAGGTCTACGACCAGATGCCCAACCCCAAGTGGGTCATCTCGATGGGCGTGTGCGCCTCCTCGGGCGGCATGTTCAACAACTACGCCATCGTGCAGGGCGTCGACCACATCGTCCCGGTCGACATCTACCTGCCGGGCTGCCCGCCGCGCCCGGAGATGCTGTTGGACGCGATCCTCAAGCTCCACCAGAAGATCCGCGAGGAGAAGCTCGGCGTCAACCGCGAACAGGCCGCCCGCGAGGCGGAGGAGGCGGCCCGCAAGGCCCTCCCGACGATCGAGATGAAGGGGCTCCTGCGGTGAGCGACGCACGTGCGGCTGCCGGGCCGCGGATGGTGACGATGGCCGCGCTGTGCCGCGCGGGCGGAGAAGCGATCGAGGGGGCACGGTGACCGACCCCAACAGCGGTGGCGACGGCGTGAACGGGAACACAAGCACAAGCCCGGCCGCCGCCGGCGGCTCCGGGGAGCCGATCGCCCGCCGCCGCGGCATGTTCGGCGCGAACAACGGCGGCGACACCTCCGGTTACGGCGGCCTGGCCCGCACCGTCCGGATGCCCGGCGCCTCCTCCCGCCCCTACGGCGGGTACTTCGACGAGGTCGCCGACGAGCTGGAGGGCGCGCTGGAAGAGCAGGGCGTCGACCCCGCCGCCGCCATCGAGCGCACCGTCGTCGACCGCGGCGAGCTGACGTTCCACATCGCCCGCGAGCACCTGCCCCGGGTCGCCCGCACGCTGCGCGACGACCCCGCCCTGCGCTTCGAGCTGTGCCTGGGCGTCAGCGGCGTCCACAACCCCGCGGACACCGGCCGCGAGCTGCACGCCGTCTACCCCTTGCGCTCGCTCACCCACGGGCGGCTGATCCGCCTGGAGGTCAGCGTCCCCGACGCCGACCCGCACCTGCCCTCGGTCGTCGAGACGTACCCGACCAACGACTGGCACGAGCGCGAGGCGTACGACTTCTTCGGCCTGATCTTCGACGGCCACCCCGCGCTGACGCGGATCATGATGCCCGACGACTGGCAGGGCCACCCCCAGCGCAAGGACTACCCGCTCGGCGGCATCCCCGTCGAGTACAAGGGCGCCCAGATCCCGGCTCCCGACCAGCGGAGGTCGTACAGCTGATGTCCACACACGCGACCCGGCCCGCGGGGGCCAGGGAAACCACCGAAGGCACCGTCTACACCGTCACCGGCGGGGACTGGGACGCGCTCGCCCAGGAGGTCGCCGACCGCGCAGACGACGAGCGGATCATCGTCAACATGGGCCCGCAGCACCCCTCCACGCACGGCGTGCTGCGGCTGATCCTGGAGATCGACGGCGAGACGGTCACCGAGGCCCGCGCCGGCATCGGGTACCTGCACACCGGCATCGAGAAGAACCTCGAATTCCGGACCTGGACCCAGGGCACCACCTTCGTGACGCGCATGGACTACCTCACGCCCTTCTTCAACGAGACGGCGTACTGCCTGGGCGTGGAGAAGCTGCTGGGCATCACCGAGGACGTCCCCGACCGCGCCAGCCTCATCCGCGTCCTGCTGATGGAGGTGAACCGTCTCTCCTCCCACCTGGTGGCCATCGCCACCGGCGGCATGGAGCTGGGCGCCACCACCGTCATGATCTTCGGCTTCCGCGACCGCGAGCTGTGCCTGGACATCTTCGAGCTGATCACCGGCCTGCGGATGAACCACGCCTACATCCGCCCCGGCGGGCTCGCCCAGGACCTGCCGCCGGGGGCCGTGGACGCGCTGCGCGAGTTCGTCCGCACCATGCGCAAGAACCTCAACGAGTACGACCAGCTCTGCACCGGCAATCCCGTCTTCAAGGCGCGGCTGAAGGACATCGGCTACCTCGACCTGGCCGGCGCCCTCGCGCTGGGCGCCACCGGACCGATCCTGCGCTCCGCGGGCCTGCCCCACGACCTGCGCAAGTCCGACCCCTACTGCGGCTACGAAACCTTCGACTTCGAGGTCCCCACCACCGACACCTGCGACTCCTTCGGCCGCTTCCTGCTGCGCCTGGAGGAGATGCGGCAGTCGCTGCGGATCATCGAGCAGTGCATCGACCGGCTGGAGCCGGGCCCGGTCATGGTCGCGGACAAGAAGATCGCCTGGCCCGCGCAGCTCGCCCTGGGCCCCGACGGCCTGGGCAACTCCCTGGACCACATCCGCACCATCATGGGCACCTCCATGGAGGCCCTCATCCACCACTTCAAGCTGGTCACCGAGGGCTTCCGGGTCCCGGCCGGGCAGGCGTACGCCGCCGTCGAGTCCCCCAAGGGCGAGCTGGGCGTCCACCTGGTCAGCGACGGCGGCACCCGCCCCTACCGGGTCCACTTCCGCGACCCCTCCTTCACCAACCTCCAGTCCATGGCGGCGATGTGCGAGGGCGGCATGGTCGCCGACGTCATCGTCGCCGTCGCGTCCATCGACCCCGTGATGGGAGGCGTCGACCGGTGACCGACGTCAGCACCAACGCCGGCGGCGGCGCCGGCGGGAACGTCAGCAGGGACGTGTCCCTCGGCATGCCCGCGATGCCCGCCCCGGACTACCCGCCCGAGACCCGGGCCCGTCTTGAGCGGGACGCCGCCGCGATCCTCGCCCGCTACCCCGGCAGCCGCTCCGCCCTGCTGCCCCTGCTGCACCTCACGCAGGCCGAGGAGGGCTGGGTGACGCCCACCGGCGTGCGGTTCTGCGCCGAAACGCTGGGCCTGACCACCGCCGAGGTCACCGCGGTGGCCACCTTCTACACCATGTACCGGCGCCGCCCCTCCGGCGAGCACCAGGTCGGGGTCTGCACCAACACCCTGTGCGCGGTCCTCGGCGGCGACGCCATCTTCGCCGCGCTCCAGGAGCACCTGGGCATCGGCAACGGCGAGACCACCGAGGACGGCAAGGTCACGCTGGAGCACATCGAGTGCAACGCGGCCTGCGACTTCGCGCCCGTCCTGATGGTCAACTGGGAGTTCTTCGACAACCAGACGGTGGAGTCCGCCAAGCGCCTCGTGGACGACCTGCGGGCCGGGCGCGAGGTCACGCCCACCCGCGGCGCCCCGCTGACCGGCTTCCGCGACACCGCCCGCGTCCTGGCCGGCTTCCCCGACGAACGCCCGGGCGCGGTCGCCGCCGGGGGCAGCGCCGGGCCCGCCTCGCTGGCCGGACTGCGCCTGGCCCGCGGGGAGTCGGGGCCGCCCGCCGTGGACGTTCCCCGGCACCCGGAGGTTCCGCGGGCCGAGCCGCCCAGCACGCACCTCAGCCGCCACGACGCCCCGCTGTCCAGCTCCGCCTCCGACCCGCACCACCCCGCGGGCCCGGTGACGGACGAGGCGGACGGGACGAACGCCAGGGAAGAGGGGGAGTGAGACCGTGACGACCGACGACAGGAACGGCGGGGCCGGAGAGCGGGACGCGGGCGGCGTCAACCGCGTCAGTCCCGAGAAGCTGCTCTCCCCGGTGCTGTCCGCCTTCTGGGACCGCGAGGAGTCCTGGACCCTCGACGTCTACCGGGCGCACGGCGGCTACCGCGCGCTCCCCAAGGCCCTGGCCATGCCCCCCGACGACGTCATCGCCTACGTCAAGGACTCCGGGCTGCGCGGGCGCGGCGGCGCCGGCTTCCCCACCGGCATGAAGTGGCAGTTCATCCCGCAGGGCGACAACAAGCCGCACTACCTGGTGGTCAACGCGGACGAGTCCGAGCCGGGCACCTGCAAGGACATCCCGCTGCTGTACGCCAACCCGCACTCCCTCATCGAGGGCGTCGTCATCGCCTGCCACGCCATCCGCTCCCACCACGCGTTCATCTACCTGCGCGGGGAGGTCGTCCCCGTGCTGCGCCGGCTGCACGCGGCCGTGGCCGAGGCGTACGCGGCCGGGTACCTCGGCAAGGGCGCGCTGGGGGAGGGCGGGGACCTGGAGGTCACCGTCCACGCCGGCGCGGGCGCCTACATCTGCGGCGAGGAGACCGCCCTCCTCGACTCCCTGGAGGGGCGCCGCGGCCAGCCCAGGCTCCGCCCGCCCTTCCCGGCCGTGGCCGGCCTCTACGCCTGCCCCACCGTGGTGAACAACGTCGAGTCCATCGCCTCCGTTCCCGCGATCATCGACCGCGGCAAGGAGTGGTTCCGGTCGATGGGCACCGAGAAGTCCCCCGGCTTCACCCTCTACTCCCTCTCCGGGCACGTCGCCCGCCCCGGCCAGTACGAGGCCCCCCTGGGCATCACGCTGCGCGAACTGCTGGAGATGAGCGGCGGGATGCGGCCCGGGCACCGCCTGAAGTTCTGGACCCCCGGCGGCTCCTCGACCCCGATGTTCACCGAGGAGCACCTGGACGTCCCGCTGGACTACGAGGGCGTCATGGGCGCCGGCTCGATGCTGGGCACCAAGGCCCTCCAGTGCTTCGACGAGACCACCTGCGTGGTCCGCGCGGTGACCCGCTGGACCGAGTTCTACGCCCACGAGTCCTGCGGCAAGTGCACCCCCTGCCGGGAGGGCACCTACTGGCTGGTGCAGCTCCTGCGCGACATCGAGGCGGGCAAGGCCTCCCTCGGCGACATCGACAAGATCGCCGACATCGCCGACAACATCAACGGCAAGTCCTTCTGCGCGCTCGGCGACGGCGCCGCCAGCCCCATCTTCTCCTCGCTGCGGTACTTCCGCGACGAGTACGAGCGGCACGTCACCGGCGGCGGCTGCCCGTTCGACCCGGCCAGGTCCACGGTCTGGGCGGACGGCGCGGGCACCGGCACGGCTCACCAGGAGGTGAACGCATGACGGCCCAGGGCACCACGCCCCCCGAGGAGCTCGTCACCGTCCAGATCGACGGCGTCGGGATCTCCGTCCCCAAGGGCACCCTGGTCATCCGCGCGGCCGAGCAACTCGGCATCGCCATCCCGCGGTTCTGCGACCACCCGCTGCTCGACCCGGCGGGCGCCTGCCGCCAGTGCATCGTGGAGGTGGAGGGCCAGCGCAAGCCGATGGCCTCCTGCACCATCACCTGCACCGACGGCATGGTCGTGAAGACCCACCTGACCTCGCAGGTCGCCGAGAAGGCCCAGCGCGGCGTCATGGAGCTGCTGCTGATCAACCACCCGCTTGACTGCCCGGTCTGCGACAAGGGCGGCGAGTGCCCCCTCCAGAACCAGGCGATGTCCACCGGCGACCCGGAGACCCGGTTCGAGGGCACCAAGCGCACCTTCGACAAGCCCGTGCCCATCTCCACCCAGGTCCTGCTGGACCGCGAGCGCTGCGTGCTGTGCGCCCGGTGCACCCGCTTCTCCCAGCAGATCGCGGGCGACCCCATGATCGAGCTGCTGGAGCGCGGCGCGCTCCAGCAGGTCGGCACCGGCGAGGGCGACCCCTTCGAGTCGTACTTCTCCGGCAACACCATCCAGATCTGTCCCGTGGGCGCGCTCACCTCCGCCGCCTACCGCTTCCGCTCCCGCCCCTTCGACCTGGTCTCCTCGCCCACCGTCTGCGAGCACTGCTCCGGCGGCTGCGCCACCCGCACCGACCACCGGCGCGGCAAGGTCATGCGCCGGATGGCCGCCGAGGACCCCGAGGTCAACGAGGAGTGGATCTGCGACAAGGGCCGCTTCGCGTTCCGCTACGCCCAGCAGCCCGACCGGCTGACCGCCCCGCTGGTGCGCAACCCCGCCACCGGCGAGCTGGAGCCCACGAGCTGGCCCGAGGCCCTGCGGGTGGCCGCCGATGGCCTGACGGCCGCCCGCGACCGGGGCGCCGCCGTCCTCACCGGCGGTCGGCTCACCGTCGAGGACTCCTACGCCTACGCGAAGTTCGCCCGGGTCGCCCTGCACACCAACGACATCGACTTCCGGGCCCGGCCGCACAGCGCCGAGGAGGCCGCCTTCCTCGCCTCCCGGGTCGCCGGGCACGGCCTGGACCTGGACGGCAACGGCCCCACGCACCGTTCGCTGGAACGGGCCCCCGCCGTCCTGCTCGCCGGCTTCGAGGCGGAGGAGGAGGCTCCCGGCGTCTTCCTGAGGCTGCGCAAGGGCAGCCGCAAGCACGGCACCCGCGTCTTCTCGCTGGCCACCCACATCAGCCGCGGCCTGGCCAAGACGGACGGCACCCTGCTGCCCGCCGCGCCCGGCACGGAGACCGCGTGGCTGGCCGCGCTGGCCGACCCGGGGGCCCCCGAGCTGGACGAGGCGGGGCGGCGGGCCGCCGAGGCGCTGCGCGCTCCCGGCGCCCTGCTGCTGCTGGGCGAGCGGCTGGCCAGCGTCCCCGGCGCCTACGCCGCCGCCGTCGCCCTGGCCGGCACCACCGGTGCGGGGCTGGTGTGGATCCCACGCCGCGCCGGCGAGCGCGGCGCGATCGAGACCGGCGCGCTGCCCGGGCTGCTGCCCGGCGGGCGGCCGTTCTCCGCCCGGCGCGCCCGGCAGGAGGTCGCCCACGCCTGGGGCCTGGGCTCGCTGCCCGAGCGGCCGGGCCGGGACACCGGCGAGATCCTGGCCGAGGCCGCCGCCGGCCGCCTGGGCGCCCTGGTCGTCGCGGGCGTCGAGCTGGCCGACCTGCCCGACCCGGCGCTGGCCCGGCGGGCGCTGGACGCGGTGGCCGCCGAGGGCTTCCTGCTCAGCCTGGAGCTGCGGCCCGGCGAGGTCACCTCCCGCGCCCACGTGGTGCTGCCCGTCGCGGCCGTGGTGGAGAAGGACGGCACCTTCCTCAACTGGGAGGGCCGCGCCCGGCCGTTCGCCGCCGCGGTCAAGCCCGACCAGATGACCCGCCGCCAGGTCCAGCCCGACGCGCGCGCGCTGCACATGCTCGCCGACGCAATGGACGTTCACCTGGGCCTGCCCGACCTGCCGACGCTGCGCGCCGAGCTGGACTCGCTGGCCGAGTGGGACGGCGACCTGCCGCTGGGGCCCACGGGCACCCCGGGCGAGCTGCCCAGCCCCGCCGAGGGCGAGGCCGTCCTGGCCGGGCACCGCCTGCTGCTGGACCAGGGCCTGCTCCAGGCCGGGGACGAGGCGCTGGCCGGGACGCGGCACGCCGCCGTCGCCCGGCTCTCCCCCGTCACCGCCCGCGAGGCCGGGGCCTGCGACGGCCAGCCCCTGACCGTCACCGGGCCGGGCGGGGGGACGGTGACGCTGCCGCTGGCCGTGACCGCCGAGCTGCCCGACCGGGTGGTATGGATTCCGCTCAACTCCGTGGGCGGCGGCGCCTACAGCGACCTCGAAGCGCTGCCGGGCCGCGTCGTCCGAATCGCCGCGGGTCCCGGGGATACCGCTACTCCCGCCGCGGACGCCGGCGCCGTCGAGGAGGTGACCGCCTGATGGTGCTCGCGCAGGAGCCGGACCTCTCGATGTTCGGCGACGACCCCTTCTGGCTGATCGTGATCAAGGCCGTGGCCTGCTTCGCGTTCCTGATGATCTGCGTGCTGATCAGCATCGTCATGGAACGCAAGGTGCTGGGCTGGATGCAGCTGCGCATCGGCCCCAACCGGCACGGCCCCTGGGGCATGCTCCAGTCGCTGGCCGACGGCGTGAAGCTGATGCTGAAGGAGGACATCATCGTCAAGGGCGCCGACAAGGCGCTCTACGTGCTGGCCCCGATCCTGGCGGCCATCCCGGCGTTCATGGCCATCGCCGTGATCCCCTTCGGCCCCAAGGACGACCCGGTCTCGATCTTCGGGACCCGCACCGTCCTCCAGCTGACCGACCTGCCGGTGGCGCTGCTGTACGTGCTGGCCACCTCCGCCATCGCGGTCTACGGCACGGTGCTGGCCGGCTGGGCGTCGAACTCGACCTACCCGCTGCTGGGCGGGGTGCGGGCCACGGCGCAGATCATCTCCTACGAGGTCGCGATGGGCCTGTCCTTCGCGGCCGTCTTCCTCTACTCCGGATCGATGTCCACCTCGGCCATCGTGGAGGCGCAGGACGACCGGTGGTTCATGATCCTGCTGCCGGTGTCCTTCCTCATCTACATGGTGTCGATGGTCGGCGAGGCGCACCGGCCGCCGTTCGACATGCCGGAGTCCGAGGGCGACCTGGTCGGCGGGTACCTCACCGAGTACTCCTCGATCAAGTTCGCCTTCTTCATGCTCTCCGAGTACATCCACACCGTCACGGTCTCCGCACTGATGGTGACCCTCTTCCTCGGCGGCTGGCGCGCCCCGGCGCCGCTGAGCCTGTGGGAGGGCGCGAACACCGGCTGGTGGCCGCTGCTGTGGTTCACGGCCAAGCTGGTCTGCGTCATCTTCTTCTTCATGTGGATCCGCGCCTCGCTGCCGCGGGTGCGCTACGACCAGTTCATGGCGCTGGGCTGGAAGATCCTCATCCCCATCGCGCTGGTCTGGCTGATGCTGGTGGCCACCGTCCGCGCCATGCAGAACGAGGACTACGACTTCCAGGACATCGTGCTGTGGGTCTCCGGGGGCGTCCTCACCATCCTGCTGCTGTCGTTCGTCGCCGACTTCTTCCGCGACCGCTCCGAGCGGCGCCACGAGGAAGCCGGGGGAGCCGGGGAGCCCGGCGCGGAGGGAACCCAGGAGCCCTTCGACCCCACGGCCGGCGGCTACCCCGTGCCGCCGCTGCCGGGACAGACCCTGCCGCCGGTGCCGCGCCGGCCCTCCCGGACGCACCGGGAGAAGGCCGCGGCCGGGGCGGCAGCCGAATCCGAGGGACACACCCAGGGAAGGGAGGGCAGCGACGATGCCTGAGTTCCGCAACCCCGTGGCCGGCTTCGGCGTGACCTTCAGGTCCATGTTCAAGAAGCGGCTCACCGAGCAGTACCCGGAGGAGAAGAAGCCGACCGCGCCCCGCTTCCACGGCCGGCACCAGCTCAACCGCCACCCGGACGGCCTGGAGAAGTGCATCGGCTGCGAGCTGTGCGCCTGGGCCTGTCCCGCCGACGCCATCTACGTCGAGGGCGCGGACAACACCGAGGAGGAGCGGTACTCCCCGGGCGAGCGCTACGGCCGCGTCTACCAGATCAACTACCTGCGCTGCATCCTGTGCGGCCTGTGCGTCGAGGCCTGCCCCACCCGGGCGCTGACCATGACGAACGAGTACGAGCTGGCCGACCGCACCCGCGCCTCCCTCATCTACACCAAGGAGGAGCTGCTGGCCGGCCTCACCGACGGCATGGTCGAGGCCCCGCACGCCATGTACCCCGGCGCGGACGAGCAGTCCTACTACCGCGGCGAGGTCCGCGGGGCCGCCCCCGGCACGGTCCGCCAGACCGTCACCGGCGAGCAGCTGGCCGAGGACGACGCGGTCTCCGCCGCCACCCGCCTCCACGATCCGGCGCCCGGCACCTCGGGCGCGGACAGGGGGCAGGCGTGAACGCCCTGACCACCGCCGCCGGCCTGGCCGCCGAGACCTCCACCTCCACCGGCGAGGCCGCGCAGTTCTGGGTGCTGGCGCCGCTGGCCGTGGCCGGGGGCCTGGGCACCGTTCTGATGCGCCGCGCGGTGCACTCCGCGCTCTGCCTGGCCGGAACGATGGTGCTGCTGGCCGTCTTCTACCTCGCCAACGGCGCCTACTTCCTGGGCATGGTGCAGATCGTCGTCTACACCGGCGCGGTCATGATGCTCTTCCTCTTCGTGCTGATGCTGGTCGGCGTCTCCAGCGCCGACTCGCTGAAGGAGACGCTCAAGGGCCAGCGCTGGCTGGCCGCCGGCTGCGGCCTGGGCCTGGGCCTGCTGCTGATCGCCGGCATCGGCCAGGCGTCGGTCGGCTCCTTCACCGGGCTGGAGCAGGCCAATTCCCAGGGCAACGTCCAGGGCCTGGCCTCGCTGCTGTTCACCCGCTACGTCGTGGCCTTCGAGGTCACCGGCGTGCTGCTGACCGTCGCCGCCGTGGGCGCCACGCTCCTCACCCACCGGGAGCGGATCGAGCGCATCAAGACCCAGCGCGAGCAGGCCGAGGAGCGGGTGCGCGCGGGCGTTCACCTGCCGCCGCTGCCCGCCCCCGGCGTCTACGCCCGGCACAACGCCGTGGACCTGCCGGGCCTGCTGCCCGACGGCACGCCCTCGGAGCTGACCGTCAACGCCACGCTCCGCTCCCGCGGCCAGGTCCGGGAGGTGCACCGGCAGGCCGTCGCCGACGTCGCCGCGCTGGAGCGCCGCACCGCCCGCCACCACGGCCAGCGCTACATGGACCCCGAGACGCCCGCCGCCGGCCGCGGGGCCCTGGCCCCCACGGACCCGGCGCGGGCCGCCGAGGAAGAGGGCGCCGGTCGCGAGGCCACCGAGGAGGGGGCGCGCCAGTGAGCGACGCACGCGCGGCTGCCGGGCCGCAGATGACGACGAATCCCGCACTGTGCCGCGCGAGCGGAGAAGCGAACAAGGGGGCGCAGTGAATCCCATCAACTACCTCTACCTGGCCGCCCTGTTGTTCACCCTGGGCGCCTGCGGGGTGCTGCTGCGGCGGAACGCCATCGTCGTCTTCATGTGCGTCGAGCTGATGCTCAACGCCGCCAACCTGGCCCTGGTCGCGTTCTCCCGCATCCACGGCAACCTCGACGGCCAGATCGTGGCGTTCTTCGTGATGGTCGTGGCCGCCGCCGAGGTCGTGGTCGGGCTGGCCGTCATCGTCACCGTCTACCGCTCCCGCCACTCGGCCTCGGTGGACGACGCCAGCCTGATGAAGCTCTAAGGGTCGAAGGGTCGTAAGAACAGTGGAGTCATTGATCGGACTGCTGATCGGCGCGCCCCTCCTGGGAGCCGCCGTGCTGCTGCTGGGCGGGCGGCGCCTGGACCGGGTGGGCCACTGGCTGGCCACCGCGCTGGCCGCGGCCTCCTTCGTCCTGGCGGCCGTCCTCTTTTTCGACCTGCTGGGCAGGGACGCCGAGGACCGCACGCTGCGCGAGCACCTGTTCAGCTGGGTGCCGGTCGCGGACCTCCGCGCGGACGTGGCCTTCCAGCTCGACCAGCTCTCCATGACGTTCGTGCTGCTGATCACGAGCGTGGGCACGCTGATCCACCTCTACTCGGTCGGCTACATGGCCCACGACGAGCGGCGGCGGCGGTTCTTCGCCTACCTCAACCTCTTCCTCGGCGCCATGCTGCTGCTGGTGCTGGCCGACAACTACCTCCTGCTGTACGTCGGCTGGGAGGGCGTGGGCCTGGCCTCCTTCCTGCTGATCGGCTTCTGGCAGCACAAGCCGAGCGCGGCGACGGCGGCGAAGAAGGCGTTCATCGTCAACCGCGTCGGGGACGTCGGCCTCTCGCTGGCGATCCTGCTGATGTTCACCACCTTCGGCACCTTCGCCTTCGAGCCGGTGCTCGGCGGGGCCACGGGCGCGAGCGAGGCCACGCTCACCGGCATCGCCCTGATGCTGCTGCTGGCGGCCTGCGGCAAGTCGGCCCAGGTGCCGCTCCAGTCCTGGCTGGGCGACGCCATGGAGGGCCCGACCCCGGTCTCCGCCCTCATCCACGCCGCGACCATGGTCACCGCCGGCGTCTACCTGGTCACCCGCTCCGCCGCCGTCTTCGACGCCGCGCCCGACGCGCAGACCGTCGTGATCACGGTCGGCGCGGTGACGCTGCTCTTCGGTGCGATCGTCGGTTGCGCCAAGGACGACATCAAGAAGGCCCTGGCCGGCTCGACCATGTCGCAGATCGGGTACATGATGCTGGCCGCCGGGCTCGGCCCGCTGGGCTACGTCTTCGCGATCATGCATCTGGTCACCCACGGCTTCTTCAAGGCCGGGCTCTTCCTCGGCGCCGGCTCGGTGATGCACGCCATGAACGACGAGGTGGACATGCGCCGCTACGGCGGCCTGCGGCGCCATCTGCCGGTCACCTTCGCCACGTTCGGCCTCGCCTACCTGGCGATCATCGGCTTCCCCTACCTCTCCGGCTACTTCTCGAAGGACGAGATCATCTACGCCGGGTTCAGCAAGGGCGGCACCCAGGGCTGGATCCTGGGCGGGGTGATGCTGCTGGGCGCGGCCCTGACGGCGTACTACATGACCCGGATCATGCTGCTGACGTTCTTCGGAGAACGCCGCTGGCAGCCCGACGCGCAGGGCCACGAGCCGCACCCGCACGAGGCCCCGCTGACCATGACGGTCCCGATGATCGTGCTGGCGATCGGCTCGGTCGGGGCGGGCTTCTTCTTCGACGCGGGCGAGCGGTTCGTCCACTGGCTGGAGCCGGTCACCGGGCTGGCGCACGGGGACTCGCCCGTCAGCCACGGCCAGGTCGCGCTGGCCGCCACGGGCGTGATGCTGCTCGGCGTGCTCGGCGCGTGGTGGCAGTACGGCCGCCGCCCGGTGCCCGTGGTGGCCCCGGCCGGGCGGTTTTTCACCCGGGCCGCGCGGCGGGACCTGCTCCAGGACGACTTCAACCACGCCGCGTTCGTCCGGCCCGGCAACTACCTCACCCGCGGCCTGGTCTTCCTCGACCACAAGCTGGTGGACGGGGTGGTCAACGGCCTGGCCGCGGGCTTCGGCGGCGCCTCAGGCCGGCTGAGGCGGGTGCAGAACGGCTTCGCCCGGTCCTACGCGGTCTCGATGTTCGGCGGCGCGGCCCTGCTGATCGCCGCGACGCTGCTGATGCGCGCGGTCTGAGCGGGCGAGAATTGAGGAGAGACTGACATGTCGTTTCCCCTGCTGACGGCCACGGCCCTGACCCCCGCGGTGGGCGCGGTGGTCACGGCGGCCGTCCCGGCCGCCCGGCGGACGGCCGCCAAGTGGCTGGCGCTGCTGTTCTCGCTGGCCACCGCGGGCTTCGCCGCGGCGATCCTGGTCCGCTTCGACACCGCAAGCGGCGCCGACCGGTACCAGCTGACCGAGTCCCGGTCCTGGATCGAGGACTTCGGCGTCCGCTACGAGCTGGGCGTGGACGGCATCGGCGTGGCGATGATCGCGCTGACCGCCGTGCTGATCCCCTTCCTCATCGGCGCCGGCTGGAACGACGCCGACCCCAGGGAGGGCGAGGCGCCCGCCTCCAGGCGGTGGCGGCCCACCCAGGGCTTCTTCGCGCTGATCCTGGCGGTCGAGGCGATGGTCATCCTGTCCTTCGCCGCCACGGACATCTTCCTCTTCTACATCTTCTTCGAGGCCATGCTCATCCCGATGTACTTCCTCATCGGGGGCTTCGGGGACCGGGCGGGGGCCGCGGACGAGGCCGGGCAGGCGCTCCAGCGCACCTACGCGGCCGTCAAGTTCCTCCTCTACAACCTCGTCGGCGGCCTGGTGATGCTGGCCGCCCTCATCGGGCTGTACGTGGCCACGGCCGACCAGCTGGAGACGGGGACGTTCTCCCTCCAGGCGATCCTCCAGGCGCGCGCCGCCGGGGAGTTCGACCTGGCCACCTCCACCGAGCGCTGGCTCTTCCTCGGCTTCTTCCTGGCCTTCGCGATCAAGGCCCCGCTGTGGCCGCTGCACACCTGGCTGCCCAACGCCATGGGCGAGTCGACCGCGCCCGTGGCCGTGCTGATCACGGCCGTGGTGGACAAGGTCGGCACCTTTGCGATGCTCCGCTTCTGCCTGGGCCTCTTCCCCGAGGCCAGCGACTGGGCCACGCCGGTGGTCCTCGTCCTGGCCCTGGTCTCGATCATCTACGGGGCGCTGCTGGCGCTGGGCCAGCGGGACATGAAGCGGCTGATCGCGTACGCCTCCATCAGCCACTTCGGCTTCATCGTGCTGGGCATCTTCGCGATGACCAGCCAGGGCCAGGGCGGCGCGACGCTCTACATGATCAACCACGGCGTGGCCACGGCCGCGCTGATGCTGGTCGCCGGGTTCCTCATCTCCCGGCGCGGCTCGCGGCTGATCTCCGACTACGGCGGCGTGCAGAAGACCGCGCCGGTGCTGGCGGGGACGTTCCTCGTCGGCGGCCTGGCCACCCTGTCGCTGCCGGGCACCGGGCCGTTCGTCAGCGAATTCCTGGTCCTGGTGGGCACCTTCAGCCGGTACCAGGCGGTGGCGATCATCGCCTCCGCGGGCATCGTGCTGGCCGCGCTGTACGTGCTGGTGCTCTACCAGCGGACCATGACCGGGCCGGTGCGCTCCGGCCTGGAGAAGCTGCCGGACCTGCGGGTGCGGGAACTGGCCGTCGTGATGCCGCTGATCGGGCTGCTGATCTTCCTCGGGGTCTACCCGCGCCCGCTGACCGACATCGTCAACCCCGCGGTCGAGCACACGCTCTCCGACGTGGACCAGTCCGACCCCGAGCCGCACACCGTCCCCGAGCGCGGCGAGACCCCGGGGCACGAGCATGAAGTGGAGGCGGCGGAATGAACGAGCTTCAGGCGCCCGACATCGAGTGGGCGGCTCTCTCGCCGAGCCTGATCGTGTTCGGCGCGGCGATGCTCGGCGTGCTGGTCGAGGCGTTCCTGCCGCGGCGGGCCCGGTACGGCGCGGAGGTGGTGCTCTCGGCGCTGGCGCTGGCCGGGGCCTTCGCCGCGGTGATCGCGCTGGCGGCCGGGGGCCACGCGACGAGCGAGGCGCAGGTGGCGGGCGAGGGCTCGCTGGCGGTGGACGGCCCGGCGCTGTTCCTCCAGGGCGTGATCCTGCTGGTGGGCCTGGTCTCCGCCTTCCTCTTCGCCGAACGCCGACTGGAGCCCGCCGCGCACGGGCGGGCCGTCGACTCCTTCGCGGCCTCGCCGGCGGCGGTGCCGGGCGGCGCGGCCGAGCAGGAGGCGGTGCGGGCCGGGCACACCACCACGGAGATCTTCCCGCTGCTGCTCTTCGCGGTCGGCGGGATGCTGCTCTTCCCCATGGCCAACGACCTGCTGGTCCTCTTCATTGCCCTCGAGGTGCTCTCCCTGCCGCTGTACCTGCTGTGCGCGCTGGCCCGCCGCCGGCGGCTGCTGTCGCAGGAGGCCGCGGTGAAGTACTTCCTGCTGGGCGCGTTCGCCTCGGCGTTCCTGATCTTCGGCATCGCGATGCTCTACGGCTACGCCGGCACGGTCTCCTACGCGGGGATCGCCGACGTGGTCAGCGGCAACCCGCCCGTGGTCGACCCGGGCCTGGCCTCCACGATGGGCAACGACGCGCTGCTGCTGATCGGCGGCGCGATGGTGACGATGGGGCTGCTGTTCAAGGTCGGCGCGGTGCCGTTCCACATGTGGACCCCGGACGTGTACCAGGGCGCGCCGACGCCGGTGACCGGGTTCATGGCGGCGGCCACCAAGGTGGCGGCCTTCGGGGCGCTGCTGCGGCTGCTGTACGTGGTGCTGCCGGGCCTGCGCTGGGACTGGGAGCCGGTGCTGTGGGGCGTGGCCATCGCCTCGATGGTGGCGGGCGCGGTGATCGCCATCACGCAGACCGACGTGAAGCGGCTGCTGGCGTACTCCTCGATCGCGCACGCCGGGTTCATCCTCTCCGGCGTGGTCGCGGTCAGCGAGGACGGCGTGTCCTCCGTGCTGTTCTACCTGGCGGCCTACTCCTTCGTGACGCTGGGCGCCTTCGCCGTGGTGACGCTGGTGCGGGACGCGGGCGGGGAGGCCACGCACCTGTCGAAGTGGGCCGGTCTCGGGCGGCGCTCGCCGCTCCTGGCCGGGGTCTTCGCGCTGTTCCTGCTGGCCTTCGCGGGCATCCCGCTGACCTCGGGCTTCACGGGGAAGTTCGCCGTCTTCCGGGCGGCGGCCGACGCGGGGGCCACGGGCCTGGTGATCACCGGCGTGCTGGCCTCGGCGGTGGCAGCGTTCTTCTACGTCCGGGTCATCGTGCTGATGTTCTTCAGCGAGCCGAAGGAGGACGGCCCCTCGGTCGTGATCCCCAGTCCGCTGACCGTCTCGGTGGTGGCGCTGGCGGCGGCCGTCACGGTGGTGCTGGGCGTGGCCCCGCAGTACTTCCTGGACCTGGCCGGCGACGCCGGGGTCTTCGTCCGCTGAGCCCGGGCGCGCCGAAGGCCCGGGACCCCCAAGGGGTTCCGGGCCTTCCGGCTGCCTCCTCGCCGCTGTGGCCTGTCAGCCGAAGGTCGGGACGGTCGGCATCGTGGGCATGGTCGGGATGCCGCCGCCCCCCAGGTCGTTGCGGGCCATGGTCTGCGTCGCGCCGGAGGACCAGGTGACGGTGAGCTGGTCGCCGTTCAGCGTGATGTTCGCCGTGGTGTCGGGCCACGTGTTGGGGCCGTACCGGGTGCACTGGACGGTGATGGTGCCGTTGGCGATCGGGCCGCGGCAGATGTCGCCGTCGCCGCCTGCGTCCTCCTCCCAGCGGACCGTGTTGTCCGGGTAGACGTCCAGCGTCGCGCCGCCGCCGGAGGTCTCCGAGGCCGGGCCCGGGTTCACCGCCCAGGAGCCGACGATCTGCTCGGTGGTCGGCACGCCGCCACCGCCGCCGCCCTGGTCGCCGCCGCCCTGGTCACCACCACCCTGGTCGCCGCCACCCTGCTGGCCGCCCTGGTCGCCGCCGCCCTGGTCGCCGCCTTCCTGGCCGCCCTGCTGGCCGCCGCCGGCAGCGCCGCCCGCGGCGCCGAAGGGGGACTCCCCGTCGTCGTCGCCACAGGCGCTCAGCAGAAACATCGCCGCGGCCACCGCGGGCACGGCCAGCCGTATGGACTTGCGCATGGGTTCCCCTCGTTACGTTCGTTCGTGTCCGGGCAGATTATCTTGCCCGCCGGTGGGGGGTGGGGAAGTGTTACGTGCCTATGCCAATCGCCGCCGGACTGATACCCGTGTGACGTCGCGGGCGTGACCGTTCCGTCGCGGCCGTGATCGTTGCGCGGACGGCCCGGACGGCGATCGGCTCACCCTGAGCCGGTGATCCACTTCGGACCGGCTACGCTGCCGGGGACAAGGCACCCAAGGCAGGGAGAACGCTCGTGACCGGTCCGTTCGGGGTGAGCGTGCGCGACGAGGCCCTGCGGGCCGACATCCAGGCCGGGCTGGCGGCCGTCGAGGCCCACCTGGTCGAGGCGACGAAGAGCGACGTCCCGTTCATAACGGAGACCGCCCAGCACCTGGTGCGCGCCGGGGGCAAGCGGTTCCGGCCGCTGCTGGCCCTGCTGGCCGCGCAGTTCGGCGACCCGCACGCGCCAGGCGTGGTCCCGGCGGGCGTGGTCGTGGAGCTGACCCACCTGGCCACGCTCTACCACGACGACATCATGGACGAGGCCGAGGTGCGGCGCGGCGTCGCGAGCGCGAACGCCCGCTGGAGCAACTCGGTGGCCGTCCTCACCGGCGACTTCCTCTTCTCCCGGGCCTCCTCCATCGTCTCGGAGCTGGGCCCCGAGGCCGTCCGCATCCAGGCCGAGGCCTTCGAGCGCCTGGTGACCGGCCAGATCCAGGAGACCGCCGGGCCGCGCGAGGGCGAGGACCCCGTGGCCCACCACTTCGAGGTCGTCGCCGGGAAGACCGGCTCGCTGATCGCGGTGGCCGGGCGGCTGGGCTCCCTGATGTCCGGGGCGCCCGAGCCGGTGGTCAACACCCTGGCCCAGTACGGCGAGCGCATCGGCGTCGCCTTCCAGCTCGCGGACGACGTGCTGGACATCGCGGGCGAGGAGCGGGAGTCGGGCAAGACCCCGGGCACCGACCTGCGCGAGGGCGTGGCGACGCTGCCCGTGCTGCGGCTGCGGGAGATGGCGGCCCGGGACGGCGCGGCGGCGGACCGCGAGCTGGTCGAGCTGCTGGCGGGCGACCTCACCGACGACGCCCGGCACGCCGAGGCGCTGGCCGCGCTGCGGGCCCACCCCGCGCTGCGCCGGGCCCGGCAGGACGCCCTGGCCTACGCGGACCAGGCCCGCCGGACGCTGGACCCGCTGCCCGACGGGCCGGCGAAGGCGGCGCTGGCCGAGCTGTGCGACGCGGTGGCCGACCGCACCGCGTAACGCCCCGTGCGCGCCCGGTGCGCCAAGCGCGCCCCGGCCGTTCCCCCCGCCCCTTCCCGATCGGGACCATCCCCTAGGGGGAGGGGAGACCGCGCCCCCTCCCCGTCCTCCTGTGGTTGTACGCCGATGCCTCCCTCGGGCGGATGCCTCCTTCCGCCCCGGCTGTTGGAATGGACAGTGCCGACAGGTGAGTGGAGGGGCACGAAATGTCACTGAGTGAGAACATCCGTCGCGCGGTGGTACCGACCGCCGTGGTCGCCGGGATCGCCGCCATAGGGGCGGGCGTCTGGCCGGCCATCGCGAGCGACGGTGGCGAGAGCCCGGAGCTGCCGGAAGTGACGGCCGAGGAGCTGCTCGTGCGGGTGGCGCAGGCCGATGCCGCGCAGCTGTCGGGCACGGTGCGGGTGGACGCCGACCTGGGTCTGCCCGCGGACGGCCTGGTGGGCCAGTTCCTGGACCGGGTCGAGGGCCCGGCCGGGAGGCTGGCCCAGCTGGCCACGGGCGAGAGCACCCTGCGGGTCGCGCTCGATGGCCCGGAGCGGCAGCGCATCGGCCTGGTCGACGGGGAGGACGAGTTCAGCGTCATCCGCGACGGCGACCAGCTATGGGCGTACGACTCCGCGGGCGGCACGGTCCTCAGCGCCGACCTGGCCGGGCTCTCCGAGGAGGCCGCACGGCACGGCGGGATCGGGGCCGAGGAGCTGCTGGGCGGGACGACCCCGCAGCAGGCCGCGGAGCGCCTGCTGGCCGAGGCCGGGGAGCACGCCGACATCACGGTGGACGGCACGGCGCGGATCGCCGGGCGGGACGCCTACGAGGTGCTGGTGGAGCCCACGGAGGCCGGGAGCCCGGTGGAGCGGGTGCGGATCTCGGTGGACTCCGCGACCGGGGTCCCGCTGGCGGTGGACGCCGAGGGTGAGGGCCGGTCCCTGGAGGTGGCGTTCACGGAGATCGAGTACGCCCAGCCGGCCGGCAGCGTCTTCGAGTTCACCCCGCCCAGCGGCGCGGAGGTCCTGGAGGTCGACCCGGATCAGCCCTTCGGCGGCCTCCTGGAGGAGCTCCTCCCGGAGGGCTTCCCCGAGGGCCTGTCCCACTAGGGCCTTGCCGGCCGGGCTTGGGCCACGCGGTGTTTCCGCGTCCGCGAGCGCCACGGCTTGGCCGCGTCAGCGGCACGGCCCCGGCACCCGGCCTCGCGGCCGGGCCCGCCGGGGCCGCGCCATGTCCGCGCCCGGCGGGGCGGGCTGAGCGGTACGCGGCCGTAGCCCGCCGGGGCCGCGCCTTGTCTGCGGCCCCTGTCCGCGTCCGCGAGCGGCACGGTCCCCGGCCCCGGCCGGGGCCGGGCCGTTGCCCACGGGCGCATCGAGGCCGCGGCGCGCCACCCTTGGCCGGGCGGCGCCGCGCGCGTCAGCTGACGCAGAACTCGTTCCCCTCGGGGTCGAGCATGATCGTCCATGAGCCCGCCGGACCCTGGTCGACCGTGCGGGAGACGGTGGCGCCCAGGCGTTCCAGGCGGGCGACCTCGCGCTCGCGCTCGCCGGGGGCCGCGTGGACATCGAGGTGGAGGCGGTTCTTGACCTTCTTGGGCTCGGGAACGTCCTGGAAGAGCAGGCGCCGCCCGTGGCCGATGCCGGTGGCCTCGTCGTAGGGGTCCTCGGGGTGCCGGATGGCGGTCATGCCCCGGAAGTGGCGGCGTCCCCGGCGCTCGGCCAGATGCTCCTCGGTGACGTACCCGGCGGCCAGCAGCCGTTCGATGTGCGCGCTGTTGTCCTCGACGCGGTAGCCCAGGGCCTGCGCCCAGAACTCCGCGAGGGCGGGGGCGTCGGCGGTGTCGATGACCAGCTTCCAGTGCAGTGGCATGTAACCGGTTATAGTAGTTGCATGTCCGTGTACGCAAGCGCCCCCGCCGGGCTCGTGCTGCGCGCCTCCTCCGGCGTCTCGTTCCGCTTCGACCCCGGGGCGCTGTGCCTGGAGCTGCTGCCCACCGGCGGCCCCGGCCCGCTGGCCCGCTGGGAGGTGCTGCGCGCGCCCGCCGACCTCGTGGCCTGGGCGGAGAGCAGCCGCCTGGACCCCACGCCGCGGCTGACCGTCTCGCCGCAGGACGTGGCCGCCGCGCGGCGGCTGCGGGACGCGCTGTGGCGGGCCGCGACCGCGCTCGCGGGCGGCCTGCCCCCCGCCCCCGGGGACCTGGCGGAGGTCAACGCCGCCGCCGCCCGCCCCTCGCTGGTTCCCGCCCTCGCGCCGGACGGCACCCTGGCCTGGGCCGGGGACCCGGACGGACGGGCCCTGCTGTCCACCGTGGCGCGGGACGCCGTGCGCCTGTTCACCGGGCCGCACGCGGGCCGGGTGCGGGAGTGCGCGGGGGAGAACTGCGCGCTGGTCTTCGTGGACACCTCGCGTCCGGGCCGCCGCCGCTGGTGCTCCATGGAGCGCTGCGGGAACCGTCACAAGGTGCGGGCGCTGCGCGCCCGCCGCTCCGAGGAGGGATGACCATGCCGCCCACGGGACTGACCGAGGGCGCCGGCTGGCAGGTCGGCGTCTCGCGCACGCTGCCCCATCCGCCGGACGCCGTCTGGGAGTTCATCTCCGGGCCGCGCGGCCTGGCGCTGTGGCTGGGTCCCGGTGCCGACCTCACGCCGCGCCGCGGTGCCCCCTACCGCACGGCCGAGGGCGTCACGGGCGAGGTCCGCGGGTACCGGGAGCGCGAACGCATCCGCGTCACCCACGGCAGCACGACCCTCCAGGTCACCGTCTCGGCGGCCCCCGACCCCGCCAGGGCCGTCCTCCGCTTCCACCAGGAACGCCTGGCCGGCCCCGCCGAACGCGACCGCCGGCGGGCCCACTGGCGCGCCGTCGCCGACGCGGTGGCCGAGGCCCTGGCCTGAGGAGTCGGCCGCGGCCGTTCAGTCCGTGAGGGCGGCGGGCTGCCGGGAGCTGGGCTCCGCCGCGGGGCCCGGCAGGGCGTTCCCGGCCGCCAGGGCCGTCGCCCGGCGGTTGCGGTGGGCGTTGCGCAGGGCGTCCCAGGTGAGGATGCACAGGGCGGCCCAGACCAGCAGGAAGCCGGCCCAGCGCTCGGCCGGCATGTCCTCGTCGAACGCCAGCCAGCCGAGGAGGAACATCGTGGCCGGCGCGATGTACTGCATCAGCCCGATCGTGGACAGCGGCACGCGCACGGCCGCCGCGCCGAAGAGGATCAGCGGCAGGGCGGTGGCCACCCCGCTGACCGCGAGCAGCAGCGCGTGCCCCGGCCCCTCGGAGGTGAACGTGCTGTCCCCGCGCCCGGCCAGGATCACCAGGAAGACGGCGGCGGGCAGGAACTGGAGCGTGGTGTCGGCGGTGAAGCCCTCAAGGCCGTCGAGGGCGGTGCGCTTCTTGGCCAGCCCGTAGAGCGCGAAGGTGACGCTGAGCGTCAGCGAGACCCAGGGCACCTCGCCGTAGGCGACGGCCATCACGACCACCGCGAGTCCGCCGATGCCCACGGCCACCCACTGGGGCCGGCGCAGGCGCTCGCGCAGCAGCAGGACGCCGGTGGCGATGGTCAGCAGGGGGTTGATGAAGTACCCGAGGGAGGCTTCGAGGACCCGGTCCTCGGCCACGGCCCAGATGAACAGGTACCAGTTGACGGTGATCAGCGAGGCGGTCGCGGCCAGCAGCGCCAGCCGCCTCGGCTGCCGCAGCAGCGGGCGTATCCAGGACCAGTTCCGCACGGCGATCAGCAGCAGCAGCGCCGTGGGCAGGGACCAGGCGACCCGGTGGGCCAGGACCTCCCCGGCCGGGGTGCCCTCCAGTTCGTGCCAGTACAGGGGCAGCAGGCCCCACATCCCGAACGCGGTCAGGCCGTACGCCAGGCCCGCCCGACTCGCCGCACCGCTACCCGCACCCACCAGCGACCTCCCGCGCCTCACCGCTTCACGCCCGCAACCACCCTGCCCCCGACGAAACTAGCGCCGGGGGAGCGGCTTGTCATTCCCGTTTCCGGCCTACGGTCCTGACAGTGCCGCGGGCGTGACGGACGGGGAGGGACGCGGGAGCGCCCCGCGGCTCAGCCGGCCACGGTCCAGGTGTCGTTGCCGGTGAGCAGCGCGCCCAGGTCGCCCTTGCCCCGCCGCTCGACGGCCTGCTCCAGCTGCTCGGCCATCAGGTCGTCGTAGACCGGCCGGGCCACGTCCCGGAAGATGCCGACCGGCGTGCGGTGCAGCGTTTCCGGGTCGGCGAGGCGGGTCAGCGCGAAGGCCGTGGCCGGGGACTCGGCGTGCGCGTCGTGCACGAGGATGCCGTCCGTGCCCTCGGCCGCCACGTCGATCACCCGCAGCTCGCCCGTGGCCGGATCGCGCACCACGCCCTTGTTGCCCAGGCCGTCCTCGGCCGGCGCGCCGAAGCGGATCGGGGCGCCGTGCTCCAGCCGGATCACGGCCTCCAGCGCCTGCTGCTTGTCCTTGAGCACCTCGAAGGCGCCGTCGTTGAAGATGTTGCAGTTCTGGTAGATCTCCACCAGCGCCGAGCCGTGGTGGGCCGCCGCCGCGCGCAGCACCCCGGTCAGGTGCTTGCGGTCGGAGTCCACGGTCCTGGCGACGAACGAGGCCTCCGCGCCCAGGGCCAGGGACAGCGGGTTGAAGGGGGTGTCCAGCGAGCCCATCGGCGTGGACTTGGTGATCTTGCCGGGCTCGGAGGTGGGGGAGTACTGGCCCTTGGTCAGGCCGTAGATCCGGTTGTTGAACAGCAGGATCTTGAGGTTGACGTTGCGGCGCAGCGCGTGGATGAGGTGGTTGCCGCCGATGGACAGCGCGTCGCCGTCCCCGGTGACCACCCACACCGACAGGTCGCGCCGGGAGGTGGCCAGGCCCGTGGCGATGGCCGGGGCGCGGCCGTGGATGGAGTGCATCCCGTAGGTGTTCATGTAGTACGGGAAGCGGGAGGAGCAGCCGATGCCCGAGATGAAGACGATGTTCTCCCGGGCCAGGCCCAGCTCGGGCAGGAAGCCCTGGACCGCGGCCAGGACGGCGTAGTCGCCGCAGCCGGGGCACCAGCGCACCTCCTGGTCCGACTTGAAGTCCTTGGCGGACTGCGGGCCGCCGGCCGTGGGGACGAGGGCCAGCGCGGTCCGCGGCCCCGGCTGGACGGGCGCCTCAGTGGACATCGTCGAGTGCCTCCTTGAAAGCGGATGCGAGCTGCTCGGCCTTGAAGGGCAGGCCGGTGACCTGTGTCAGGGACCGCACGTCCACCAGGTACCTGGCGCGCAGCACCGTGGAGAGCTGGCCCAGGTTCATCTCCGGCAGCACCACCCGGTCGTAGGCGCGCAGCACCTCGCCGAGGTTGGCCGGCAGCGGGTTGAGGCTGCGCACGTGGGTCTGCGCGATCTGCCCGCCGGCCCGCCGGATGCGGCGCACCGCGGCGGTGATCGGGCCGTAGGTGGAGCCCCAGCCCAGGACGAGCACGCGGGCCGCGCCGCTGGGGTCGTCCACCGCCACGTCCGGCACGTCGATGCCGTCGACCTTGGCCTGGCGGATGCGGACCATGCGGTCGTGGTTGGCCGGGTCGTAGGAGATGTTGCCCGGGCCGTCCTGCTTCTCGATGCCGCCGATGCGGTGTTCGAGGCCGGGGGTGCCGGGGACGGCCCACGGGCGGGCCAGCGTGGCCTCGTCCCGCTTGTAGGGCCAGAAGACCTCGGTGCCGTCGTCCAGGGTGTGGTTGGGCCCGGTGGCGAAGCGCACCCGCAGGTCGGGCAGCTCCTCCACCTCGGGGACCCGCCAGGGCTCGGAGCCGTTGGCCAGGTACCCGTCGGAGAGCAGGAAGACGGGGGTGCGGTAGACCAGCGCGATCCGGGCGGCCTCCAGCGCGGCGTTGAAGCACTCCGCGGGGGTGGCCGGCGCCACGATCGGGACCGGCGCCTCGCCGTTGCGCCCGTACAGCGCCTGGAGGAGGTCGGCCTGCTCGGTCTTGGTGGGCAGGCCGGTGGAGGGGCCGCCGCGCTGGATGTCGACGATCAGCAGCGGCAGCTCCAGCGAGACCGCCAGGCCGATCGTCTCCGACTTCAGCGCGACGCCGGGGCCCGAGGTGGTGGTGACGCCGAGGGCCCCGCCGAACGCCGCGCCCAGGGCCGCCCCGATGCCGGCGATCTCGTCCTCCGCCTGGAAGGTGCGGATGCCGAAGTTCTTGTGCCGGGACAGCTCGTGCAGCACGTCCGAGGCGGGCGTGATCGGGTAGGAGCCCAGGAACAGCGGCAGTTCCGAGCGCTGCCCGGCGGCGATCAGGCCGTAGGCGAGGGCGAGGTTCCCCGAGATGTTGCGGTAGGTGCCGGCGGGGAAGGCCGCGGTGGCCGGGGCCACCTCGTAGGAGACCGCGAAGTCCTCGGTGGTCTCGCCGAAGTTCCACCCCGCGCGGAAGGCCGTGATGTTGGCCTCGGCGATCTCGGGGCGCTTGGCGAACTTGCCGCGCAGGAACGCCTCGGTGTTCTCCGTCGGGCGGTGGTACATCCACGACAGCAGGCCCAGGGCGAACATGTTCTTGGAGCGGTCGGCCTCCTTGCGGGTGAGGCCGAAGGGCTTGAGGGCCTCCACCGTCAGCGTGGTCAGCGGCACCTCGTGCACGCGGAACGCCTCCAGCGAGCCGTCGCGCAGGGGGTCCGCCGCGTAGCCGACCTTGGCCAGCGCCCGGGAGGTGAACTCGTCGGTGTTGACGATGATCTCGGCGCCGGGCGGCAGGTCGGGGACGTTGGCCTTCAGCGCCGCCGGGTTCATCGCGACCAGGACGTTGGGGGCGTCGCCCGGGGTGAGGATGTCGTGGTCCGCGAAGTGGACCTGGAAGGAGGAGACGCCGGGGAGGGTGCCGGCGGGGGCGCGGATTTCCGCGGGGAAGTTCGGCAGCGTGGACAGGTCATTGCCGAGAGAAGCCGTTTCCGAGGTGAAACGGTCACCGGTCAGCTGCATTCCGTCTCCGGAATCCCCGGCAAAACGGATGATCACCCGTTCCAGGCGCTGCACGTCCTTGGCGTCGCCGCGGCCCTGGCTCGCCTGGTCGACCTCAGTGGTCACTGCTGTAGCCCTCCTTACGAGGCGGCTCTTCCCGGCCATGTTACGCGGGTTAGGCTTGCCTTCCTGGCGTTGATCACATCATGGACGCGGCCGGGCCCTAGGAGTACGGACCTAGGACCAGGCAGGACGCCGCCGCGGCGCTCCGTTGCCCCACGGTGCGAACCCCCGCCGGACGTGCGAAGTCCCCCTGCCACGCGGGGCGTTCCCCCGGTGGCCGGGGCGGGGCCGCCACCCCCAGCGTGTCAGCCGCGGTCAGGAATTGAGATAGGTCAGAACCGCCAGAACCCGCCGGTGATCTGTGTCACTCTGTGCCAAGCCCAGCTTCATGAAGATGTTGCTGACGTGCTTTTCCACAGCCCCATGGCTCACCACGAGTTGCCGCGCGATTGCCGAATTCGTGCGACCCTCGGCCATTAGTCCTAGGACCTCTCTTTCGCGGGGGGTGAGTCCCGCGAGAACGTCCTGCTTCCGGCTGCGGCCCAGGAGCTGCGCGACCACCTCGGGGTCGAGCGCGGTGCCCCCGGCAGCGACCCTGCCGACCGCCTCCACGAACTCGCTGACGTCCGCCACGCGGTCCTTGAGGAGGTACCCCACGCCCCGGCTGGAGCCCGCGATCAGCTCGGTGGCGTACTGCTCCTCCACATACTGCGATAGGACCAGGACCCCCAGCTCCGGGTAGCGCTGCCGCAGGGCCACGGCGGCCCGCACGCCCTCGTCGGTGTGCGTGGGCGGCATCCGCACGTCCGCCACCACCACGTCCGGCGGCTCGCCCGCGTCCGCCAGGCCCCGGACGGCCGTGACCAGGGCCTCCCCGTCCCCCACCCCGGCCACGACCTCGTGGCCCCGGTCGTTCAGCAGCCGGGTCAGGCCCTCCCGCAGCAGCACCGAATCCTCGGCGATGACAACCCGCACGTCTCGTTCCCCCTGGGGTCTACCGGCTCGTCCCTGTCCGGGCGGGACAGGGACGGGGACCCCGTCAGCATCTCACCCCGCGCGGGAGGGGCGGTCCCGCCACGGGAGCGCGGCGGTGACGGCGGTGGGCCCGCCCTCGGGGGAGTCGATGCCCAGCAGGCCGTCCACGGCGGCCAGGCGCTCGGCGAGCCCGGCCAGGCCGCTGCCCGCGGTCGCGTCCGCCCCGCCGCGGCCGTCGTCGCTGACCTGGAGCATCAGCCGGTCCCCGGCCCGCCACACCTCCACTCCGGCACGGCGGGCGGCGGCGTGCTTGCTGACGTTCTGCAGCAGCTCCGAGGCGGTGAAGTAGGCGATGCCCTCGATCGCCTCGGCCGGCCGCGCGTCCAGGTCCACCTCCACGGCCACCGGAACCGTGCACCGCGAGGCCACCGCCGACAGGGCCGGGCCCAGGCCCCGGTCGGTCAGGATCGCCGGGTGGATGCCGCGCGCGAGGTCCCGCAGCTCCTGGAGCGCGAGCTTCACCTCGCCGTGGGCCTCCTCCACCATCCGGGCCGCGGCCTCGGGGTCCTCGGTCAGCTTCTCCTTCGCCAGGCCGAGGTCCATGGCCAGGGAAACGAGCCGGGCCTGGGCGCCGTCGTGCAGGTCCCGCTCGATCCGCCGCAGGTCGGCCGCCGAGGCGTCCACCACCACCGAGCGGTCCGACTCCAGTTGCAGCACCCGCGCCGCCGCCGCCGAGGGCCCCAGCAGCCCGGCCACCAGCAGCCGGTCGATCACCGCCATGCCCCGGATCACCACGGCCGCCGCGAGCAGCAGCACCAGCCCGGCCAGGGACACCGCCGCCATGTCCAGCGGCGTGTCCCAGATCCAGCCGCCGCCGTGGCCGTCGGTGTTGACGCCGATCTCCTCGTCCCCGTCCAGCGTCCACTGCCACAGCGGGAACGTCAGCGCGCCCCAGCCGCCCACCCACAGCCCGGTCACCACGCTGAAGGTCAGGACGCCCCACGGCAGGCACACCACGGCGTACGCGGCCGAGCGCCAGGAGACGTTGGAACGCAGCACCGCGCCCATCCAGGCCAGCGGCCCGCGCCGCCCGGGGCGCAGCCGCAGCGGCTCCGGGTCCGGCACCGCCAGGCCCAGCAGCAGCCGCGCCCGCACCCGCTCCGCCGAGCCGAACAGCCGCAGCACCAGCAGGACCGCCGCCATCAGCGGCAGGCCGACGAACGTGATCAGCAGGCCGGCGCTCACCGACAGGCCGGTCACCGCGGTGACGAAGCCGATCAGCGCCATCGGGAGGTTCAGCAGGGCGTACAGGCCCTCGCGCCAGGTCCGCGCCGCGAACGGCAGCCGCAGGACGGAGATCATCGGGTCGCCTCTTTCTGGCTCGCGCCCGGGCGCCGCTCGCGCCAGGGCAGTTCGGCGGTGACCGTGGTCGGCCCGCCGGGCGGGGACTGGACGGCAAGCTGGCCGTCCACGGCGGCCAGGCGCTCGGCGAGCCCGGCCAGGCCGCTGCCCGCGGTCGCGTCCGCCCCGCCGCGGCCGTCGTCGGTCACCTGGAGCATCAGCCGGTCCCCGGCCCGCCACACCTCCACCTCGGCCTGGCGGGCGGCGGCGTGCTTGCTGACGTTCTGCAGCAGCTCCGAGGCGGTGAAGTAGGCGATGCCCTCGATCGCCTCGGCGGGCCGGCCGCTCAGCTCCACCGAGACCCGCACCGGCACCGCGCAGCGCGCCGCGACGGCCGACAGGGCCGGGCCCAGGCCCCGGTCGGTGAGCACCGCCGGGTGGATGCCGCGCGCGAGGTCCCGCAGCTCCTGGAGCGCGAGCTTCACCTCGCCGTGGGCCTCCTCCACCATCCGGGCCGCGGCCTCGGGGTCCTCGGTCAGCTTCTCCTTCGCCAGGCCGAGGTCCATGGCCAGGGAAACGAGCCGGGCCTGGGCGCCGTCGTGCAGGTCCCGCTCGATCCGCCGCAGGTCCGCGCTGGCCGCGTCGCTCACCGTCGTGCGGCCCGACTCCAGCTCGGCGATCCGCCGCTCCATCTCGTCCGAGGGGGAGAGCAGCGCGCGCACCAGCGCCCGGTCCACGTTGCTCAGCCAGCGCGCCAGCCAGGGCAGCAGCGGCCAGGCCACGAAGAACGCCGTCAGGACCACCGTGAAGGTGATCACCGTCCACGGCAGCCGCACCACGAAGAACAGCGCCGAACGCCAGCCCACCGGGTCCTTCAGGCTCGACCACACCCAGGTCAGGAACCCCCGGCCCCGGGTGCGCCGCAGCGGGCTCGGCTCCTCGACCTCCAGCCGCAGCAGCGCCCGCGTCCTGGCCCGCTCCCAGGACCCGAACAGGCGGCAGCCCAGCAGGCCCAGCGCCAGCACCGGCAGGCCGATCACCGTCACGGACAGCAGCACGCCGACGTAGATCCACGCCAGCACGTAGACGAAGGCGATCAGGTCGAGCGGCATCCCCGACAGCAGGTAGGCGCACTCCCGCCAGGTCTGCGCGCTCAGCGGGGGGCGGGGCGGGGGCAGCGGCTCGGCGGCCTCCGCGGGGGCGGTGCTGGTCATGACCCCAGCCTGCACGCTCGCCGGCCGCGGCTGCCATGGGGTGCGTCGGTCAACGCCGGTGGGGCTAGCCCCACCGCCCCGGCCCCCCTCGGCCCTGCGCGCCCGCCCGCCACCGGTCCTCCCTGCGGTGGTCACAGCCGGCGCGGGGTCCCCTAGACTCCCGTCCGTCCACCCGTCCCCGCCCCGGAGGCCCGTCGTGCCCGACTACTTCCACGGTTACGCCGTCGTCGGCCTCGTCGCCGTGGCCGGCGTCCTCTTCGTGACGGTCTCCTTCGGCGCCGGCCGCCTGCTGCGCCCCTCCGTGCCCACGCCGGAGAAGCTGCTGGCCTACGAGTGCGGCGTGGACCCGGTGGGGGAGGGCTGGGCGCACACCCAGATCCGGTACTACGTCTACGCCTTCCTGTACGTGATCTTCGCCGTGGACTCGGTGTTCCTCTTCCCCTGGGCGACGGTCTTCTCGGCCGAGGGCTACGGCGCGGCCACGCTCGTGGAGATGTTCGTCTTCCTCGGCTTCCTCAGCGCCGGGCTGCTCTACGCCTGGCGGAAGGGCGTGCTCGCATGGACCTGACGCCCGCGCGCCCCGCCGCCGCGCGGTCCGCGCTCGGCCCGCTCGCGCGCCTGGCCCCCGAGCCGATGAAGGTGATCCTCAACTGGGGCCGCCGCTACAGCCTGTGGGTCTTCAACTTCGGCCTGGCCTGCTGCGCCATCGAGTTCATCGCCGCGTCGATGTCCCGGCACGACTTCATCCGCCTGGGCGTCATCCCCTTCGCGCCCGGCCCCCGGCAGGCCGACCTGATGGTCGTCTCCGGCACCGTCACCGACAAGATGGCCCCGGCCGTGAAGCGGCTGTACGAGCAGATGCCCGAGCCGAAGTACGTCATCTCCTTCGGCGCCTGCTCCAACTGCGGCGGCCCCTACTGGGACTCCTACTCCGTCACCAAGGGCGTGGACCAGATCATCCCCGTGGACGTGTACGTCCCCGGCTGCCCGCCGCGGCCCGAGGCGCTGCTCCAGGGCATCCTCAAGCTCCAGGAGAAGATCGCCGCGGAGACCATCGACCGCCGCTACGCCCCGCGTTCACCCTCCGCCGCGGAACTGACCAGCCCGCTGGTCACGCCGCCCGCTCCCGGGGACGGTTCCCGGTGAGCGGCGAGGGCTGGCTGCCCAGGCCCGCCGCCGAGCTGTTCGGGGAGGGGGCCGCGGCGGGCGAGGCGTACGAGGTGCTGACCGTGGACGTTCCCGCCGAGGGCTGGACCGCGGCGCTGCGCAGCGCCCGCGACGAGCTGGGCTGCACGTTCTTCGACTGGCTCAGCGCGGTGGACCGGCCCGGCAGCGGCTTCGAGGTCTGCGCGCACGTCGTCGCGCTGGGCACCCCGCCGCGCCGGCTGCTGCTGCGCGCCACCGTCCCGCACGAGGACCCGGCGCTGCCGACCGCGACCGGCGTCTACGCGGGCGCGGCCTGGCACGAGCGGGAGACGCACGAGATGTTCGGCATCGCCTTCCCCGGGCACCCCGGCCTGGCCCCGCTGCTGTTGCCCGAGACCTTCGAGGGACACCCGCTGCGCAAGGACTTCGTCCTGGCCGCCCGCGTCGCCAAGGCGTGGCCCGGCGCGAAGGAACCCGGCGAATCCGGCCACGGCGGCCCCCGCCGCCGCCAGATGCTTCCCCCCGGCGTCCCCGACCCCAACGACTGGGGCCCCCTCAAGGGCCAGCTCCCCGCAGCCCCGGCCCGCCCGACCCGCGCCGCCCGCCCAGCCCGCGCGGCCGGCACCTCCGGCGCCGCCGCGACCCCCGACGCCCCGTGGCAGCACACCGACCGCCCCCTCCGCAATCGCACCGCCGCCCACGTCTCCACGAACCACCCCCCGCCCGCCCCGGCCCCG